>JBCBFY010000192.1:0-6660 GCA_038527325.1 Cyanobacteria bacterium J06614_10
CTAAGAGAGGGGGTCTACTAGTTCTTTGAGTCCATTCAGGTCTCTTACAGAACTGTCTAAAAGGCCGGTCACACAGGCCTTCGCTGTAGATTGATTGATTGAAAGGGGCAAGAAAGGATTGCGATCTATGCGCTTTATCCGGGAAAAAAGAAAAGTATAGAGAGGAGAGTAATAGAAAGTGGGCCCAAAGTGGGCTCGTCATAATCGGTAGGCCCATAACGGGCTTGTCAAGATCAGGAATAAGTTATTTCAGGTTTTATTTGGTTAGTCTGGTCGGTGACTTATGATGATGATTTTATATGGGTTTATATAAGATGGAAAAGGTTAGCATCCTTCAGGAAGTTGACTAGTTTGTTAACGGAGAAACTATTGCTCTCTGCTAGGATATCGGCGAGAGTTGGATTTGTATAGTATTTATTGCGATGTAAATTAAATTTCCTGCATTCAACTAGCATGTGCTTTACAGTAATTGGAACATTACATGTATCGCACAGCGGAGGGTTCGATTGTCCTTGCATTAGATAGGCATGAGTCATGTTAGTATGGCCTATTCGTAGTCGAGCTAGTACCGTTTCTGTCCTCCTGTTGCTATTGAAGGATGATTTCCATTTACCGACGTCTTTCTTGATTTCTCTCAACTTTCTGCCCTCTCTTTTGGGAAAGTTGTCCAGGTCGTTCCATCTCTGCTTCCACTTTTCCCTTACTGCTTTTCGGATCGGTCTCTTCATGTCAGTATGTGGAATGGCTCTCCACGAGTGGGGCTCGAGAAGGGAGGCTGCTTCTTTAGCTGCGGTATCTGCTTTTTCATTTCCGGCGATGTCCGTATGGCTGGGGACCCAGCACAGTTCCAGATTTATATCATTATCAATGGCCTGGTAATATTTCCTTCTAACGGATTCCACAAGTGGTGATCTGGTTTTGTAAGATGCTAAGGCCATCAAGGCACTCTGAGAGTCCGAGAAAACTGTATGGTTCTTTGTAGAGCTATCACGAAGGATGTTATTTATGGCCTCTCTGAGGGCGTATAATTCTGCAGTAAACACAGATCCCTCTGCAGTGATTCTTCCTTTGGTGGTTTTATCTGGAGATACTATTGCATATCCCACCCCTTCTTCTGTCTTGGATCCATCTGTGTAATGGTGTTTTGATTTATGGGTGTCCTTGTGTGCCATGAATCTATTCCTCAAATCGATTGGTAGTTGGTTTATTTTCCCTGTCTGGATGGAAGGACATATTTTGATCGAGGGATAACACCAGGAGGGTTTTTGTAGGATTCCATGTGGCCATACTTTTGGGGATCCTATTTCGTACTTGTCAAGGAGGGACTTTATATATTCCAGCTGAGGGGAGCCATCTTTAATCACAGTTTGGTACACTGGGGTGTTAGGGTAGGCATTCATTTTGAAGAACTGTTTGAGGATGGCCTCATCCCTCGAATATTCTAGTGGAGGAAGCCCCGCCTCAGTACAAAGGCTGACTGCTGGTGAAGATTTGAAAGCTCCCGTACAAGCTCTCAGACAAGCATTTTGTATTGGGTCGAGTCGCTTTAGCACGCCAGAAGTGGTTCTGCCATAAACCTCTGCTCCGTAGTCCAACTTCGATTTTAC
This sequence comes from Cyanobacteria bacterium J06614_10, assembly GCA_038527325.1. Lineage (GTDB taxonomy): Bacteria > Cyanobacteriota > Cyanobacteriia > Phormidesmidales > Phormidesmidaceae > Phormidesmis. The sequence goes on from JBCBFY010000192.1 coordinate 1,608, forward strand.
AAGGGCAGTGTAGAGATGTAGAAGCGTTTGTCTATCGGCTCCCCAAGAGAGGTGGGATAGGTGTTTGATCATGTTTACTGCAGATGCACATTTGGCCCTTAGGTGTTCGACGTGGTTTCTCCAGTTTAGTCGTTTGTCCAGGACTAGACCCAGATAGGTAGTAGAATCTTTAGTTGTTATTCTACCTCCTCGCAGGGTTAGGTGGGGTTCATATCCTTTTCTTCTCTTTTCAAATTTCATTGCCACAGTTTTCTCGGATGAGAAGATCATGCCTTTTGTCTTGGTCCAATTCTCGAGCCTATTTATTGTGGTTTGGATAGCCCTAGTAGAATGTGCCTCATTTATAGCAGACTTAAAGATAGTAAAATCGTCTACATATAATGTACATTGCACGTCTTGTCCAAGTTGTTTTGTGATGTCGTTAATTGCGATGGCAAAAAGAGTCACACTTAAAACGCTCCCCTGTGGTAGGCCTTCGTTTTGGCTGACAAAATCTGAGTGGGTGGCTCCCACTCTTACGCAGAACTCACGTGTTTTCAGGAAATTTTGCAGGAAAATTGGCAAATTTCCCCTTAGACCCATTTTGTAGACTGCATCCATGATCTCCGATCGCCATACAGTGTCGTATGCTTTCTCTAAGTCAAAGAATACAGCTGTTGTGTGCTTTCTTTCACTGAAGCCAGTCTCGATGTAGCTCGTTAGCTGCGTGAGGGCATCTGAGGTTGACCGACCTTTTCTACTTCCAGACTGTTCCTTACAAGTGATTTTATTTTTCTCCAGGAACCAGGTCAGTCTTCTGTTTACCATTCGTTCGAAGAGTTTACAGATGCAGCTTGTTAGTGAGATTCCACGGTGATTTTCTCTGAGAAATGCGTTTTTGTTTGGTTTGGAGATGGGAATCTTTACTTCTTTATTCCACTGGTTTGGAAAACCTCTGGTTTCCCAGAGGAGGTTCAGTGCCTGTAGGAGGGTTGTTAATGCAGAGATGGTCATGTGGTTCAGCATCGATATGGTAATTTCATCTAGTCCTGGGGAGGTGTCTCCACATTGACTTAGAGCACACTGCAGATCGTCCATGGTGAATGGAGCATTAAGATAGACATTGTCAGGGTGGCCACCTGGGTCGGTGAATTTTTGCCGTTTAACTTTTTGTTTTGATCTGTTATGCTCAGTTGGATATAGGTTTTTCGATTTCACACTAGCAGCAGCAAAGTGTTGCGCGAAGCTGTTTGCGACTTCTTTTGGATCGGTTATCATAGTCCCATTTACTTTTATTATAGGAAGTGGCTTTGGGCAATGTTTTCCTTTAATCTTGTCGATCCTTCTCCAGACTTTACTTTCTTCTGTTTTGAAGTTGATAGTGGAGACATAAGTTTTCCAGGATGATCTCTGAGCGTCCTTTTGGGTTCTTTGGAACAAGCTTCTATGTTTTTTATAGTTAATTCTATTTGTGATGGTATGATGTCGGGTCATTAGATTTTGAGCTCTTAGTCGTTCTTTCTTGAGATTCTCACAAGTTGAATTCCACCAAGGCACTGGACTATTTTTGTAATATCCATCAGATTTAGGGATGGCTTTCAGTGCTGCGCTTCTTATTTTCTCTTCAACTTTGTTGTAGAATTCTTCTGCCTCACACAGCCGCAAGCTGCATATTGTGTCTGCCTCATGTGAGAATTCTTCCCAATCTGCTTTCTTCTTAATCCATCTCGGAACATGGTGTTGTGGAAGAAAGTCTACAGGTGTTAGGGTTATTGGGAAGTGATCACTTCCGTGCAAGTCAGCATCTACTGCGAGATTGAAATCGCGCAGCATACCGACACTGCATAGACACAGGTCGATGGTCGAGAAGGTGTTTGTCTGCACATGGTAGTGCGTTGGGTCGCCTTGATTAAGGAGGCTGATTGGCTCCTCTGTTAGAAGATCCTGAATGGCTCTTCCTCTAGTATCAGGAGCATGATTGGAGTCCCACATAGGGTGTTTGGCATTGAAGTCTCCCATTAGTAGGAAAGGTGCTGGGAGCTGTTTAATTATATCTTTCAGATCCTCCTTTGCTATATTCATATTGGGTGACAGATAAATAGAGCATAAGGTATAGGTTTTAATCGAGTGGATTCTGATTGCTACGGCTTCTAAGGTGGTGTTTAATCTAATTCTTGAGTAATTTATCATATTGTTGATAAGGATTGCTACTCCTCTATTTTGCATATTTGCAAAGTGGGGGCTCCTTTCTATTTGAAATTTTCTATTTGGTTGGAATTGGGTGTCCTCCAGGAGTGTTTCTTGGAGGCACGCGATCATTATTTTCTTGTCACTAAGTATGGTGTTTAGTTCTTGGGTTTTAGATCTTAAACCTTGTATGTTCCATTGAAGTATGTTTAACTTGTTTATATTTTTGCTTGGTTGATTCATTTTTCACTACCTGCTGGTGTTAAATCTGGAACCTTGACTGGCTGGGGGTGGTTTCCCTGTTCTGGGGTCAACTCTCTCACGGCTGCCACTTGCGCGAGAGCCCTTTTCAAACTGTTGTAGCAGGCTGGCTACGCTGCCTGAGACTTCTTGCTTTGTTGTTTTCGGTTTTGATGGCTCTGGGTACTTTTCCATCCTGTCCATGTGAGTTTTGCAAAGACATGCAGTTGGATGGTTTTTAAGAGAAGTTGATCGATATATTCTTCGGGCAGAGACTTTTAGCCTGAAGGATTTTGAGATAGGCTTACCAGGGGTGGTGTCTACATTCCTTACAATTGCCATATCTCTGATGCACTGGTTGCATCCACAGTCGTCCTTTTCGGAGTGCTGACCGTCGCTTGGTGGGTCTTCAGTTACGCGAGGTTCTGAGTTGTTGGAGTGCTTAGTTATGGCACCTCTTGAGTCGTCCAACTTTTGTACTTGGGATAGTGGGCTTGGTAGTTCTAGTTGTCTTTTTGGTGAGCTCATTTGTAAAGCTTCTTCCATGGCATAGGGCAGCTCCAACTTTCTCCTACTTGACTGGGTCGAAGCTTTGGAAGGAGATTCATCTGGTTTTCTTTTTCGTCCAGTTTCTTTGAAGGGTGACTGAGAGGGGTCCACCTCCCCGGAGGGGTTATCAGCAGAGTCCTCCTCCATGGAGAGGAAGGGCTCCCTCTCACTGTCCAGGAGAGGAGCGATTCCCTTCATCTGCTGGTTGTTTTTGCACCGTTTTGTCCTTTGTGGTTTAGGAGCGAGGGTCTTAGGTGCAAAAACCTGAGAAGGAATACTCTCGGTGATGGCATCGCTGTCCGACTCCGCTTCATTAGATATGGACGAGTTTCCCTTGCCGAATATTTCTTCAAGGGCCTTCTCTGGTTCGGCGATTACTGTGACATCATCATGGTCTAGGTTGGGTTTGGGTGGAGGGTTGTTGCTGCTCAGTTCTTTGCATGGTTGTTGCTTCGGCTCCTGACTTTGCTTCGTATTCGTTTCCTTTGCTTGGGTGGCATTTGCAGTCTCTTGTGGTTGTTGCTTTTTATGGTTTTGTGCATGAGAGGAGGTGGATGGTTGTGATTGAGGGTTCTTGGTAGGCGAGTTGGCTGGTGGAGATCTTGGAGGATCGGGACGCGGGGCAGCCTTCCTGGCGTATGAAACTCCCGCAAACATCCCAGACTCATTGACGATCCTTCTTGCTCTGTCCTTTGGGATGCCATGGTTATACATAACCGTCAGCACCTCGAGCTCTTTCTTGTAGTGGACACACTCTTTGGAGAATGCTGTGTGCCCTTTGGTGTTGCAGTTAGGGCAGTGGCCCTTGTAAGAGTGGTTTCCTGATTGGGGGCAGGATTCCAAAGTGTGGTTTTCAGCTCCACATATTGGACAGCAAGAGGTCCCTCTGCAATGCTCAGCTGGATGACCAAATTTCCAGCACTTGCGGCACTGCCTGGGTCTTGGTATGTCCTCCCTGACTTTTAGATATTCGAAGCCAAGTCGGACTTCAGATGGTAAGGATCTGCTATCAAATGTGATGCAGGCGCACAATAGTTGCTTGTTTCTTCTGGTGGACTTTTCAAAGACTCGTACCTTAGAAACGGGTAGGTCTTGTATTTTAAGTGTTCGTAGAATCTTGGCTTCTAGGTTTTCAGTGCTTTTGAATTCTCTTGGTGGTATCAAGATTGTACCTCTCTTGGAGTTCAATAGGAGGTCTCTGGTTGTGGTTACTTCGCAGTTGCAAAGTGTTTGCATTTGACAGATCTTAGTGGAGTTTCTCTTGGTCTTGGCGTCTATAATAATAGAGCCGTCTGTTCGTCTGGTGCAGTCAAAATTATCAGGTAGGTACTGGTATAATTCGTCGAAGACCTCGACGTTATCAAGGTCTCCTGAGATGGTCATAGCGAAGTATCTTGTCCAGGAGTCACTTCGGACACCGAACAAGTCTTGTATCGTCACGTTTTCTTGGGTGGTTCTGTTTTTGCTTTTGTTTGGTTTGTTGGCTTTGTTTGCTTGGGCTTTCTCTGCTTCTCTCCCGGAACTAGTTCTGGGGGAAGCAGGAGCATGAGAGTTACCAGCATCGTCATGTTTATCTCCCAACTCCTGCTGGTTATCAGGGTTAGGATGTGGGTTGTCCGAGCTCATATCCAAATTCGCGCTTGGGTCGTCAACTTTAGTCGGGGATTCTCTAACAGGGGACGTAATCTTTTGCGTACCTCCTTTCATAAGAAAACTTGATGATTTTTCAGTTTTGTTCCGATTTTGTGAAAACAGAAAAAATGAAAAACCATCAAAAAGAAAAAAAGGGAAAACTTGAATGTTGGTGTCACATTTGTAACTTGAATGTTGGTGTCACTTTTGTAAAACATTCTGAATGGAGGAGGAGGGAAGCAGTGAACCTCCACCCCCGCCATCAACCCCAACTTGTCCAAGGCTGACTCCCAAGCATCCTCTCCCTACCCTATCCTCCCAACTTGGGAGCAAATGGCACCACAAAGTCAATATGGGCACAGGTTTAAGCTAAAACTACCTGTTGGAACTGGGAGATATCTAGATATCAACGTTCCCCACATTGACTTTGTGGTGGGTGGACGGCCCGCCACCGAGAGTCCTACCC
>JBCBFY010000193.1:0-6654 GCA_038527325.1 Cyanobacteria bacterium J06614_10
CCTTCAAAACTAACACTACGACTATCCTCAAACAGTTTACCTATGCTATCTACATCTTTTTCTTTTCCAATACAATCATTACTGTGACCCATCCCAAGAATATTTGGTTTTTCTTTTCTAGTTTTCATATAGTCCGTAGACTTATGACAAGTTTTTGCTTGCTTTTTTCTTTTTTTTCTTTTACAAGTCTCGACCAGAACAAATTGCTTCCCTTTCATAACATCTTCCATTTCTTCGCAATCTGTCTCCTCTATCAAAGTTTCTTTCTCACATTCTAATAACTCATTTATACGATGTTCTCTTATATATTCTGGAGCTTCTCTCCATCTCCTTAATTGCGAATAGTGAGCACGTATTTCGGCTCCTTCAACTCCCTCTAGAACATAACTTAACCCATTCACACTAACTCTTTTCACTCTAAACGGACCTTCATACTTCTCACACAACTTATTAACATTCAATCTCCCCTTCTCAACAATCTCCTTCAAAACTTTATCTCCAACTTCATAACCATCAAATCTTTGATTTGCTTGCTTCCATACTTCTCTTTCATCTTCATTCAAACTAATATTCGTCCTCACATATCTCTCAAAATTCATCACATACTCACTCGGAGACATACCTATACTCCTCTGAACTGTTACATTATACGTCCACAAAGCACGTCCTAAACAAATATCCCAATCATTTGTATTCACAGTCATCATCCTCAAAATTTCACTCAATGTTCTGATAGTCCTTTCAGCCAATCCATTCGCACTAGGCATATAAGGTGTAGTTAAAACATGAATAATTCCCCACTGACTTAACATTTGCTCGAATGGCTTACCCACAAACTCAGGACCATTATCACTCAACATTCTAATAGGCTTACTTATACACATGGGTAATAAATTCAGACTTACAACTCTTGCAACATTCTCACTCGTTTTATTCTTTACTGCCATTCCATATGCAAACTTACTCTTATGATCTACCATAACAACTACTCCCACATTTCCTCTTGAAGTCTTGGGAAACGTCACACAATCTATTACTACCAACTCAAACGGTTCATTCATACACAACTTTAATACCGGCGGACTAGCATATATTCTCTGATACTTTCCTTTCTGACATTCGTCACATGTAGTCGCCACATCCGTACAAATCTTTCTCAAATAAGGTGAAAATATTCTTTCTTTCATACATTCAATCAACTTAAACTTCCCCATATGACCATACTTATTATGAACCAACAGACACATTCCTACTGACCCTTTCACAGAAAACACTGGTACATACATTAATTCTCCAAAATACTCCCTAGAAAAATATACAATACCTTCACATATTACAAATCTCTCTGCATACCTCCTAAAATCATCCAACCATTCATCCCAATTCTTAGCAGGAATTCCACTCCATATATACCACTTCAATATCCTAACTACTGAACACCCTAACTGCATCTCCTCAATATCTTCCAAACTTAACAACTCATTCTTACAATTAGTGATATCCATAATTCCCACAAACCTAACCATACATACGTTTTCTCCTTGTAGTCTAACGATAACACGATCATTCTTTAACAAAACTTCATTCTCTATATCTATACATAACTCATTCACTCTTAAGAAATCTATTCCTATAACAAAACAATACGGTAGCTGTTTATCTTTCAATACTACAAAACGATACTTTACTTCCTCTAATTCCTTCATACTCACTGTTAAAATAACTTCCTCTAATGCAATTACTTTACCTGCTAAACCCTTTATAGTAAATCTTACTTTTCTCCTCTCAACTTTCACATTAAAATTTTCCATATCTTTCACAACACTTTCACACACCAATGATATCTGCGATCCAGTATCAATTAATCCACAATAACTTCCTCCATTCATACTTAATAATGCAGTCATACTTTCTCCTCCAGAATGTTTACAATAGCAGATGTCCACAGTTTTCTCTACAATCATATTCTCAACTTCATACATATCCAGATCTTTAAATTCAATCAAACTTTCAGACTCATGTACATCCACTAACATTCCTTCATAAATTCTTTCATGACACCTCTTCTCAATCACCCAATTATAATGTATACCACTTAAGCATTGAAGATGCAATAGATAATCTGCTTTCTTAATCTTCCTATCCCTGTATATTAAAGGTTTTTCACCTCCAAAATGAACACAAACAATCACCTTATACCTCTTACTCACAAACAATAAAACTTCTTGAAATGGTAACACACCAGCATTCATCATAGCTCTTAATTCTTTCTTATACTTATCACATTTATTCAGTCCTAAACTTTCAGAATTCCTCAACACATCACTCATTACCTCCCTTCTAAGCTCATCAATTGAATCAGGCATTCTAACAACTAACCCGTCCTTCATTAAATCCTTTAATCCAAACCATACACTCTCAAACATTGAATCACCTCCACCCTTACATTCTTTACCTATCATTAAACCCTTCGGCAAATACTCCGGATTCATACAATCTATTTCACCTTCCACAACACTTTCAGGCATTCTAGACATTAAATCCGCAATAACATTCTTTTCTCCTGGCAAATATTCTATCTCAAAATTAAAATCACTAAGATCTTCAATAGTCCTAGCCATTCTACTATCAACTAACTTCATACGTTGAAGATAAACTAAAGGTTGATGATCAGTCTTAACTACAAACTTAATTCCATATAAAAATGGTCTTAAAGACTTTAAACAAAACCTCAAAGCTGCTAACTCCCGTTCTATTGTAGAATACTTTTTCTCTGCCTTATTAAATGCTTTTGATACATAAGCAATCACTCTCTTCTTCTCCATCCCATTCAAAATCTGAGCTTGCATTAAACAACCTCCCATACAAAAACCACTTGCATCTGTATACACTTCTAACATTCCAGCATCTTCACTATAATCGGGATAAGCTAACTCTACATCTTTTGCAATTTCTTCCCTCAATCGTTCAAATGCTTCATTCATTCTTTCATCCCAAACAATCTTCAAACTTCTTTTACGCCCTGTCCATTCACTCAAAGGCTTACTAATCCCAGAACAATCCTTAATAAATTTACGACCAAACTCCATCAATCCTAAGAAACTTCTCAATTCTCTAACAGTCTTTGGTTTCGGAAACTCCTTCACCTTCTTAACAAATTTCTCAGACTTGCGTAATCCTGATTCACTCACCATATGCCCTAAAAATTCTACTTCGTTTTCAAACCATTCACACTTAGCTAACTTAACCTTTACTCCAACATCTTCCAGCTTTAAAAGTACCTCATTCACTAACTGCATATGCTCTTCAATCGTTCTTCCCATAATCAAAATATCATCCAAAAATACAAGTACTCTATCCCCAGGAAAACCACTTAAAACAACATTCATAGCTCTCTGGAAAGCAGCTGGAGCATTTGCTAACCCAAAGCTCAAATTTCTAAATTGATAATGCCGCTTACCCGTCGAAAATGCAGTAATATGCCTACTCTCCTCCGCTACAGGCATTTGATAATATCCCCTAACTAAATCTAACTTTGTAAATACTTTCATTCCATACATACTATACACACATTCAGACACCACTCTCATCGGAAATCTATCTTTTACAGTAACATCATTCACCTTTCTATAATCTATACACATTCTCAACCTTCCATCTGGCTTCCTTATTGGTACAATTGGACTATTCCATGCACTTTCACTCGGTTCAATCACACCCACTCTCTCAAGTTCCTCACATTGCTCCTCAATCTCTCGTGCTACTGGTGGTGGAAAATGCCTTGGTCTTTGATAAATAGGCGTATCGTCAGTTAACAAAATCTTGAACTCAGGTAACTGAGCTGTACCAAAATCTTCATCTCCCTGACTTAAAACTTTCCTACGTTCCCATAACATCTCATATATCTTCCTCTTCTGCACTTCACTCATACCATCATTCAACTTAATTTTCTCTCTCAAACTATCCTTCGTCCATTCTTCCTTAGTTTGACTTTCTACTACCATATCACACTCTACTCCATAACTCAACTCGTCTACATCAACAACACTACTCATTACGCCTAACATATCTCCTGAGTTAACACTCCTCCAACGTTTCTTCTTCACATTCCCACACACTTGCAAACATACTTTAGGATCACTCATATCCAAAATACCATCAAATACATGTGCACATCTTTTAACTCGATAATCAGCCATACTTCCATCTATCATATACATTCTGCTAGAACTATCTACTATCTCTCCGATTCTTGCTCGAAAACCAACTTTAACGGTGACTACTTGTTCCTCTTCACGGGGCAACTTGATGTCTTCTAAAGCATATACTTCTACCCCAGAAAATATTTTCCTATGAATCTTTCCTTCCGAATCTAAATATAATTTTACACTAGTTACTTTTCCCATCCTAATTTCAACCATCTCAAGGTGAGGATACAATTTCATTCGATTCTTCTTCATGAATTTATAACCTAACAACATATCATACCGTTCATTCATTCCTTCTAAAACATAAAATTGATCTCTATCCATCACCATCCCATCCAATTCTAAATTATCTCTGAATCTAGCATGAACCTTCATCTGCAATCCTCCAATACCTTCTAGATAGCCCTGACATCTTCTCCACTCAACCTCTGAATTAGCCTCTTTCATTTTATCAAATGCATTCTTAAAAACAACGTTTGTCCTACATCCACTATCCAATAACGCCTTCATCGTTACTCCTCCGCAATCAACTAAAACACACATTCCTCTATTAACTGTCTTACTGAACCATGATTCACTCACAAACCCTTCTCTTACATTCAACACATCTATTCCTTCTATCACTGAGGGATCACCTTTGCAAACCCTCTTCAGCTTCAGTTTTCCGAATTATTCTTTACTTCTTCAGTTTCTCCTCTATTCTGTTTTCCTGTTTGCTTTTCACTCCTACAAACTCTCGTAGCATGACCCCTCTTTCCACACTTATCACACTCACTCACCTTCTCCTCACACATTCTAGCGAAGTGTCCAGCTTCACCACAATTTCCGCACCTCGGAAGTCTCTTCTGACATTCAGACGCTAAATGTCCTATTCCCTTACAGAGAGAACACTTACGCTTTGTGCAATCCCTAACCATATGCTCCCTACTTCCACATTCAAAACATTCACCCCTAGCCAACTTACAATCCTGCTTCGAATGACCTTCCTGCCCACATCTAAAACATTGCAACATGTTTCCTCTACCTGCATTCATTCTTGGTGCATTCATTCCTCCACCTCTTTGCTGCATATTTCCATTCATTCTTCTTCCATTCCTATCATTCTGTTGACCCCAAGACTGTCGCACCTTTCCTACAGTCCACCAACCTCCTTGTGGTCTACCACGACTACCACTCCTTGATCTTACTCCATCACCACTCCTTGGTGATCTGGATTGATGCCCATACTCTCCTCCACCTTTCAGCTTCCCAATCATCCTTCTTACTTCTCCCACTTCCTCTCCACTTAACAGCACATTCTTATAAGTCTTTTCTCTTACAGTCAGCGTCTCTAATTCTTCTCCAGTTCTTTGATCCTCCAAAAACTCTAAAATCTCTGGCCATAAGAGTCTCTTTCCAGTCCAACGTTTCTTTTCCTTCCTCCTCATATTTACTGCCAACTTTACCTCACTAGGGACCGTAGCAAGGAATTTTCTGATCAATTCTTTATTTTCTTCTATCCCTTCATTACCGTATTTTTGTCGGGCTAAGGTCTCCAATCTATGAGCATATAAATCCACCCTTTCTCCTTCTTCCATTCGGCAGTCCTCGAATTTACTTCCTTTCTGGAAGTTAACACTATCTCTCATCCTTCTCACTTGCTTAATCAACCTCTCCTTCACTACCTCATAATTGGGTTCACCAGACCCAATCATTCTTCTATATACTTCTCTTAAGTCTCCTTCAAGAAAATCTGCCAAGTTCCTCATCCAGATAGTTGGGTAATATCCATATTTATCTTCGCAATACTCTTCATATTCTTTTAAATATTGCTTAATGTCTTTTGCATCTCGTAGATTAAATCTTCTCATCTTAGGTATTTCTCTTACTACTATCTGTTGTCGCCTCTGTCCATAAACTCCTCCTACACTACTACTACTATCACTACTGCTGTCACTATCGCTACCATCACTTTGTTCGTCTCCACCATCGATATCTGAGTACAAACTATCTCTACTGGCACTCATCTGAATTCTTGCCTTCCTTTTCGACTCACCTTGCTGTTTCTTTCTCTCTTCCTTGTTCTTTTTCTTCAATATTGCGTGTGCATCAGCATTCTTTGCAATTTCTTGACTTCCTACTTCTTCTAACTCATCTTTCTCTTCATCAGTCGACCTATCCTCTGCTTGATCAGATCCTTTCGATTCTTCCTCCTCATCCTTAGGAGTTGAAGACATTACTTCCTTCCTCCTTACACTCAACATCTGACTATCACCATCTCCAACTACCTTAGGGTGTTTCTTACCCTTCTTGGATTTCTTCTTCTCTTTTTTCTTTTTCTTATCCTTCTTTCCTCCTTCTATTCCTTGCTTTTCAGCTATCTCCATCAGCAAAATAGCCATACTTGCAACTTGAAGAGCAAGTAGATAAGAAAGAGAAGGCGGAAGAAGAAGGAAAGAAGATGCTC
>JBCBFY010000194.1:0-6643 GCA_038527325.1 Cyanobacteria bacterium J06614_10
AAAACCTGCAAGGGCTCCCAGGACTCACGATTAAAGAGAAAAATTAGCCTTATTTCTATCCCTACCGGATAGAAAAGTTCGCGAAGGATACCCCCTCAGCAAGATAGAAACACCGGCTGATGTGAGTAGTGTGGTTTTTAGCTGTTTTTATACCGTGAGCAGGCGCAGAAAGCCTCAAGGCATTGGTATTAGTGAAAAGGGTGAAAGTCTTTTTTAGAAGCCTCTTCAGGAAAAAATTGTGAACTTTGGGAAACTGGTCGGGTTAGTCGTATTGCTGCTGAGTATTTTTTTACTCTGGCAGATTCGGTTTGTCATCCTATTGGCCTTCACCAGTATTTCGCTAGCTACCGCCCTCAACCGCATCGTTCAGTGGCTCACGAACTGGAAGTTAAGCAGGCGTAGCGCAGTCATCATCACGCTGCTGTCACTCTTAGGTCTCATCGTAGTTACCGTTACTATCATTGTTCCACCCTTTCTTGAGCAGGTTGATCAGTGGCTGACTCAAGTGCCTACCGAGTCGGCCCGGATCCGCATCTGGCTTGAAAATATCAACAGCCGGGTACCACCAGTGCTAGCTGAGCAGTTTCAGCAGCTCAATGCCTTCATTCAAGAGATTCCCAACATTGCCAGAGGTCTCTTCAACAACTTCTTTAGAATATTTAGCAGTACGCTCTCTATCCTAATCAACAGCTTTTTGGTGCTAGCGGTCACCATCATGCTGCTGGCCAACCCCAAAGCCTACAGGCGAGCGTTTATCTCTATTTTCCCGCAGTTTTATCGTCACCGCGTTCAAGACATTCTCGACCACTGCGAGAAAGCCCTAGTCGGTTGGGGCATCGGCATCTGCTTCAACATGGTTGTCATCTCACTCATGAGCTTCATAGGGCTGGTCATCATTCAGGTCCCGCTGCCCATTGGCAACGCCATGATTGCAGGCGTCCTCACTTTCATTCCAAACATCGGCCCCATTTTAAGCGTCATCCCACCGGCTGTTTTAGGCGTGCTAGATTCGCCCTGGAAAGCGATCGCTGTCATCGGACTCTACATTCTCATTCAGCAGGTAGAAAGCAATTTTTTGACGCCCTTAGTCATGAAGCATCAGGTCTCCTTATTGCCAGCTATCACCCTCGTTTCACAGCTCATCTGCGGCGTTCTGTTTGGCTTTTTAGGGTTGTTCTTGGCGCTGCCCCTAGTCGTGACCGGGCAAGTACTTCTGCAAGAACTGCTCGTAAAAGACATTATGGACAACTGGCGCAAGCCTTCTCCATCGGGAAATTCTCCCCCTAAGAAAATCGTAGCGACCTATTGAGTAATCTTCCCAAAGCTAACGGCTAACCCTCTCCACCATCATTCTTGGGTTAGGCACGATAGCACTGATCACGTTGATCGCAGCAACTTCTGAAGAGAGCACAGCTGCCATCATGCCGTTTACATCAGGTGCAGCTGTGGGCAACCGCAACAAGGCATGCCCCTCCTCATTGGTGATAATAATACGGCGGACGTTTCCCTGTGCAATGAGCTGATAGATTTGGGGCATCAGCAACTCGCTCGAAAGCCTTAAATTTTCGATAACGAGGCTTTCTACCACCCTATTTTCTGGGTCTGCATTCTCTAGGTCTACTGCAGAAGGCACTGCGAGCGACCCAGAAAATGACGTTAAAAAGGATCGGGAGGGGGAATGCTTCGCTTCTATACTCATCTCAAGCAGCTGCCTTACAGGGGTGTCAGGGTATCTTTACTGACTAATTTAGCCGCTACTTATGAGGAAAGCATGGGGACTGTGACCCATCTCTCTGCTCAGCTGTGATCCAAAAGCTGAAATTTAAGTCTAAACCTATGAAATAGAGCATTTGTAGCGCTTTACGGTCAATCGAAAGTCGATCAAACTGTAAGCGCATCTGTGACGATTCTCAACAATCTGCAAGAGTCGTACATATAAAAATGCCTTCCCTGCTGTATTAAGCGCGCCGCTTTGCTAGGCGTAGCACTAAGCGCAGTTCAGAGCCTCTTTATAAATGACTCTTGGCGCTTCTAGCCTGTCCTGAGCTGGGTAGTTTGGCTTCTGATAAGTTTGTAAAAATTGAGCAATCGTTCTAAGCGCGCGATCACAGCTTGCCTGAGCCGTCGCCGAAAGCGCCTGCTCACCGGCACCGCACTCAGCCGGAAGCTCAATAAGCCAAGCCAGTGGAGAGTCACCATAGCGCTGACAGGTCAGGTTCAGCAGAGATCTCGGACACAAGTCTTCAGCATCGTTTTCACCTTGTCCAGCCAGAAAACTGCTGGAAAAATTGCTGGTGAGGGGCTGCACCTGCAGGCTGCGAGCATGTCCCTGACTGCCGCAAGTATCTACAAAGATCACATAGTCGGCCTGGGCGAGCGCGATCGCATGATGGGTACAGAGCCGTGAGACCACCATCGTCTCAACGGCAGGGAGCTGCCAACGGTCTACCGCGTTTGTAATAGTAGAAGCCGCAGCCCCCTCACCGCCGACCTGATTATCGCAGCCAATAATGAGAAATCGGGAGTCAGACGCACGCTGATGAACTGAAGAAGTAACCATGATTGGGGCTTTTCCTGGTTTGGACAACGACCGTAGAAAGCATTGTATGCCGAAGACACTACGGAAAATCAATAAATAGCAATAACAACAATTAGCAACAACAATAAGAGTACTGACAAAACGTGAGTTTTTTATGAGTTTGCACACCTTTGTGAAGTCATGTGTACGAACGCTACAGACTAGCCATCATCGGCAGATATAGCGATCGCTAGGCAGCATAAGCTGAGCCCTGTCGACAAATAAATTCGCTAGAATTTACAGGCCTAACGACTGCCTCGTACTTTTCCCCCTTCAGTCGGATGTCCAAAACGGTTTTAATCTGCCAAAACGTCACCTGCAAACAACAAGGCGCTGAAGCCGTACTCACCGCCTTTCAAAAAAACCATCCCTCTGGCACTGAGATCAAAGAATCCGGCTGCCTAGGCCAGTGTGGCAATGGTCCTATGGTGATTGTGATACCCGAAAAAGCTAAAAAAGGAAGTAATCCCAAAACACGCTCAAAAACATGGTACTCAGACGTCCGGGTTCGCGACGTCAGCGCCATCGTAGAACAGCACCTAAAAAACGACCGCCCGGTAAGTGCCAAGCTCTATCCGGCAGTCCACGGAACGCGAAATTCTATTGGCATTTGGATCGTGGGCTTTTTTCTCTTTCTTTCGCTGTGCATTCTCATTGGTGTCGTCGTCGGCATGCGCTCACCCTACCCCTACTAGGCACATACCGCAGACATCGACAAGTAGAAAGCATCCTCAACAACCCCATAGACAAGAGGTTTAGACAGATGTTTTCCGAGAGTTGTCTATACTATCGGTGATAGCGCTAATCCGACAGTCGTGGATGCGAACCTGCCCTCTTCCCCGAATACGGCCCTCCGGACTATTCGGAAAATTATTCACATAGATATGGACGCGTTTTACGCCTCGGTCGAGCAGCGCGACAATCCGGCACTGCGCGGCAAGCCCGTCGCCGTTGGTGGCTCTCCCGACAAACGCGGCGCCGTCTGCGCAGCCAGCTACGAGGCCCGGCGCTACGGCATTCATTCGGCCATGCCCTCACGCAGCGCAGTGCAGCGGTGCCGTGAGCTAATTTTTATCAGGCCTCGCTTCGATGTGTACAAGGCCGTCTCCCAAGAGATTCGAGCCATCTTGTTCGACTACACAGATCTCGTAGAACCCCTATCGCTAGACGAAGCCTATCTAGATGTCACCGTCGATAAGCAGGGTATTGGTTCAGCCGTCAGAATCGCCGAGCAAATTCGCGATCGCATCAAGCAAAACCTGCAGCTCACCGCCTCTGCAGGCGTCTCTATCAACAAATTCTTAGCCAAGATTGCCTCAGACCTTAACAAACCCGATGGCCTTTCATTCATCGGCCCAGACCAAGCGGAAGCCTTCCTCGAAACCCTGGCCATAGAAGACTTCTATGGTGTAGGCCCAGCCACCGCAACCAAAATGAAATCTCTCGGCATCTACACAGGCGCTGACCTCAAAAGCTGGACAGAAGCGCAGCTCGTGCAGGCCTTTGGCAAAGTAGGCCGCTACTACTACCGAGTTGTCCGGGCCCAAGACAATCGCCCGGTCAATCCCAACCGTATTCGCAAATCAATCGGTGCAGAACGTAGCTTTTTTGAAGACTTGCAGCAGCTACCCGAGATGGAAGCCGCCCTCGCCAAAATTGCCGAAGAGGTCCATCAGCGACTCACCAAAAATAACCGCAACGGCTACACGCTCACCCTCAAAGTAAAATACGACAACTACGACACCATCACCCGCAGCCGCACCCTAGAGAGCCCAATTAAAGACGTCGAGCAAATTCTCCAGCTATCCACCGCCCTACTGGTAACAAACGTAGAAGCAGGACGCCCTCTCAGACTGTTGGGCATCACCATTTCTAACCTGGTCGATCCTCAGCCCTACAGGCAGCTTAGTTTAAAGCTGTAAGGCTCTAATCGATATATCGAACCATATTTATGAGTAAAGAGGGGTTATGGGAATGCTGAGAGCAGTGCCACCCGCACTTAATTATCTGCGCTTGTCATCTGCACTTATTACCGTGCGGAAACTGAGCCACATTCGAGTGGCGACTTTCGGTGTCCCAACCCTATGCTTCTCCGTGAGAATCCTTACATTGCTATCCTTTGCGTGACAGCAATCATATCTGGATGCGTGGCCTTTACAGCCTGGACACGGCGAGACGTGGCGCCTGCCACTCGGCCATTTACCTGGCTCATGGTTGCGATCGCAGTTTACGCAGCAGCCGCTTCCGTCAGTGCCGCAACCGGTACCCTAAGACCGCTGCTCGTATCAGGCACCGCAGAATACATCGCTTCCAATAGTGTCATTGCGCTGTACTTGACCTTTACACTGCACTTCACAGGCCGCAAGCAGTGGCTCGTCCGCAGGAGACGTCTCCTCCTCTGGATTCTACCAATATTCAACATGGCCATGGTGATCACCAATCACTGGCATAGTCTCGTTTGGAGTGACTTTGTCCCCCATCCGACCCAGCATCAGTTTATTGTTTTTCAACACGGCCCAGGATACTTCTGGATTGTTGCCTGCTTTTATATTTACGTAGTGACCGGCTCACTGCTGGTTGCCAGAGCAGCCTTGCTATCTTCAAATTTATATCGAAGACAGGCGATCATGGTGATCTTGAGCGCGCTCCCACCAATCGTGGCAGGAACGCTCTACGCCCTAGAGATCACCCCTCAAAATGCCAATATCTTGCCCATGAGCTTCTTGGTGACAGGCTTAGTCTATTTCACAAGCCTGTTTCGGTTTCGCCTGTTTGACCTACTACCGATTGCCCGAGACACCGTCATCGAGAAAATGGACGATGGCGTACTGGTCATTGACAACGAAAACCGCATATTAGACATCAACCCGGCAGCACGAGACTACGCTCAGGGGCCTGGCCCCTATCCTGGCCTGCTGATTGACCAAGTGCTCCAGGGATGGGACGCCATCGTTGAGATGTGTTATTCCACCCAAGGGCTCACCAGTCAGGTCATCTCTCGCCCCGATATTGCCTGCCATATAGAAGTCCGCCTCACCTTTCTCTACAACCGCCAGCAGCAGGTCACCGGCAAGCTCTTAGTTTTAAGAGACATCACCGATCAGTATCAAAACCAACTCAAAATTCACCAAGCGAACATAGAACTCAAACAACAGCTAAGACAGATTCAACATCTCCAAGAGCAGCTCAAAGAGCAGGCCATCCGCGACGAACTCACCGGTCTGTTCAACCGTCGGTATTTTGAAGAAAGCCTGCCCGCAGAACTGGCAAAAGCCAAGCGCGCAGGAACCAGCTTATCCATCGTGCTAATGGATATTGACTACTTCAAAAAAGTGAACGACACCTATGGTCACCTGGCAGGCGATCGCGCCCTGCAAACCTTTGCAGAACTGGTCCAGCAGCACATTCGCTCCAGCGACATCGCCTGCCGATATGGCGGCGAAGAATTTATCCTAGCCATGCCCGATATGCCCATCGTCGAAGCCTACCAACGGGCCGACAACATTCGCACAGCCTTCAAAGCTCTCACCATCGAATTTGACGGCTCACACTTTCAGGCAACCGTCTCCATGGGTCTAGGAGCCTATCCAGACTTCCCAGGCAGCCAGCACGAGCTACTCAAAAGGATCGATCAGGCGCTGTATGTCGCTAAGGCAAATGGACGCGATCGCATCGAAGTCGCCAATGAAAAAACAGCCATCGTCAGCAAGCTAAGCGAATTAGAAAGAGCGATCGCCACCGCGCGAACGAACCCCAAAAGTCTCCCAAGACCGAAAGAAAGTACGATATAAACTTCAGAATAAAAAATAAATCCAGTAGCCCTGTCTCGGTGCCTATTCCTCAGCAGAAACCGTCTTGGCTTAGCAGCAAAGCAACCAATTGAATGGTGAACAGCACAACAGCTACAGGGAGGATGTCTATCATCACCGCTTTTTCTTCAAGGGGCGCTGCATAATGAAATCGTTTTGCTCGTCTGAGCCCAACATAAAAATATGAGAACCCACCTTCTTAAAGTCCCACCGCTGGTAGAACCTAATCGCACGCTCATTGTGCTCCCATACGCCA
>JBCBFY010000195.1:0-6625 GCA_038527325.1 Cyanobacteria bacterium J06614_10
TCGCTTTGCGTCGCCGTAGGCGTTAGCCAAAACCAACCGACATGCAAAAGTGGATGTTATTTAATCTTTTTTCCTTAAAACAAATCTCTCAAAACAAGCTAAAAAGACTGAAGTTATAACCCACACCCACCACCAGCCCAACATCCGTTTCGTCATCCCCAAAGCTGACATTCAATCGATTTGTCAGGGTAAAATCTTTGCCTATAGGCACATCTACCCCCGCGCTAATCAACGGAGCCACATCATCAGCAATCGAAACACCCCCACCCACGAAAGGCGTCGCGACTGTTCTACCCTGCGCGTTAGAAATGGCATACCCGCCTGTCAAAGCGATCGCCGATGTAATATCATCACCAAAAACAGTAGAACTACGAATCGAGAGATACTCAAGAATTTGAGTATTGTTGACGAGGGAAAAGGCACCTTCAGACAGCGCTGTCTGACCACCACTCAGTCCGATATTGCCGCCAATACCGATGTAGCTTCCAGAAGAGCGTTCATTTTCTTCGGCATCTGCCACTACTGGCGCCTCTTCAGCTGGTACCTCTTCAGCTGGCGCCTCTTCAGCTGGCACCTCTTCAAGCTGTGCGACGCTCGGCGAACCCCACAGTAGACCCATCACAACACAAAACAAAGCAAACCAACGCATTGGCAACGCCTCTAAATATCTACAGTTGAACATTTTGCAGTTGAACATTTGGCAAGCATGGGGAAGCATCCGATGAACAAACACTCGCCCCCATAGCCACTCACCAAAGCTTACAAAGTAAAAGCCAAAACAGAAGCGTCTTCAAACAAAAAAGAACTCACGCAGAAAAACAACAGCTAGTAAAACAACAAAACTAAGGGAATTAATTTCTACCCAACGGGCGGTCTCCCTCGACCTGAGCACGCTGTTCGGGCGTCAGCACGTCCATTAGGTTAGATTGTGCAGCGCGCATGATAGTCATCACAGAGGAGCGCTGTCCCCGGTCTAGGCTCATCATCAGGCTGCGCATATCACCCCCCTCAGACTGCCTTTGCTGAAAGGCTTCCATTTGCGAAGGGGTAAGCACTTCCGCCAGCTGCACAGTCATATCCGCCTTTATAGCCTCGATCTCATCTTGCTGGGCAACGGTCAAATCCAGTTTTTCCAGCTCGGCCAACATGGAACCTGGTCGGGCTTTCGGCTCAGCTTTCACCGCTGCAGAGACCTCAGAGACATCAACGGCAGCAACCGCCCGGCTGGACACGCCCAGACCAACGTCCATCAGTGCCAAAGCAGCTATCGTACCTATGCTGAGCGAAGTAAATGTGTAGTTCATAATTTTCGTTGATTGGTTTACCTAAAAAGAAACAGAAAAACAATGTTTCAACTCATCTTCCTAACTCATCGATTACGACGCCTAAAGCGGTCAAAATCGCGGTCTGCCCTACCCCCTCTGTCATCGCGAAAATCCTCACGGTCTTCCCAGCGGTCTTCGCGTTCATCGTCAAAATCTTCCCAGCGATCTTCCAAATCCTCTCTGCGGTCTTCGAAATCTCCTCTTTCCAAATCTTCTCGGCGGTCTTCCAAATTTTCTCTATGGTCTTCTAACGCTTCTCTGCGGTCTTCCCAGTCGTCAAAGTCATCGCGTCTTGACCTATCTGAGCGGTCCAGGCGTCCACCAGAACGTGGAAACTGAGCGACCCTTTCAGAACTCCTTTGAATATTCGGTTCATCTCGAATCGCTGACTCCAGCAGGTAGGCTGCAGATGCACCTTCTGCGGAAATCGCTAATCCCAGAGAGATCGCGACCCAAGCAAGTGACCTAAAAACGGCAATTTTCATAATTAAAGCTCTCTTACATGCGTAATTCGTGAATTAAACCGTGAGCAGCACAAGCGTTAATAAGTGAGCACTCATTTATTAATAGCAGAGATATTTATTAAGTCAAGACCCGAGCGAAAAAAAGTTGTTTGAGCGGCAGCTTATTTGTGACGAACTGTTGCTACGGTGAGTTCAGCTGCGACGCATCGCGAGTATCGTATGGTCATCACGCATACCTCACCCACGTTGCGATCTCGCACAGGACACACATCCTTATGACGTCTCCTACGATTGCCTCCCGGACCAGCTCTTCCCTCAAGCCATTAGCGATTTACTGGACGATCGGGCTCATTATCAGCGCTACCTATCTAAATGCAGATTTCACGCGACTACCTGGTGAATTTAGTACAGGCCATTGGGTATCTATTTGGATTGGGCTGGCCATTACCGTCGTGACTACCCTTGCCTACGCCAAAGTGTCTACTCGGGACGGGCGATCGCTTCACTTACCCACCCTCATCGCCTTCCCCCTGCTCAATGGACTGTTTGAGACGGCACTCTTTTTAGCAAGCTTCAAGCTAGGCATGTCAGCCGTTGCCATCTGGACGGCTAATCCAGTGTGGCTATTCATAGCCGGCATTTTCACCTTCTGTGCCTATTCCGGAGCTATCCACGCCCTCTTCTGGCTGCGTGTTTTGCCTCCCCATCTCAACAAAGACAAATCACTCAACAACTTTCGCCGGGTGTGGATGATCGGGCTCGTCGCCGTGAGCGTCTTGTGGGGGTGGCTATACTTCGCCTATCAAGACGTTTGGTCAGTCGTAGCACTACATGCTCTCTTCGATGCGGGCATGGTTTACTGCATTCACTACCAGCTAAGCGCTAAGCCTATCTCATGAACAACAACAATCGAGCGAAAGCATTTTGTTGTGATGTGCAGCGTTAAGGGTTAACTGCGATCGCACCACCTAAACCAAACACTTCAAACAAAAAGCCCGGCTGAGGAAAGATCCTCAGCCGGGCAAATACAACCTGTGAACAAATTAGCCAACCAGGTGAGCTTCTAAGAACCACAAGCGCTTATCGATAGTACGAGAAATCTCTACGTACAAATCGTTTGTATCCTGATCGCCTAGCTGATCTGCCCGGTCGATGCTTTCGCGCAGGTGCTTGCCATAGGCAGCATAGCGGTCAGCCAGCGCTGCCACATGCTCCATGCCACCCACCGCGTCAAAAGCGTACTCTGGCAAAATCGACTCGCTCGCTGCGATACGTACCGTACCCATTGCGGTGCCAGCGAGTGCGGTAATCCTTTCCGCCACCAGATCGCTGTACTCATCAAGCTCGCCTGCCATTTCGTCGAACAGCAGGTGCAGCTGATAAAAGTCCTTACCTTTTACATTCCAGTGAGCTTGCTTGGTCTGCGTGCGTAGGTCAGTTGTCGCTGCCAGCGTGCCATTGAGCATGTCCGCTACCGACTGACGGGTGTCTAGCGGGAGATCAATTCGAGTGGGATAGAAAGCTGATTTAGCTGATTTAGTAGTTGTTGCAACCATAGGGCCTCCAAAAAAGTGAGCGCTGTCTAAATAACGTCTAATTCAGGTTAATGGGCAATGCCGTGAGTCGGCGTTTTGTCGTTGTTTAACTTTAGACTGAACCCACTGATTAATTTCAACTACTTAATCATACTCATAACGACTTCGACTTAGCAAGTAACTTAGTCATCATTTCCTAATTTATGCCTTGGGAAGTAGGGCCCTGGGAAGTAAGAAACACTGTCAACACGATTCAGGGTGCATACAAGTTTTTATTCCCCGCAGAGGCATCAACCCGATTGCTATACTTCGTTGTATGGTCACCTCAAAGAGCCACAAGCCAATTTCGCCGCAATATCAGCCCTACGCTGCCCGTTTGGAGCAGCGCAAGGCCAAGCAGCGATCGCACCTACAGCAACGCCACCAAACCGGCTTGAAAACCGCCAAAGAACTCGCTGACTTACTCAAAGCTCACTTCGGCGTCACTAAGGTCGTCTTATTCGGCTCCATGCTCTCTGCAAACACGGTTCGCATAAAGTCAGATATTGACCTAGCCGTTTGGAACTTACCCCCAGAAGAACATATCAGAGCGCTCACGGCTTTGATGACCCACGCTGGCCCATTCGATATAGACCTAGTTTGCATAGAAGAGGCACCTGCTAGCCTGCGGACAGCCATATTGCAAAATGGCCTGACCCTAGGTGAAGCTACCCCCCAAAGTCATGAATTCATTGAAAGCAACCTCACAGATAGTGCAGAGATGAAAAATTACAGTGCACTCATCGGCAGAATTCGTCAAGCTGTCAATGACTGCAACGGGGAATATCAACATGCAAGACAGCAGGCAACCCTTGCAAAACAAACTAAGCAAGACGTTTATTGGACTGCCGTTGGCCTGAGTATGCACGGCCTCTACACTGGGCTAGAAAAAACGTTTGAGCGGATTGTCCACAGCGTAGATGGCGAATTAGTCAGCCATCAACAGGGCCAATGGCACAAAGATTTGCTAGATCAGATGATGCTCGATCTACCCGGCGTGCGACCTGCTGTGATCGACGCAGAGAGTCGCCAGTACCTAGGCCAGCTCTTATCTTTTCGGCATGTGATTCGCAGCAACTACACCCACCGGCTCGATCCAGAAAAAATTGCTGACAACTTTCACCTGCTAGAGGCAGCCTACAATCGCATCATTCAGCAACTCAATGATTTCTGCGAGTTCTTAACCTCAGTCGAATAACCCTGATCTACTCAGCAAACCTATCTGCCGAGACCCCGCGAGAGTGCATGTCAGCGACACATAGTGCACCAAGTTTCACTAAGTTGCACTAAGTAGAAGCGATAGCGATACAATTGCCGATGTAATCGAAGATATACAAATAGAGACCCTCCCACAAAGAAGCATTACAAAGAAGCCTTTATGACTGCCGCTGCCCCTGCAAAAACCGCCACCGACAGTAAGTATGAAGCCGTTATCGGCCTCGAAACCCACTGCCAGCTGAGCACCGAAACCAAGATTTTTTCTACCAGTTCAGCCGCCTTTGGCGCAGACCCCAACACCTACATCGACCCCGTCACCATGGGGCTGCCCGGCGTGCTGCCCGTCCTCAATGAAAAAGTGCTGGAGTACGCAGTCAAAGCAGGGCTGGCGCTAAACTGCCAAATTGCCCCCTACAGTAAGTTTGATCGCAAGCAATATTTCTACCCCGACCTCCCCAAAAACTATCAGATTTCTCAGTTTGACCTGCCCATTGCAGAGCACGGCTGGCTAGAAATTGAGCTAATTAAAGATGGCAAACCCGTTCGTAAGCGCATCGGCGTTACTCGCCTGCATATGGAAGAAGACGCTGGCAAGCTAGTGCATGCTGGTAGCGACAGCCTCTCGGGCTCCTCATATTCACTGGTCGATTACAACCGGGCGGGCGTGCCCCTAGTCGAAATCGTCTCTGAGCCGGATATTCGCTCCGGCGAAGAAGCTGCCGCCTACGCTGAAGAAATTCGTCGCATCATTCGCTACCTAGGCGTCGGCGATGGCAACATGCAGGAGGGCTCACTGCGCTGCGATGTGAATATTTCGGTGCGTCCGGTCGGCCAAAAGGAATTTGGCACGAAGGTCGAAATTAAAAATATGAATAGCTTTAGCGCGATCGCAAAAGCGATTGACTACGAAATTGAGCGGCAGATTGCAGCCATAGAAGCAGGCGAACCCATCTACCAAGAAACTCGCCTCTGGGAAGAAGGCCCCCAAAGAACCAAAAGCATGCGCTCCAAAGAAGGATCGAGCGACTATCGCTACTTTCCCGAGCCCGACCTACCGCCCATTGAGGTCTCCGCCGACCAGCTCAATACCTGGAAAGCGGAACTGCCAGAGCTACCTGCCCAAAAGCGCAAGCGTTACCAAGCAGACCTCGGCCTCTCTGCCTACGATACGGGCGTGATGATCGATGACCGGGCCGTGGCTGAATATTTTGAAACTGCGATCGCGACCGGTGCATCCAGTAAGCTCGTCGCCAACTGGATCATGAGCGACATCGCTGGGTACCTTAATGCTGAAAAGCTAAGCATTCGCGAGATTAACCTCACCCCTGAAGCCCTCGCTGAAATGGTGAAGCTAATTGAAGATGGCACCATTAGCAACAAGATTGGCAAAGACATTCTGCCAAAATTGTTAAAAAATGGCGGATCACCGAAAGAAATCGTGGAGAAGGAAGGGCTTAGCCAAATTTCTGACCCTGGCGAAATTGAGGCAATGATTGATGAAGTCATCGCTGCCCACCCCGACGAACTTGCCAAATTCCGCGCTGGCAAAACCAAGCTCAAGGGCTTCTTCGTGGGTCAGGTGATGAAGCGAACCGGAGGCAGGGCCGACCCGAAGCTCACAAACCAGCTACTGGGCAAAAAGCTCAATGCCTGAAGTCACTAAACCACAGTGCCGTAGCAACCAAAACACAGTGCCGTAGCAAGTGTGCGAACCGCAAATACTTAGTGTAAAATTGTGGGCCTACTACAGCTAAAACTACGCAGGCCTGCCCAAAAGTTCTACAATACGAACAAATAATTCTAAAATCGGAACAAAAGAGGGGGTTACACCCCCCACCCCATGTGCCATAATGTATGCATGTAGATGCACCCTGATGGTAGGGAGAGCCCAACGGCTCTCCTTTTTTCTTTTTTAAAGCTTGGAAAAGGCTTGGAAAAAAATAGAAACGAAACCCTCCTTTGCAGCCGCTAAGGAACGAAGATTAAATAAATCGCTCAACTACTCCAGCTGCCCTTCGACTACGCTCAGGGCGCGGTTTCGACA
>JBCBFY010000196.1:0-6582 GCA_038527325.1 Cyanobacteria bacterium J06614_10
GCGCTCAATGACCAGATACTCATCGTTGTTGATGGGGGTAAAGTCGCCAATGGCATGGTTTGGCTCGTCCATTTGGTAGAGCCCCACAATGCCTTCGAAGGCGCTGCTAGCCACATCAAATTCGTAGATGCGCAGGGAGCCTTCTGGGTCGCCGAAGACGGTACCTTCGAGCATGGGGTACAGGGTCTGACGGTCAGGGCTGAAGGCCAGGCCCTCATAGCCGCGAGAACCGCGCAGGTTGGCAAACTCCTCTGCGGTCTCGAACTGTTCTACAACAATCCGGCCCGTTTCGGGGAAGTCGGTGAAGAAGCCGTCTGCGCCGATTTCAATCAGCTGGCGGAACTCTTCGCCGGTGGTCTGCGGTGTGCCGTCGGCATTGAGCGTGAGGAAACGTTCCTCATCGCGCAGGGTATAAGGATGTACCTGCAGGCCAGCGGCGTGCGCGTCTTCTACAAAGGAGCCGATCTCACCGGTGAGCTGAGAGGTGATTTCGGCGACGCCGTCACCGTTGCCATCTACGGGGGTGTCTAGCGCTTCACGAAGGACGAAGTTGTTCTTCCAGGGGCCAGCGCCTTCGGCGTACTTGTCGCTGATGATTTGCAGAATTTCTGCGTTGTCGAGGTCGCTGTAGAGCGTGTCTTCGGAGAGTGCCGTTTCTGCGGCGTCTAGAAACTCCTGACCGTAAATCGCGGCCAGATCGTTGCCCTGCTGCGCATTGAAGCGGATGTCGTAGGGGACAGAAAATCCGCTGGTGGGGGCTGCGCTGTCGGTGGCGTTGCCGTAGAGCTGGACGAGAGGTAGGTCGCCAAGGCCTTCTGCGTCTAGCTGACCCTGTAGCTCGATGAGGTTTTGAAACTCGAAGGATTGGATGAAGATGCGGCTAGGGTCGGTGAAGCCGGTACTCTTTAGCACTTCGATGAGGGGCTCTTCGAGGGAGAGGTTCTGCTCGTCGAAGAAGGTGGGGTGCTTGGTCTCGGGGTAGATGCCGACCTTGACGCCGGTCTCTGCTTCTACTTCTTGAACCAGCTCAATCACTTCTTGGAGGGTTGGCACTTCGAACAGGCCATCGAAGGCGGGGTCGCGGAAGTCGCGGGACTGGACGGCGCGCAGCTGTTTGATTTCTTCTAGGGTGAAGTCTTCTGCGAAGTAGCCGGTGGTTTCGAAGCCATCGAGATTTTTGGTGGCGATGCGGTCGGGGAAGACTTCTGCGACGTTTGTGGTGCCGTCGAGCAGGGGCTCATGGCGGGCGATGAGAACGCCGTCTTTGGTGATGACGAGGTCGGGTTCGATGAAGTCTGCGCCTGCTGCGATCGCTGCCCGATAGGCTTCTAGGGTATGCTCTGGAAAGTCACCGCTGGCGCCTCGGTGGGCGATGACCAGTGGGTCTTGGCCATTCAGCGTGTTGAGATCTACCGGATTCGGGGTAGGGATGGGCGCTTCTAGCAGCTCACCTTCAGGGCTAAAGTGCAACAGATAGGGGCCAAACTCTTCGCCAATCCAGATGTCACCGTTGATATCGATAACGAAAGATTCGATGTCGAAGTCGCCGCCGGTGAGGTTTCGCTCTGCAGTGTCTCCATTGATGATGTCGAAGGGAATCAGGTTGTTGGGGTCGGAAAGCTGGACAAAGCCTTGGACCTCTACGGAGGTATCGCCCCCTTCTGTTCCGGCGAAGCTGGGATCTACTTGGTAGAGTCTGAGCAAATAGTCTGGGCTGTTGCTTTGCCCGCCAAAGCCATTGTCTGACATGAACCAGAGTACGTCTGGATCGGTGCCGGGGGCAAACTGAACGGCGCTGAAGCCTTGGACGGGTTGACCGTCGAAGGGGCCGGTACGACCGTTTGCGCTGATGGGCTGGATGCGAGCGATCGCATCAATGCGACCGTTGTCATTACCGGAGGAAGGACCTTCAGAGAATGTATCGGCGGGTAGGGAGGCGTACCCTTTGAGGATGTTTTCAGCCATGTACCTATGTGTTTGAACAAAGTCACACGCAGGCTACGATGGCAGGGTTAAGAAATAGAGAACGCGACGTTAACGCTTAACCGAAGTGTTGTTAAGTTTACCTAGGGAAGCGCAAATTAATAATGTCCCCGCCCTCGGCAGTGCTGCCGCCCTCTCCCTAAATCCCTCTCCCTGAGGGAGAGGGACTTTGAATCCGGTCCCCTCTCCCTCAGGGAGAGGGATAGGGTGAGGGCCTCCGGGATGTTTATTTAACTGCAGCTCCCCTACTTGCCGTGTTGGAGAAACGGTTGGAGTTGTTCTTGTGTAAACAACAGTTACGAATATTTGTTCTACAGCTTGTGCTGTTACAACAGTATGTATCGCTGATGTGGACTGTACTGCAGAGTGAACTGCTCGATCAGGTCTGTAGCCAGCGCTGAATGAATGCGATCGCACCTGAGGGTCGAAACAAAATTTGGGGAACATCCTCAATCACGAGCAGCCATCGCTCATCGGATTCTAGTAGGTACCAGTTTTTTCCATCCTCTCTGGGTTCTATTCGCCACTTGTTTTGCTCGTTTTTATAGCAAGAAAATCCAGACTCAGAAGCCAGCTTTACTATCGTATTGTTCTGATCGTCCGGAGAGCCTTTCCCACCCCTCATGCTGTACTGAGCCGCGTCTTTTACATCACTCACTCAATATGTCAGTAATCTATGACGGGTTAATGCATCGCAGAACACAAACATTTTTTACAAAGGAACAACCTTATCCTTGAGCCTTGGTGATAGACGCTTTCAACGGCGAGGTCGTGTGGAATTTGGGGAAGATATCACAGGGAAAATAGCGGCAGAGAATAACAGCAGATGACCAAGGTAAGTAACAATTTATACGGTGATAAACGCACTTTCGGTGAGGCCGCTAACGCCTAGCAGCTCGGCTAAGGTCTCCTCACCGGCGGCAATTAGCGTGCGCTGGCCCTGCGTAGTAACAGAAAGACTGCCGAAGGTGAGGCCGTTTGCTAGGCCAATTTGGTCTGTACCTACTTCGAAGTCTTGGATGATATCTGTTCCTTCACCAGCGGCGAGGATGAAGAGATCACTGCCGCTGCCGCCAGAGTTGTTATCCCCTGTCAGGGTGTCATTTCCCAGGCCGCCGCGGATAATGTCGTCGCCGTCGTCGCCCCAGATTTGGTCGTCGCCCGCGTCGCCGAGCAAAATGTCGTTGCCAGACTTACCGCCGATGCGGTCGTTGCCCGCCCCACCGTAGATCAGGTCGTCGCCGCCTGCTTCGCCGGTTTGTGCGCTGCGGCTATTGCGATCGCCCCGCAATACATCATCACCATCGCCACCAAGAATCACATCGTCACCCAGCTCACCCGCCAAGACATCATTGCCTGCTAGGCCCGCCAGTTTACTGCTTTCATCACCATTGACAAGCGTATCTTCTGTGGCTGAGCCGCCCAGCACGTTGCCCTGCGGATTTACCTCAAACTGGCTGATGATGGTGGGCTGGCGATCTATCACGGCCTGCGGATCTGCCAAGACATCTGCCTCTGAGTAAGCCTCAATGCCAAAGGTGGTAACGGTGAGCTTTTGAGTGGTCGGGTCGATGTCAAACTCGGTCCAGCTGTAGTTATGCGCGGCCACATAATCACCCTGCAATAGGGTCGCATCGATCAGGCCTTCCGCCTGGGTCAGATTGTTGTTTAGTCCAACTGGGTCGTAGCCAAACAAGTCAGTCTGTGCTACCAGCAGCTGTTCTACAAAGTCATCTTTATCGTTTACAAGATCATCGGTATCTGGCGCGACCGGTAGCGAGTCGTAAAAGGCCAGCTGCTGCTCGTCGATAATGCCCGCTGCTGCAGAGAGATTGGCAACGTTTGGCCCAAAGCGCCCATCGAAGAAGGCGACAGGACCCGTCACGACCTCAAAAGCACCGGTGGCAATCTGTTCTTGGCCGGGGGCTAGCTGGTACGTGAGGTTGTTGACAATTGTGCCGTGGAAATCGCCCGCCATAAACACCACATTATCAATGTTGTTTTGGTCGATAAAGCTAAGGAGTTCTGTTCTTTCTGCGGCATATCCCTCGAAGCGATCTTCTGCATTCACTACGCCAAAGTTTTGAATGGGCTCTGGAATCAGGACAAATTTCCAGGTAGTTCCCGCTGCCTGCGCTTCTAGTAAGTCTGCTTTGACCGTTTCTATTTGCGCTCTGCCCAGCAGGGTGCGGGTAGGGTCAAAGGCCTGCACTAAGAACGAGGTAGGATCGCTCAAGTCGGCGGGCTCTAGCTGGTCGTCTCTAAAAGAGCGACTGTCTAGCACGAATACTGCCGCATCGCTGCCATAGCTATTTGCCCGGTATAGCTGGCGCTCTCCGTCGGTGCGGGCATCTTCTGGCGTGCTATAAAACTCGTTTCTTAGCGGGTGATATTCCTGATAGGCCTGCAGCGCGTCTTCATAGACCTGCGTATCGTTCACAAAGTCTACATCGTCGGTAAAGAGCGGATCGGGGGAAGAGCCAATGTCGGGCGCGTCGGGGGAGTCACCCGGCGCAGCGCCGCCTGCAAAGTTGTCGACTATCTCATGGTCGTCAATCGAGGCGAGGATAGACGTTGTTTGGTTGAGATCTGCGGTGGCGCTGAGACCAAAGCGAGGGCTCAACACTTCACTATGCTTGGCTCGAAACTGTTCTAACGTTCTGGCTTGACTGACCCCTGGTGTGGCTGGTGTCTCCAGATCGGCGTAGATGGTATCTCCGAGCTTGACGAAGAAATCTAGTTCGCTCTCGGCAGCAGACTGGAGAATCGGATAAGGAGGCGCTTGCTGCCAGTCGCCAGAGATGCCGAAGGTTAGGCCTGTTTGTTCTCCGGCCTCAGCTGCAGTGACAAATCGACCGGTTTCGCGATCGCCTGCTGCGTCAGTCGCTCGGTAAAAGTATTCTGTGTTGGCCGCTAACCCTTCTACAAATACCTTTACAGGCTGATTGATGTCGACGACGGTTGCGGTTGCAGTGCCCGAGATGTCACTAAAGTCTGGGCGGGTTGAATATTCGAAGGTGACATCGCCTGGGAAGGTGCTGCGGGTCCATAGTACGGCTGTCTCTTGAGTGACATCGCCGCTGGCCACGCCGTTCACCAGTGAGTGAACGTTGGGATTACGCGGGTCGTAGCTAGTAGCGTCTATGTCTAATGGATTTTCAAAAGCGGTTGCAACAGAGTTCCAGGGAACAAACTTGAAGTTGGTGCTGTTGTTTTCTAGCTCTTCGTCGTCTTCGGCGACGTTTTGCGGATCGTTTGCGCCATCTTGCAACACCAGCAGGCCGTTGGGAAAGGCCTCGCCGACGGGCAGGTTCACCACATCTAGGCCATCACTTTCATTTACCTGGTCAATGTCTCCGTTGCTGCCGACAACAAAGCTGCCGAGATACTCATTGGGACCCTCGCGGCTAAAGACCGCATAGGAAGAGTCACCCTGACTATTGGCAATCAGATAGCCGCTGCCCTCTGCGCCGTAGTAAATGCTGAGGCCTTCAATATCGGGAACGAGATAGTCTGCGCCGATGGGTTGAATGATTTCGAAGCTATCGCCGCCGTTCGGTTCGGCTGAGTACTTCAAGATGCCAACTTCTTCTTCGAGCGCGACGTATAGGAAACCTAGCTCTTGGTCGATGACGATGCCTTCTGACTGGGAGTCGGCGGCGTCACCTGTTGGTGTCGGTAGCGTCAAGGTGCGAACAACGTTGGCATTCACTTTGCCATTGTCGGCGACTAGCTCTAGCTGAGCGACTTGGTTGCCGTCGGCCTGGGTGACAAAGGCATAGACCGAACCCGACACGGGACTCTTGTAGGTGGCGAGTCCGTAGGCGGTGGCCTCGCCGTCGTCTATGCCGAAGATGGTGTCGAGGATGCTGTCTGCGGTGATATCTTCGAGCTGTTGGGTGTCTGGGTTGACTTTAAAGACGGCTAGGGTGTCGTTTTCGCGATCGCTCGCCACTGCCAAATCAACTGACTCACCGTCTAGCTCAAACCCGTAAACCAGGTCCACATTGTTATAGCGGATATCGCCGAAGGGTTCTGGTAGCACAGTCTGCACCACGTTACCTTCGAGGTCGAAGACGGCGAGTCCACCGTCTTTCAGCGTGCCGATGACGATGCTTTCGTCACCGTTATTTGGATTTACCCAGATTGCCGGATCGTCTGAGTCGCCGAGCAGTACGGGCTCTGGCTTAGAAAGGAGCGATTCGATGGCGTCTTGGTCAATCTCGGGTGCGGTCCAGTCGCCGTCGATAGGGGTGACGGTGATGAAGCCTGAGAGAAATTGACCGCCCTCGGAGGTGGGAGAGATTTCTGCATCGGCAGGAAGCTCGAAGGGAGCGAACTGCAGCCCTGCGCCGCCGCCGAAGGCTTCTGGTAACGGCCCAAAGTCAATAATGAAAGGCGTAATGTCGCTAGAATCGGTGAAGGCGACGCCCTGAATACCTTCTACGCCTTCGGGGAAGCGAACGGGAATGTTGATGCTTAATCCTTCACCTTCTGGCAGGATTTTTGCGTCATCGCCTTGGGTTGCCTGTAGCTTCGCGATGAGATCTACTGCAACAGAAGAAGCCTACGAGACCGGTTCAGAATTTGTAGTAGATC
>JBCBFY010000197.1:0-6532 GCA_038527325.1 Cyanobacteria bacterium J06614_10
GGTCGCCAGGAATGTTTGTTTGCCTGACTCTTCTTTCAACAGCTCTCTCAACCGGTAGCGTTGCTTTTCTGCAGGGGGGTGAGGAGCGTAGTTTGCTGTGGATAGGCCTAAAGAGGGCTCAGTAATGGGTTCGATGATGTGGCCCAGCAGCTGGCCTGTTCTAGATTGGCGCTTCATAGGATAAATTTGTTTTCTAGACGTGTCTTGCAGAACGTCTTTCATTGATGATGGACTGATGGGGTAGAGCTTGTTTCTTTTCTGGCTTATTTTTTAATCTAAGCCAGGGGCTGCATTGCCGTCCGTGTAAATACATAGGAAAAATATAACGTGCGAATATGGCACGCTATTGTGAAGTGTCGGTATGACTATGCAAAATCGGGGAACTCACAGCAAAAATTTTTTTGATGGCAACCTAGTTGACTGTCTTGCCCAGACGTTTGTGATTGCTTACAAGGAGCCTACTGAGCAGCTGACGGCGGCGCTGACGGCGGCTGGCTGCCAGTGTAGCGTGCTCAGACAGGTGCATCAGCCGGGGTATGAGACCTATTCGCCGAGTTTTTTGTGTTTGCTGAATCATCGCAGCGCTTGGGAGCTGGCCTTACGTTCGGATCAGCCGACGCTGATTGTAGAGGCGGATTTTGTGCCGGTGAAAAATTTTGGGCAGCTGCCGCCACCGTTTGATCCGGCGGATGAGGCGTTGGGAATTGCGTGGCTGTATACCTGTGCCTCGCAGATTTATAACGTGTCGGATGCGGTGTCGCTGAATCCTTTTTTGGCGGATGCGGGTAGGGGGATTGCGGCGCAGGGCTATTCGACGTCGATGGTGGCCTATGTGATTACGGCGCGGAGTGCGCGGGTGCTGTTAGACCTAGCGGCTGAAGTGGAGAAGACGCCGGGACCTCGGGCCTATTCGCCCTGGGATTCGGGGATTGAATATTATTTGCGCGATCGCAATTTCCACAACTATGTGCCCTTTCGCAACTACGGTGAACACGGTGGCTTGCCCAACCCCGAACACGGTCAAAACAAGCTCAGCAAGGCCCACCGGGCAGATGTGCTGTACGGGCCGCTGGCCTTTGCGCCGATGTATGCTACCGCTGAGGGGCAGGTGAGCCGATGGGCCTGGCTACAGGCGAGGATTTACGCGCGGCTCAAGGGCCTTGGCCGTCTGGTGATGATGAAGTATTTGCGAGGGGAAGTGATTCGCAAGTCGAACGCGCCCCTGCGACTAATTCGATTTGCGATCGCCCGCCATTTCACCCGCTAAGCCGTACCCGTTAGCTCGTACCTATTAGACCGCAGACCGACCCGCTAAGTTTGTCAGCGCCTCACCGGTCACCCGGCAGCCTGTCCATTCATCCATGAGAATCGCGCCTATCCGCTTGTAGAAGGTGATGGCGCTTTCGTTCCAGTCGAGCACGCTCCATTCTAGGCGGCCGCAGCCCTGCTCCACAGCCCGCCTGGCCAGAAAGGTGAGCAATTCTGTTGCAATGCCGAGCCGTCTGTAGTCTGGCAAGACGAAGAGATCTTCTAAATAGATGCCCGGCTTCATTAAAAAGGTAGAAAAGTTGTAGAAGTAGGTGGCTGAAGCGACGACTTTGCCGTCTCTCTCAGCGACGATGGCTTCGGCAAAGGGGCGATCGCCAAACAGGGCATTGTGCAGGTCTGATTGGGTGCCGACCATTTCGTGGGCGAGCTTCTCGTATTCGCTGAGTAGCTGGCTAAACGAAAAAATGGCAGCAACGTCTTGGGGAGTTGCGAGTCGGATGGTGGTTGTCATTAGGTTGCGAATTGAATGGCTGTGAGATGGCCTACATCGGTGGGCCTGCACCGACGGCTTACACCAGCCGACTGGTGACCCGCCCTAAAATCAGTCCCCGGTCTAGGACGCCGAAGGAGCGGCTGTCGCTGCCTTCGCTGACATTGTCGCTCAGGACGTAGCAGCTGCCATCGTAAAAGGCTTCGGTGACGCGTTTGACCATGCGAAGGTGCGGCTTTTGGGGATGCCGACAGACAACGATGTCGCCAGGGTAGATTTTGGCGTGCTTGGGGACGGGGTGCACTAGGATATCTTCACCTGAGCGTAGGGTGGGAAGCATGGAGTTGCCGCTGACGCGGAATCGCCAGCGCTTGCCTAGGGTCCAGAGCCCAATTTCTTTCCAATCGCGCCTGAGTTTCATACTGTGAGCGTATCTTGTTTCGAGCGGTCTGTGCGAGCAGTACTGTGTGAGCGTATTGGGTACTGTTTGGTTTCCAGTTTGGTGAGAAGTACGCTCTTGAGATCTGTTGCAAGTGTGCAGATGAAACAGAAATCCTGCAACGCTGTTTAACAGATTGCAGGATCTTTTAGCATGCTGTAACTAAGGAGTCGCCTACACTAGCTGGCGGTATACCAGGCAACATCGCGGCTCTTGGTTTCCCAGAAGATGTTGTGAATCTTTTGAACAGCGTCCATGAGTTCTTGGCAGTGCTGGGTGCTGACTTCTACCTTGCAAGCAGAGCAGAGCTTGGCAGCTTTCCAAAAGGTGTCGTGCAGGTCGGGATACTTTTCGAGATGAACGGGCTTGAAGTAGTCCGTCCAGAGAATTAACAGTTCATCTTTGGTGATTTGTGCCTGTTCTTCTTTGATGGCAATGAAGCGAGACATGGTGTTTTGATAGGACGCCATGGCTTGGGCATCGCCGCCATCGGGGTGCTGCAGGTCTAAGATTTTTTTGGTCATGGAGACGACGGCTTCTGCGGCAATACGGGCGGAAGAGGGATCGTATACGCCGCAGGGGCCGTCGCAGTGAGCCTGGACTTCGGGGGCAGGAAACCAGGCTTTTAGCGTAGAAACGACTGTGCTAAACATAGGTTGCTGTGTTGTCTAAATGAAAGGTTTGCTCTATTTTAATAGCCCTAAATGGCTTTGGATGGCCGATTTAGATGCTTGACGGCTTTAGTATACCGCTCTAGCTTTTTCACGGTTGAACTGTTAAGTGCCCTGTTAAGGACCCTGGTCAGCGAAGCGTCGTTCTTGTAGGGTAGAACAAATGTATTTTTGGCGATGGTAGAAGCGATCGCAGAACGGTCATATTGTCTGGTGTGGGCGATCGCAAGGATGTTTGAAGACAGTGCTTAGAGGTGACTACTTAAGAGGGATACGCTGGGGTGCGCTGGGTGTGTTGGGCGCGCTGGGTGCGGGGCTGGGGGGGTGCGATGCGATCGCTGATGACTATGCCAACCTGCCGCCCTGTGTCGATAGCTACTGCGACTGTGGCGATTTTGCCAGTCAGGAGCTGGCGCAGCTGGTTTTTGATTCTTTTGAGACGGATTATTATGGGTTGGACCGGGATGGGAACGGGCAGGCCTGTGAGAGCTTGCCGGTGGTGGACCTCAGCCTAGACTGGGAGACCTACTTTACCAATAATGAGCATTTGGTATTGGGGAATCCGAGCAATGCGGGCACGGATAATCCGAACAATTTGCTGATTGAGCGGGAGCAGTATGTGCTCTCCTACAGCAAGGCGCGGAATTCGCTGAACTGGGCGAGCTGGTGGGTGGATGACCGCTGGCTGGGGCGGACGGGCAGGCAGGATGATTTTCGCCCGGATGGAGTGCTGCCCAAGGGCTTTTATCAGGCGACGCCGGGGGAGTATCGGCGCAGTGGCTACGACCGGGGACATATGGTGCCGTCGGGCGATCGTACGGCGAATAGGCGGGACAATTCGCTCACTTTTTTGATGACGAATATTTTTCCGCAGGCTGAGGAGAATAACCGGGGGCCTTGGCGAGAGCTGGAGGAATATGGCCGAGACCTGGTGTATCAGCAAGGTAAGGCGCTGTATGTGATTGCAGGGGTGTATGGCGATAAGGGGAAGGCCGGTCGGGTGACGGTGCCGGGGCGGGTGTGGAAGGTGATGATAGTGCTCGATTCGACTGAGGATGGTGTGGGCCGGGGGACGGAAGTGATAGCGGTGGATATGCCAAATAGCGATCGCATCGAATCGGACTGGGAGCTGTATCGCACAACCATAGACAGAATTGAAATTGCGACAGGATACGACCTGCTCTCAGAAGTGCCAGAAGATATTCAATCTGTCATAGAAAAGCGCTGAGATAGGCCGCGTACTAGAGCGAACGTCGCTAAGGAGTCGCTTGAGTAACCTAAGTGAACATACGGACAAAAAATGCAGTGATCTGACTATGTTCTGCTGCCAGGGATATCTTGTACTGTATGTAGATTCGTCCTTGAGCACACTCTATTTACAGTACCTATGACCGTTATTGCAGCCCGTAAAACGTCAGATGCGATTACTTTTGCGGCAGATACCCTCATCACCAGCGGCTATCTGAAATCAACGAGCGCCGATATTATTCATAGCAAGCTATTCCAGCACAACGATATGGCCGTGGGCAGCTCGGGCGACTGCTTCGAGTCGACGCTGATGGAGCTGTTTACCCGTAACCACAAGCCTGCAGATACCGATCGACTGAGTGTGATTGACTTTTTGGTGGAGTTTCGCGAGTGGATTCGTAAAAAAGAGGCAGGCTTTCAGCCGACTAACCGCTTTCTGATTGCCTTTTCAAACAAGCTGTTTTTCGTTTGCGGTGGGCTGGAAGTGTACGAAGTGCAAGAGTTTGAGGCGATTGGCGCGGGGGCTGACTTTGCTAGGGCGGCGATGCACCTGGGGCATACGGCCCGTGAGTCGGTGGAGGTGGCTTGCAAGCTGTCTTTGCTGTGTAGTGAACCGATTACTGACCTAAGGGTGCCGTTGGTGTGAAGCGATCGCTGAGTTGGGATGTGGATGACTTGTCCTAGCAATTTGGCTATAGGGCATTTATGATCTAAGCCTGTGGCTGCCATTGACAATGCTTGGCATCGGCGCTTTTCATCCTAGTTTTCAGCTTTTTTACCATACATGCGCATTCTTCTCTGGCTCCGAAACGACCTTCGCCTTCACGACCACGAGCCACTGCACCGCGCCCTAGAACATAAGGCGGAGATCATCCCGGTGTACTGCTTTGACCCGCGTCACTTTGGAGAAACTAGCTTTGGCTTTCCCAAAACGGGCGCATACCGGGCGCAGTTTTTACTAGAGACCGTGGCAGACTTGCGAGCGTCGTATCGGGCACTGGGCTGCGACCTGGTGATTCGCCAGGGTGAGCCAGAAGCGGAGATTCCGGCGTTGGCCGAGGTGCTGAAAGTAGATGCCGTGTATTGGCACGAGGAGGTGACTGCGGAAGAAGTCAGCGTAGAGCGCGGGGTGGAGAAGGGACTCGCTCAGCGGAAGATTTCTTCGGAAGTGTATTGGGGCGCGACGCTGTATCACCCCGATGACTTACCTTTTGAAACTAGCAAGCTGCCGGAAGTATTTACACAGTTTCGCAAGGCGGTAGAAAAAGAGTCGCAGGTTTTCCCGACTTTTGCTGCACCTGGAAAGCTGCCGCCGCTGCCCGCAGACGTGGATCCTGGGGAAATACCAAGCCTGTCTGACTATGGGCTTGAAAAAGCAGAGATTGATCCTCGGGGTGTTCTACCCTTTAGGGGCGGGGAGACGGCAGCGCTGGCGCGGCTGACCCATTACTTTTGGGAAGCTGACCGACTCAAGGTTTATAAGGAAACTCGCAACGGAATGCTGGGGGCGGATTATTCTTCTAAGTTTTCGGCTTGGCTGGCGAATGGGAGCTTGTCGCCTCGCAAAGTGTACGAGGAGGTGCAGCGCTATGAGCGGGAGAGAAAGAAGAACAACTCTACCTACTGGATGGTGTTTGAGCTGATATGGCGAGATTATTTTCGGTTTGTGTGTGAGAAGTATGGGCGGAAGGTGTTTCGCAAAGGCGGGATTCGCGGACTGCCGATTGAGTGGCAGCAGGACTGGAAGCGATTTGACCTGTGGCGTGAGGGTGAAACGGGCTATCCGCTGATTGATGCGAATATGAAAGAGATTGCGGCGACGGGGTTTATGTCTAACCGGGGGCGGCAGAATGTAGCGAGCTTTTTGACGAAGAACTTGGGAATAGACTGGCAGATGGGCGCAGAGTGGTTTGAGTCGATGCTGATTGACTACGATGTGTGCAGCAATTGGGGCAACTGGAACTACACGGCTGGCGTGGGCAACGACGCGCGAGGCTTTCGCTATTTTAATATTCCGAAGCAGTCGAAGGACTATGACCCGGAAGGCAAGTATGTGAAGCACTGGCTACCGGCTTTGGAGGCGCTACCGGCGAAGAAAGTTCACAGCCCTTGGAAGCTGCAGCCGGTAGAACAGAAGCGGTTTGGCGTGCAGCTAGGTGTGGACTATCCCAATCCGGTGGTGGATTTGCAGAAGTCTGTAGCGGCGAATGAGCGAAAGTATGAGGCGGCTTGGGATAAGAGAAAGGGGCGGCGGTAGGCAGCGTTTCGGCTCAAGGGATTGATTGAGGGATAGG
Source organism: Cyanobacteria bacterium J06614_10 (assembly GCA_038527325.1). Lineage (GTDB taxonomy): Bacteria > Cyanobacteriota > Cyanobacteriia > Phormidesmidales > Phormidesmidaceae > Phormidesmis. The sequence goes on from JBCBFY010000197.1 coordinate 6,412, forward strand.
TTAGGGGCTTGACTGAAATTTTTGTAGTAGCCATGCGCCCATCTGTGCTTGGTCGCTTTTATGGCAGCTGGATGGCTTCTTCTAAGGTGGAAAGGCTGAAGTTGGGTAGTACTGTGGAAAT
>JBCBFY010000198.1:0-6527 GCA_038527325.1 Cyanobacteria bacterium J06614_10
CTAATCTACAAATGAACACCAATTTTTGTAAACAAAACATTGGCTTTATGTATATATTTTTCCTATTGAAATTTTGAACAATCAAGCTTAATCCAAAATCAAAGCTAAGGTCTAAATACATGTATAAACCTAATTTTCTTGCTTTTCATTTGTAGATTAGGACCTGCAGATCTCTCTCTCACCCTAATTAGAGGAGGTGGGCCAAGAAGATCGACCTCACAGACTCCGAAGAAGCCTTCTACGACTGGGCAGGAAAAACAGAAAAGAACAATCCTGCCAACCTAGAAGACTTTTCCCGTTTCACGGGTGGTGGCAGTTAATTATCCATAGGACTTGGTTAGTAATTTAAATTTTTGTTTAAAAAAAATATTGGCCTGAGGAAAAACTAATTAGCACGCCCTACAGTGGTGGCGCTGCGGTGGGATAACTTTATTAAGTTAACTTGACTCACGAGAGACTGCAGGTATTAGGATGCAAGAAAAGCATGAAATGAATATGTGTATTTGGCAATAGTTTTGGTTTATATATATTTGTTTTTGGGTGGGGGTGAAAAACTTTGTTTTATTGGTCAGAAATATTTTTTTTTGGAAAAAAGGTGCTCGTCATTAGAATGCGTGTTTTATTGGTCAGAAATATTTTTTTTTGAAAAAAAGGTGCTCGTCATTAGAATGCGTAGAACTTAAATGGAGGAAATAAAACTCCAGGACATAAAATAAAATAAGTATAGAATATCCTTTTAGGAGTGTTTGCCGGGAAAATCTTGGAAGAACAGACAGTGGGTTTGAAAAGTATTGGTGAGACAGCTTCTTTTCTGGAGCCCAAATATTTTTTCAGAGGTTTCTTTGGGATTTTGTTGGTTCGGATCATTGTTTTGTCAAGATGGAGGAGTGGGATGCGGAAAATCCAGAGAGTTCGGATGTAGATGAGACGCTTTTAGAGCGTATTCAAGGTAACCAGAATAATTTGTGGGAAATAAACAGGACAGTATCTGATCTAAAAAGAGAGGTGGATAGTTGGAGTAGCGAAAAACCCCAATTAGAGGAGAACATTAGAGAGTTAAGACGGAATTGGGGTGATCTCATAGAGGAGAATAGGCGTCTTCGGCAAACAATTTACCAGAGGGATCAGACCATTGAAAAATTCGAGAAAAAATTACAAGATTTAACAGAGAAGACGGAGGAAAGAGAAAGGAGTCTGCTAGAATTCGTGGTTCCACAGTTGAATGAGGCAGAAAGGAAAGTTGAAGAGCTGACTTTGAGAATGGAGAATTCTCTTATAAACCAAAGTAAGGGAGAAGAGTTAGGGTTATCGGGAGCTAATGGAGATGCCTCAGTTCTCAGAGATGTTGACAGACTGGGAAGGTACACTGCAGACCTACATAACCAGGTGACAGAGAACGATAAGAGGTTAGCTGAGATGAGGGAGAGTCTGGAAAGTTTTCTCGAGCAATGCAAAGAAGATGATAACCAGAGGGAAGAACATGAACGACAGATAAGGAAGATAAAGGAGGAGATGGAAAGTTTAAAAGCAAATATTACAGGAAGAAGATTAAGTATAGCATCGGTCAGTGACATTCAGGATTGGAGAAAAACCTTAAAAGGGGAAAACAACCCTATCCTGCATTCAACTCAAGGTGGTTATAAGACGAGAACACCGGTCCTTAAAGCTAAAGATATTGACCTGCTGGAAATGCATCATTTAATGGATGTAGATGCTAAAGAGAGAGTAGAGTGTTTTCTCCAACAGGTTGAACAAGCCAGTCAAACTGAAGAAGGATACCAAACGGTTGCATTGGCAAGGATGAGCGACCAAGTACGACATTATGTTAGGGGTCTGTTGAAAGAGTATAGAGGAAATGACCCTCTTGGAGAGATTCAGAGAATTCTTTTGGAGAATTTTAAAAGACCACAACAGCTTAGTGATGCTTACCGAACTCTTATGAACCATAGGTATGTTATAGAGGAAGAACCGCGAGAGTTTGTAAATAGGTTCACGACAGAATTCTCTAAGATTCGCTTAGCTTTTCCTAATGAAGACCATCCAGAGGAAGAACAGTTGTGGAAGGATATCATCATGGAAGATTTACCAAAGGAAATTCAACAGAAAATGAAGTGGGCCTACCCAAAAGGAATTAGTAAGGGACTTAGTGAGATGTTTTTGGCTGAGCTAGAAAATCAGCGTGGTTATTGGTTGAGGAGTAGAGTGGCTCAAGTTAGCCAGGCAAGGCCAGCGGAGGAAGCAGATAGGCCAGAACGTCGTTGTCCTTGGTGTAGTGATAGGACCCGAAGTTACTATCATAGTAGAGTAGAGTGTCCTAGGAAGCCTTCATTAAGAAGTTGTTATGATTGTCTAAGACCAAATTCCTTTAGAGGACACCATGGATGCCCGGGTAGACCTACAGGTCAGCCTTCAGTACCTGGTCCAAGTAGTAGTCGAGAATGAAGCTGGCAAAACCAGCTTGCTAAACGCTTGGATGATAAACCCTGGAAGCCTAAACGCAAAGCTGGTAAGGAAAAAAAGTCAAAGCAAAAGAAAGGTAAGAAAAATGTTACCGTCATTAATGTGGCCACTGCCTGTGAAGAAGTCACCCGTTGTAGTACACCGGTCATTAATTTAGAAGTACAAGAGGAGAAGGTTTCAGCCTTTGTAGATACAGGATCCGAAGTTACCTTAATCAAGAAGTCAGTACTCCCAACTTTAGGTCTCGTTGACAGAGTTCGGCCTTGCAGACGCCGATTGTTTGGAATATCCCGTACACCACTCAAGATTTATGGGCAAACTAAAGCCAAGGTGAGAGTGAGTAGTCAATTAGCCCTGGATCAGACCTTAATTGTGGTTCCAGATGAGTATTTAGCGACAGATATACTAATGGGAACAGATCTGTTAGGTCGGGCACCATTGACGTGGGATGGACAGAAGAATGATCTGTATTGGGGTGGAGTTCATTATAAAGTTACGGGAGGGGAGTATTATTCCGTAAGAAAGGTGCATTGGGAAGTTTTGGAATCAACAAGTCTAAGTAGTTTACACGTAAAAACAGGCTTAACAGTGCAACCTGGACAAATACAGTATACAAGGATTAGTCATCAAAGCTTTGAGCCAGGAAGCATCATACAGGTGGATGGGGTTAAAACATCCAAACGTAATGTAAATAGTAGTTTTAAGGTTCCCAACAGCTGTTTTGTTGTTGATGAAGAAGGAGGATTTGACCTCCCGATTGTGAACTCCAGTCGAGGGACTCTGCGAGTCAAACCCGGTAGGAAAATTGGGGAGTTTACAGTCATAGAAGAGAAAGACATTGTCTATTTAGATACCAAAGGAGCGGTTTTAGGTAGTAAGACCGAAATTACCCAGAGTCTAGGAGGAGTTAGTCGAGGTGGGAAGAAGATTAACTTATGTGAGACTCATTTAGATTTTAAGTTAGATCAGGAAACGGTGGTACTTTCACCAATAACAGATTGTGTTGTCTGTTCCTCGGATCAAAGAGGGGAGCATAGTACACAAAATACCATAAGAGGTATCCGAGATATTGACAATGCTTTGTTGCCATTTAGTGATGAGAGTAATGTTGAAGGAGACCGAAGGACTCGACTAGGTTCTATTTTGGACACCTTAGATTGGTCCCATTTGTCTGAAACCCAACAGAATCAGTTGAGAAAGCTGGTTTTGGACAATAATGAGTTATTCATACTTAATAGCTCAGAGCTGGGCAAATTGAAAGTTGCTGAGGCACATTTAGACACTGTTGACAGTGAGCCAGTAAGAATGCCATTGTATCGTCAACCTGAGAATGCTAGGAAGATTATAGCGACACTCATTGAGGACATGCTTGAAAAGAACATAATAGAAGAAAGTACCGGAGTTTATTTAGCACCTATTGTTTTGGTGAATAAACCCGATGGATCTAAGAGGATGTGTATTGACTACAGAGGAGTGAATAAGAAGATTAAGATGGACATTCAACCATTACCCAGATTAGATGAGATGGTCGAAGATAGCGCAGGAAAAATGTTTTATTGCCAGTTGGACATGAAGGACGCATACTTTCAAGTATGTCTTGATGAATCGTCAAGAGATCTGACCACTTTTTCCGATGGTTTAAACCTCTACCGGTTTAAAAGGCTACCATTCGGATTATCAGTGAGCCCTGCAGTATTCACCAGGAAGATGCAAGAAGTTCTTCGTCCTTTAGTAAAACAAGGGTGGTTAAGAAATTACCTAGATGATGTTGTAATTTGGGCAGACTCATTTAGTGAGTTATTATCACGAATGCAGGAAACTTTTGAACGTCTGAAGGAAATGGGGATGAAGCTTAATGTTAGTAAGTGTTCATTTGCAATGAGAGAGATAAAGTTCTTGGGACATCGAGTTTCAAGAAAAGGAGTGAAGCCTGACCCGAAGAACATTGAAGCCGTAAAGAACATGGTTCGACCAAGAAGCGTCAAGCAAGTCAGAAGGTTTATTGGCATGTGCAACTTTTATCGGAAGCACATTGAAAATTTTGCCCTTATTGCTAGTCCTTTAACAAATCTAATCCGTAAGGATGTAGCGTTCAAATGGAATGAAGAATGTGAAACCGCTTTTACGACATTGAAGAACAAGTTGATATCTGCTCCTGTCTTAGTAAAAGCCGACCAGACGTTAGCTTTTGAGATCCACACGGATGCCAGTGATACCCACATAGGTGGAGCTTTAATGCAGCTAGAGGGAAAAGACCTTAAGCCCATAGGGTTTTATAGTAAGAAGCTAAATTCTACTGAGAAAAGATATTCTGTGACAGATAGAGAAGCAATGGCCATTGTGAATACTTGCCGTTTCTTTTCTCACTATCTTTGGTGTAAACCTTTCAAGATTGTCACGGATCATCAGCCCTTGACTACTGTGTTTAAGAAGCGAACACACTGTCCTCGTATGTCTCGTTACATTTTGGAAATGAGAGATTATACCTACCAGATAGTGTATAAGAAAGGAGCCCAGCATACAGTACCGGACATGCTAAGTAGGCCGGTAGGTGTAATACGCGACCTTAAAGAAAAAGATCTTCAGTCTAGTACAAATACCCAATTTCTAGGTTTAACCATAGATGCCATAAAAACAGCTCAGAGGGAAGATAAAGTCTGGACGAAGTTAATTCAATTCCTAGAAGGAGAAGACATGCCAAAGAAAGTGCCAGGAAATAAGCCTTTCCATAACTTTGAATTGATAAATCAAGTGTTATACTTAAAGAGAGAGGAGTTTGGAAAATTTAAATCTTGTTTGGTAGTGCCAAAAACTTTAACTAGTATTGCCTGTGCCATAGCACATAACGAATCGCATCTGGGAGAGAAGAAGTCCATAGCCAAGGCTAAGCATTTCTTTTATTGGCCTACCCTGCTAAAAGATGTCACTCATTATGTCAAGTCGTGTAAGTCGTGTCAGCAATTCAAAGGACATGGTTCTATAATTCACCAGTGGAGAGACTTACCACCGGTTGAAGATAATTGCCAGCGAGTTGCCATTGATCTCATTGATTTGCATGGTAGTAGAGCAGGATACCGGTACTGCTTAACGGTTGTTGATCATTTTTCACGGTACTTAAGGATATACCCGCTTAGAACGAAGACAACAAAAGCTGTGGCAGCGGAGTTTAAGAGAGATATATGTAGATTTGGGAAGCCTAAGTTGGTTATTATGGATAATGGAGGAGAGTTTAAAAGTTCAGAATTCAAAGAGTTTTGTCAGAAAGCAGGAATTAAGCAAGGGTTTACTATCCCGTACCACCCCAGAGGCAACTCAGTACTTGAAAGAGCACATCGTACGTTGAAGACGGTGTTAGCTATTTTAAGTCAAGAACATCCCAATACCTGGCCGAATCATATTCATGAGACAGAAAAAGCCCTAAATGAGGCGGTACATACTTCTCTGGGTACCTCACCATTCTTTGCCTTCTACGGGAGACATCCAAACAGAGAAGTAGGTCACCTGTGGTTACCACCAGAGGAGGAACCATATGTGCGGCATGAAGATCGACTTGACATGAAGAAAATTTTGAAAGAAACTGTTCAGCGCTCAACTCAGTCTTATCTTAAAAGTGCCAATGTGAAGAGAAAGAATGAACTAATGGGAGTTGGAAGTTACGCTTGGGTGTATATAGAGGAACCACTTCCTGACACAGCAGTAAAGCTAAACCGTAAGTGGAAAGGTCCTTATAAGATTATAGATGTTGTTGATGGAGGCCGAGCATATCAGCTGGAAAATGTGTTTGATGGCACCATTATCAAGAGAGCAGCTGGAAAGCTTAAAGAATATGTTGAGCGAAGTGAGATTTTAGATAGTATCGAAGAGCGATACTTGAATGAAGCGGAAGAAAGGGAAATCCAAACGGATGCCCGAATCAGGAGACCGCCGTCAAAATTTAGAGACTATGAAATGTAGTTTATAGTCTCCTGGGAGTTGTTGAGAGAGGGGAGTTTTTGTTTTACATGTATAGCTACCATATATACTCACCTTTTTGCTATACATGTACATGTAGTCGTAGTCGTAGTTTT
>JBCBFY010000199.1:0-6368 GCA_038527325.1 Cyanobacteria bacterium J06614_10
GCCTCAAAAAATCTAAAAAACGCATATGACAATCAATTAGAGCCCTCTGCCGGTTCAGCATACGCCTTTGAACAAGACCAAGACATATGAAAACATCATCTAGAAGTCTGGAAAAATCATTCAGGAGCATAGAACACTTGTTGAGACTATCTAGAAAACCAAACTAATGCTTGGCATGATCGCACATCACCCCTACAAATTCCTTTTCCCATGCTGGGCACTCTAAATGCGATCGCCCACCATCCCTTTCCCATGGTTCTCAGCAAAAATATTGACCGCCTCTTAGAGCAAGCCAGCATCGCGACCGAAAATGCCTTGCGGGTCGAGACTATTCGCACCGCTCTACAGGGCTTTGGCTACACCCAAACCCGATTGCAAACCGGACGCGAGCTTTGCCAAGCCCTACGCACCGCTCAAATTCAAAAGAACGCTGCCTACGGTGAGCAGATCGGTGCCACCGCTGCGCTGAACACAGCTTGGGACGATGCCCGCCAACACTATATGCCGCTGGTGCAGATCGCTCGCGTCGCGTTTAAGGGCGATGCCGCGACTGCGACTGAACTCGGGCTCAAGGGCGATCGCGCCAAATCTCTCACCCGCTGGCTCACCCAAGCCAACCAGTTCTATACCAACGCCCTCGCCAGTGACACCGTCCTCGCTGGCCTTGGCACCTTTGGCATCACCCGCAAAAAACTGCGCACTGCTCAAAAATCACTGCAGGCTGTGGAAGCTGCTGCCTTCGCCCAAGAACAGGCTAAAGGGGCCGCGCAAAGGGCGACTCAGAAAAGGAACGCCGCAGTGAAGGCATTGCGGTCTTGGCTGAGTGATTTTATTGCGATCGCTAAAATAGCCCTCGCTCAGGACGTTCAACAGCTAGAATCTCTCGGCATCAAGGCTGCGTCCTAACAGAACGCTAGCTCATCACACTGCGATCGCTGCAGCTGCATCACTCACTCGAATCATCAGCGTCATAGAATCAAGCGGCGATGTTGCAAAGCCGCACTTTAGATAAAACTGCTTGGCTTCTTCTGAAATCGCATGTACCAGAATGGCCCGTATCCTGGCAATCTCGGCGGCTTGCAAAGTACGAAGAATCGCATCTCGCAACAGAGCACGACCCAATCCTTGCCCTTGCCAACGGCTATCGACAGCCAGCCTGCCAATCACCATAGCGGGAATTGGCGCTGGCATATTGCGTCGTATTTTTCCTGTTGCTGTGGTTTGTGCGATCGCTCCATTGGCGAGGCAATAATAGGCAACGACAGCACCCTCTACACTAGCAACGTAGGTCCGGAAAGCACCGAATACCTCGTTTTTTAGCGCACGACGCTTAAGCCAATCATTCAGATGATGATTGCCGGAATCGAATTCCTCAAGTTGGTGAGACGAGTCTAGTTTTTGTGGCGGCGAGAGGCTCTTTTGAGAGCTGTCCAAACTCATGATTTAGGTCCACGGAACCTCTGCACCTAGCAATGCCTGTAGCTTTTTGTTGGGAGCAGGGGGAGCATCCAAGCGCGCTACAAACTTCTGAAACGAGTCTTCGTCCAATCCAAAAAAGACCTGATCGAGCAAAACATTCTGTGCTTTTTGGTAAGCCGACTCTAGCATGAACTCTGAACGGCTTTTGCCCTGCATCTCGGCAGCACGGTCAATTAAGTCTCTCTGATTTTGATTCGCCCGAATATTGATTGTGACATCGCGGGTTTGACTGATTGACCTACCTGTAGAGTCTTTGGAAGCCGAAGCAGACATATTATTACCCTGGATTAGTTCAATAGTGGCAGACACTCACTAACCATAAGATAGACATTTGTGTATACAATGACAACACAATCTCAGCGCTTATTAAACGCTCTCAACACTTGCGCGGCTTTTAAGTAGCGGCTTTTAAGCAGCTGCCCCTAGGTAAATATCAAAAGTGATCATCGATGGATAGACGGACGTTTTTAGGTGGTATGGTGCCAGTGCTCGCAGCGCCGAGCTATCTATATCGCAACAGTAGAGCGGAAGTAATGGGCAGTAAAGCAGTAGCAGAGGCCTTTAAGAACCGTCAATCGGACCTGATTGTGGAGAGTGTGTCGGGCACGGTGGCATCCATTTTGCCAGACGATACGGAAGGCGACCAGCATCAGCGGTTTGTGATTCGGGTGTCTAGGGATTTGACGCTGCTGATTGTGCACAACATTGATATTGCGCCGAGATTGAATGGATTGCGTAAGGGCGATCGCGTGACTGTAAAAGGTGAGTATGAATGGAATGAGCGCGGTGGCCTAATCCACTGGACGCACAAAGATCCCAACAGCACTCACGAAGACGGCTGGATAGATTTCAACAACGTTCGCTATGAATGAGGCTTGGCAGTCGGGGTTGATTTGGTCGCAGACTTGACAGAAACTATGCGATTTCCAATCGTCTCAGGATTGAGCGCAGAGAGCACGACATGCCCTGAGCGCATGAAGATAACTGCTCTGGTGCGCCTGCCGTAGGTCGCATCAATTAGCTGGCCTAGGTTTCGCGTATCGGAAATTGTTCGCTTGATGGGCGCAGAATCAGGACCCAAAATAGCAACAACCTTTTCGGCAGAAACAACATTTCCAAAGCCAATATTAATAAGCTGCATGCTCATAGGTTTCTGAGGTGACGGTAATCCGGTGGCAGGGCGTTTCTGTACCGCCAGAAAGGGTGCAGGGCTCTTGGGTAATATCTGTGACTGGCCCAGCTTCAATCAATAAGTCTGGGTTGAGCATGCCTGACTCGTCTTTACCAACGCAACGAGCGTAAAGGGAAGTGACGGGCTTGTCATGTGCCAACTGGTTAGGCAGAACTAGCCAAAGGTCATGTGTCTATTGCAAGATGCTTCGTCCTGTTACTGTTGAGGAATGCGTTCTGCGGAGATCAGTCGCTGGCGCGTCGCGATAGATTGGGAGGCTGTAGCGGTAGAAAATGAATAGAACATCGAATCTTCTTTATCAACGTTACCGCTCGATTGCTTTGGTGGTGTATGCGGCTGTGCTTTTTGCGGGGATTGTCGATTGGGCCTATGGCGGGATTGGGCCTAAGACACTGATTAGAGCGCCTGAAAATTTGCGATTTGCCGTTTTTGTAATGGCGATGGTGGCGCTCGTAGGGATAGAACTGAGAGGATTGGGGAGGGCGGATTTTGGGATGTCTCGCTTCGCCAATCTGTTCCCGTTTGCAGTCAGATTTGCGCTGTTTGTCACTATTTGCTTGATTACTGATCTGAACTACTCTCAGATTCTTTTTTTGACACTGCTGTTGTATGGCTACTTGGCTATCAGCAAGCGTTTGAGCTATCTGCTGGCTTTCACGGGCGTGGCGATTTTGTTTGGCCTCGATGAAGCGCAGATTAGCATGATGGAGTCGCTGCCATCTCCCCAGGAAGTTGTTAGCCCGCTGATACCACCGGGCGGAAACATGACCGGTCGATTAATCGATAGAAGTATGGGGTCTTTGATTGCGCTATTGTTTACCCTTTTACTGGCGCGGGCAATGTTGCAGGCGATTAGGGCGCAGCAGCAGCAGGCCGACTTATTTGCATCGCTGGAGACTTCCCATTTGCAGCTCAAGCAGTATGCCAACCGGGTGGCGGAGTTGGCAGCGACTGAGGAGCGCAATCGCCTAGCCCGGGATATTCACGACAGCTTGGGTCATCATTTGGCGGCGATTAATATTCAGCTGGAGAAGGCAAATGCTTACCGGCAGCGCGACCCACAGCGAGCCTATGAGGCGGTAACCTATGCCCAGCACACGGTGCAGGACGCGCTAAAAGAGGTACGCCAGTCTGTGAACAGTTTGCGAGAAGAAGAGGAAACGTTTTCTTTTCATGAGGCTTTGAAGTCTTTGGTGCGACGGATGAATCACTCTGAACTGACGATTAGGCTGGCGCTGACAGGAGACTATTCCTGCTACAGCAGGCTCAAGCAGATGACGCTATACCGGGTAGTGCAGGAAGGGCTGACGAATGTGCATAAGCATGCCCATGCAAGCGAGGTGGCGATCGCCATAAACTTTGATTCGCAATCGGCATCTTTGAAGCTTGCTGACAATGGCACTGGCTTTGATGTAGCCGCTTGGCAAAAGCGCACGCACAAAGATCAAATTACCCAGGGCCTGAGAGGGTTGCAGGAGCGGTTGAGCTTGGTAGGTGGTACGCTCAGCATTGTCAGCAAGCACTCGGGAACAACGCTAGTGAGCCATGTTCCTCAGAAAATGCAATTAGAGAGAAGCCAACTAGAGAGAAGCCAACTAGAGAGAAACCAACTAGAAAATTTGCGAACAGGTCAACCGCTATGACAACTCACATTCGCATATTGCTCGCTGACGACCAATATCTAATTCGAGAAGGCATTACGGCTCTACTAGAGCTGGAAGAAACGATTGAGGTGCTAGATACTGCCGAAAACGGGGCAGAGGCGGTTGAAAAGGCACTTAGCCTGAAGCCCAACATCATCTTGATGGATGTGCGAATGCCCAAAATGACAGGGGTGGAGGCCACGGCCAAAATCAAGCAGGTCTTACCCGCTTGCCAGGTGATTATGCTGACCACGTTTGACGATGAAGAATTTATTGTGCAGTCGCTGCTGGCGGGCGCTTGCGGCTATCTGATGAAGGATATTCCACCTGGCGACTTAATTCGAGCCATTCAGCTGGCGAATGCGGGTGTTTTTCAGCTGGCACCTGAAGTGGCCGGAAAGCTGGTGGGCTCCCTCAGAAAGGCCCCCCTCAGTGAGCCAAAACCTCAAACCAAGCCGCCGCTGACGGCGAGAGAGCTAGAGGTGATTCGCCTGATTGCCGATGGCAAGACCAACAAGGAAATCGCAAAGGCTTTTAATCTGAGCGAGGGCACAGTAAAAAATCATGTCTCAAACATTTTGATGCGGCTGGAATTGCGCGATCGCACTCAAGCCGCCGTCTATGCCGTTGAAAATGGTTGGACCCAAGTCGACGGGCGGTAACCGAAAGGAAAAGAGAGAACTAATTAACCGGCCAAACTTTGTCAAGTGATGAAGGTCATGTGCCCTTTGTGAGGGTGCAGGCCTGAAAAAATGTTGTATCGTTTAACTCACGCAGTTAGCACTGCGCATAGATTTAAACGGCTTTACTTGACAAGACTCTACTCAACACGACTCTACTCGATACGGCTTCACCCAGCAGCATGCCTACAGACATTTTCTCAGGCCATTTTTCCGGGCATTCTTTGCTGCGAAGCTGGATGCTGTCACTGGCGATAGTGTCGGGCTGTGGTGTGTTGCCAGCGAGTGAAGCTCAGCCAGAGCCTGGACAGCGAGGGGGACCGCGTGAAGCGGCGGAAGGTCCGGTAGCGGTGGAAACGGCCATTGCTAGAACAGGTGAAGTGAGTGGCACGTCGTCTTACACGGGGACGACTCGCCCAGCGCAGCAGGTGACTTTGAGATCGCAAGTATCCGGTGAAATCGTTGAGCTGACGGCGGATGTGGGAGATGCGATCGCCAGCGGAGACAGACTCGCCCAGCTAGACGGCGACCTGCAGACGGCGGCCTTCAACGAAGCCCAAGCAGATCTCTCTGCCCGGCAGGCGGAGACGGTGCAGGCGAATGTTTCGATCCGCAATGCTGAAACAGCGGTCGTGCAGGCTCAGGCCACGCTAGACCAAGCCCGAATCGATGCGCAACGGCTGCGAGCACTGGCCAACGAAGGTGCGATCGCCCAACAGGAGGCTGAGGCCGCAGAGCTAGCGGTTACTAACGCCCAGCAGACGCTGCAATCAGCTCAGGCTGAAGTAGACGCCCTGCGACAGGCGGCAGCTTCAGCGGCCAACCAAGTCGATGCGCAGCAGGCCGTTGTCGCACAGACGCAAAAGCAGCTTTCGTATGCTGAGCTGCGATCGCCACTGAGCGGCGTTGTGTTATCTCGCGCGGTGGAGGTGGGCGACTTTGTTGAATCGGGTGCGACGATTTTGGAGCTGGGAGATCTCAGCACGCTGGAGGTGACCGTTCAGGTATCTGAATTGGATATTGGACAGCTTGAGGTGGGTCAGGCGGCGCGGGTGCGGCTGGATGCCTTCCCTGGGGACGGGGCTATTTTGGGAGAGATTGAGCGAATTGCGCCGGTGGCTGACCCGACCTCGCGGCTGTTGCCGGTGACGGTGCGCATTCCCAATGTGGATCGCCGGATGGGCAGCGGCTTGCTGGCGAGGGTGCAGTTTTCATCGGGGGTTGCCGGTAGCGTGATAGTGCCAGAAAGTGCGCTGGAAGCGGGGACGGCGGAAAATACCATATATGTGATTGAGAAAACGGAGGAAACGGACGAAGCAGCAACGGCGATCGCTCGGTCGGTGAGGGTGGGCGATCGCAGCCAAGACCGCGTAG
>JBCBFY010000200.1:0-6341 GCA_038527325.1 Cyanobacteria bacterium J06614_10
TTCATTGATGACGCGTAGGTCGCTGAAGCCCATATTGCGAGGGTCCATGTAGCCCCCAAACGAAAAGGTGTGCTGACTGTCGAGCCAGCTGAATTTGGAAGCGCCGCGGTCTTCTGCTTTGCGAATGGCTAACATTGTTTGCTGTCCCTCCGTTGAAAGGTTTATTGGATTGCTTCTATTATGGATTGGATTGAAATAAATTACAATACTTTATTTTATACACATACTGTATTCAAAATAGATACAATACATGATGTGTCCGCTAGCTAAGCTAGTCGGCCAAATGATGACATCTGACAGAGATGACAACCGCAATCTATGGACAAGTTAGAAAGCATGAGAGCCTTTACCGAAGTGGTCAACCACAGCGGATTTGCGGCGGCGGGGCGGCATCTGGGTCAGTCTCGGTCGGTGGTGAATAAGCTCGTGGCGCAGCTGGAGCAGTCACTCGGTGTGCAGCTTTTGCAGCGCACGACGAGGCGAGTGAGCCCGACGGACATGGGGCGGGCGTATTATGAGCGCTGCGTGGATATTTTGGCGGAGGTGGATGCGGCTGAGCTGGCGGTGACGCAGATGCAGGCTGAGCCCAAGGGTACGCTACGCATTAACGCACCCATGTCGTTTGGCACCTTGCATTTTGCCGAGGCGATCGCAGCCTTTATGCAGCGCTACCCAGACATTCAAATCCAAATGACCTTGAGCGATCGCTTCATCGACCTCATTGAAGAAGGCTTCGATGTCACCCTCAGAATTGCTGTAGCTCGTGCAGAAGACGCCCTCATCGAACACGACATTGCACCTATTGACCGGGTGCTCTGCGCAGCGCCTATCTATCTAGACCGCTACGGCACACCGACCCAACCGGACGACCTCCGGCAGCACACCTGCTTGCAGTACGGTCATTTGGCGACAGGCAGTAAGTGGCAGCTGACTGGTCCCGACGACCGTGTTTACAGCATCCCGATTAACTGCCGGTACTATTCGAACAATGGAGAAGTGTTGAGGGAAGGTGCGATCACAGGTGTCGGCATCGCACTGTTGCCCACATTCATCGTGGGAGAAGCGTTAAAGTCCGGCCAGCTCATGGTGGTTTTACCCGACTACCACCCGCCACAGCTCACGGCTCGGCTCTGCTACGCCGCCAACCGTCACCTATCGACCAAAATTCAGCTGCTCGCAGCCTTTGTACAAGAGTGGTTTGAGCACCCGAGCTGGGAAATGGACCAGAGGGGAATGAAATGCCTCAGAACTTAAGTCGAGACAGACACAGAAGAGGTATCCGGCTGTGAGCTTCTAGTCTTCGCCAGCTTGTCAGAAACGGCTGCGACTTCCTTTAGCCGGGCTACTTCCATCGCTTCTTCATCCACCTCTTCGACGACTTCTTCAACTTCTTCGACGACTTCTTCAACGGCAGCGACTTCTACATCAACCTCATTTTGGGTCTGATCAGCGTCTACCGTGACGGATTCCATAGCCTGAGCGATCGCCTGTGTCTCGGCCTCGATATCTTCCTGAATTCTTCTAGACACGAAGGAAATAAAGCCAATCCCTACAAAACCCGCACTAAATAAGAGCCAACCTTCCAGCACATAGGTCATGAAATGGTTGAGTTCGCTAATAGACATAGGAATACGCCTCGCTAAACGGGTGTTTTATGGGCTCATTATGCGCGTTCTAGGCATGAGATTCAATCGGTCATGGAGAATCGTTGCAGCGGCTGCAATCACAATAGCCACCATCACGAGTCCGTCGCCACCGTCAATATTAAGTCGTAGTATGAAAGGGCTACGTTACACGATAGGCGCCTCTGGTCAGCCGATTTTCTATATTTGCCATGGTCTCCAGCACACATTCAGTCTCAGCTAGCTCCACGGTCTCGTCGACCACTGCCAACGCCACTTCAAATACGCACGCAGAAACGACACAGGCTGAATCAACACAGGCTGAGCAAGGTATCTCACGGACAGCTTCGGTGAGCCGAACGACGAAAGAAACGGACGTTCAGGTCACAGTAAATGTGGATGGAACCGGCAAGTGTACGGCGGATACTGGCATTCCATTTTTGGACCATATGCTGCATCAGATCGCTTCCCACGGCCTGTTTGACCTAGAGGTGAGGGCGACGGGCGATATTGAAATCGACGATCACCACACCAATGAGGATGTGGGTATCACGCTGGGCATGGCTCTGAAGCAGGCGCTAGGCGATCGCAAAGGCATTACCAGATTTGGGCACTTCGTTGCGCCCCTAGATGAAGCGCTGGTGCAAATCTCTCTCGACTTTTCTGGTCGACCACACCTAAGCTACGGCCTGCAGATACCCACCCAGCGAGTGGGCACATACGATACGCAGCTGGTTAGAGAATTTTTTGTGGCGATTGTGAACCACGCCCAAATGACGCTGCATATTCGCCAGCTAGACGGCCTCAATTCTCACCACATTATCGAAGCGACATTCAAGGCCTTTGCCCGAGCAATGCGCATGGCAACCGAGACCGACCCTAGACGTGCAGGGACCATCCCCAGCTCTAAGGGCGTTCTGTAGGCTAAGCCATTTGCAGTTTGGCCATTTGGCTTAATTACAAACAACCGAATGGCCAAACTGCAAAGCAGGCAATGCAACCCTAAACGCTATATCCGGTAGGCTTTGCGGCAGTTGCGCCACTGAGGCAAAGCCGATGAGTGCCCTCGGTGAGAGGCGCTGGGGGCACTTTTCGCGTAGGCATAGGGGCGCACAAACTCTTTGATTTTGCTGAGCGCCTGGTCGACGGTTTGCTGGGTTGTTAGCTCCGTGGGGAGCTGGGCCCACCAAGACTGGGGCGTTTTACCGTGGCGATTGTGTACGGTAGCAAGCAAGGAAGCGGGGCTTGTGGGGCTAGAGTTGATGCTCTGGGTGATGCTGAGCGGCGTAATGCTAAGTTCTAAGCTCTTTGCACGATGGGGAGTGACAAACAGTGCATAGTCTGCCTGGGCGATCGCATCGGCAACCGCTAGCGGCAGCTGATAGCCCACACGAGATCGAACACCTGGCAATTGCCAATTGGCAACTGCTCTTGAGATTGTTTGAGTTACCTCGGTTTCTTCACAGCAAAGAACCCAAAACTTTGTTTTTTGTGATGTGATAACTGACATATTTTTTTAATTTAAACGACTTTTCAGGGAGAGGCTTCATGATGAGCCCAAAGAAGTCATGTGCGATGAGATACGGGCAGTTAAGTATTTAAAAATAAGCAGCAAAGAGAGCGTTCTCCCCATGGCTAATGCGGCATTTAGAGATAGCGAACAGTTCTCCATCCCAAACCCACTAGAAGGTAGAACAGAAAAGGAACAAAACAACCTTCGTATGATGTTTGTGCAACGGCAGTTGGCTGTGACCATATGCCGATTGGCACCCTATGTGAATGTGTATTTGCTGCTAAAACGAGCCTTACAAACCAAAAAGGGGCGTTTTTTGGAAATATGGCCAATTACCGCACATTTCTCACGGCAATTTTGATGATAGAAGCAAGTATCTATGCAATGACTATTAATAAGTATTTTGCCCTAGCTCTCAGAAATATCAACAGTTTTTGATGGATTATTCATCTACCGAAACAAAATCAGGCCTTTAAGTAACAAACTTTGAAGACAGATCGGCAAAAGCCATCAAGACATCACAAGAAATCATGATCACTGTCGGTGTGATCGCCATCACCAGGCACAATAAACACCAGGAAAGATTTTTACACCGCTCTATCACGACTAACGTTAATCGTCTCTTCAAAAAAGCTGTATGACCCACTCTAAGCAATCGGTATCTGAAAGGTTAGGTACCGACACCGCTCTCAATTTTGACTCACTCAGCAAGGTGATGAGTGCTCAGTTTCTCAAAGCATTGAATTTTGCTGCGAATAAACACCGTCATCAACGCCGCAAAGACAGTGACAAAACGCCCTACATCAACCATCCCATTGCCGTTGCCAACATTTTATTGAATGAGGCTAGCGTCACAGATGAAGTCGTGCTCATTTCGGCGTTGCTACACGACACGGTAGAAGATACTGAGACCACCTTTGAAGAGCTTGAGCAGTGCTTTGGCAGAGCCATCCGAGATGTGGTTGCCGAAGTGACCGATGACAAGTCGCTGCCCAAGACCGTACGCAAACAAAAGCAGATAGACCATGCAGCAGGGCTGAGCGATCGCGCCAAACTCGTCAAACTCGCCGACAAAATTTCTAACGTCCGCGATACTGCGATCGCCCCACCAGAAGGCTGGCCAATCACCCGCATTGATGAATATCTAGAGTGGGGAAAGGCCGTTATAGCGCCCATCCGAGGCACCCACGCTCAGCTAGAGCGCCTATTTGACCAAGCCTATGAAAAAGGGAAGGCAACCGTGGACGCAGAGGCATCAGCGCCAGCATCGCAGCGATAGCGCAAGAGTTTTTGTTGCAAAGCGCACGCCCCGCAAAGCCATGGTCTACTATAGATTACTATTCTGATTGTTCTGATATTTAACCTCTTGGTACGCACATCGCTATGAGCAAAGGGACCCTTTTTGATAAAGTTTGGGACGCCCACACGGTAGGGACGTTACCCTCTGGCCAAACCCAGCTGTTTATTGGCCTGCACCTAATCCATGAGGTGACCAGCCCCCAAGCCTTTGCCATGCTCAATGAGCGCGGACTCAAGGTGATGTATCCAGAGCGCACGGTCGCCACGGTCGACCACATCGTACCGACCGAAGACCAGTCGCGTCCCTTTGCCGACCCGATGGCAGAGAAGATGATGACCGCCCTAGAGAAAAATACGCAGGCCCACGGCATTCGCTTTTTTAATGTGGGCTCGGGGTCTCAAGGCATTGTGCACGTGATTGCACCGGAGCAGGGACTGACTCAGCCAGGCATGACTATCGCCTGCGGAGACAGCCATACCTCGACCCATGGTGCCTTTGGTGCGATCGCATTTGGCATCGGCACCAGCCAAGTTCGCGACGTGCTTGCCTCCCAAACCCTGGCCCTCGCCAAGCTCAAAGTCCGCCGCATCGAAGTAAATGGTGAACTCCCATCTGGGGTGTACGCCAAAGACGTCATCTTGCACATCATCCGAAAGCTGGGGGTAAAGGGTGGCGTGGGCTTTGCCTACGAATTTGCAGGTAGCGCCATCGAGAGCCTCTCCATGGAAGGGCGGATGACCCTTTGCAACATGTCGATTGAGGGGGGTGCCCGCTGCGGATACGTCAATCCCGACCAGACAACCTACGACTACCTAAAAGGGCGTGACTCTGCGCCGAAAGCGGAGCAGTGGGACGAGGCCGTGACCTGGTGGGAGAGCCTGCGCAGCGACCAAGACGCTGAATACGACGACGTTGTCACCTTTGAGGCTGCAGACATCGCCCCGACGGTTACCTGGGGCATCACCCCTGGGCAGGGCATTGGCGTCAATGAAGCGGTCCCCACCCCTGAGACCATGCCAGCAGATGAGCGCCCCATTGCAGAGGAGGCCTATCGATACATGCAGCTGTCACCCGGGCAGCAAATCGAAGGCACAAAGGTAGATGTGTGCTTCGTAGGGAGCTGTACAAACGGGCGCCTGAGTGACTTGCAGGAGGCGGCAAAAGTTGCCCAGGGGCGGCAGGTCGCCGAAGGTGTGAAAGCCTTTGTGGTGCCCGGTTCAGAGCGGGTAAAAGCGCAGGCAGAAGCCGAAGGGCTAGATAAAATCTTTGTTGAAGCGGGGTTTGAGTGGCGAGAGCCTGGCTGCTCAATGTGTCTCGCGATGAACCCAGACAAGTTGCAAGGCACCCAAATCAGCGCATCGTCTTCTAATCGAAACTTTAAGGGCCGTCAGGGTTCTTCTTCGGGGCGAACACTGCTGATGAGCCCAGCCATGGTAGCCTCTGCTGCGGTCACCGGTCAGGTGACAGACGTACGACACCTGACGACTGCTAACAGCCCTGCTGGCTGATGCTCGTTCAACAACCGAGGTAGCAGGTTTTGGAAAAAACCTGCGTAATTTTTCCGTTTTCTTAACCTATTCTTTCTTTAGGGTTAACGCCGCGCCCCCATTATGTTTCTAAAAGCTGGAAGCTCATTGGGGTTAATTTGTTTTGTCTTTGACAACTTCTCTTCAGGCCGATACGTCGTCTAACCCGTATATCGCTCATCTTGAGCAGCTCTATCAAGAGCGATCGCTCGTCACCTACAGCGCGGGATTGACCATTCCCCTGCAGTCTCAGCACCTTTACATCATTTGCCGGGGCATCGTTCAGCTGCATACCATTCATGCCGATGGCAATGAGACTATCGTGGGGCTTTGCGGTCCTACCATGGCGTTTGGGTCTTCGCTAACTCACCTGCACCCCT
>JBCBFY010000201.1:0-6202 GCA_038527325.1 Cyanobacteria bacterium J06614_10
GTCCACATACTGAAAAAAAATATAGGGGTATCAAAATGGGATAAAACAAATATGTTTATAATAAGACTATGTAAGTCGTATAATGTTTAAAACGACCATTTATAGAGACTTCTAGAATCAATGAAACCTAAGTTTCAATGTAAGCCGAGATCTTTTCGAATGAGAAATTCCAAAATGCTATATCTCCAATCCTTAATTATGAAAGAGTTTTAAACCTGAGCATTTTATTTTTCAACCTGTATGGTGAATAGATCTATTAATCAATCACCCAAATATCACAAACACTAATAAATAATAGTAACTTATAGTCAAACAACCATGACCTAATATAAGTAAGAATACAAGCATCACATAAAATAATATTGTAAGCAAAAACATTTGCTATCTCAACAAAGAACTTGTAAAAAATATTATATCAAATCCCTTAGAAAGATACCAAATAAATACGTCTTATAACAATTGTTACATACATATACATATATATCCTAAACTTGAGAAACTGTTTCACGCCTCCTAACTTGATATGGAAATTTATCGCTTTCCATGAAGTGCATTTAAATTTGCATTTAGAATCCCAACAGCTATTCTCAAGTAATAACATAAGTTTTAAAGAAATCAGAAGCATAAACAGATAACTTATCTTTTTTTTTTTTTTTTTTTTTTTTTTTTCTTTTTCAAATTAAACTTCTTCAATCTTGCTATTCTTCTTTTTCCTTCTTCATAGAAAACGTAAATCAAGAGAGGAACTGAAGTACTCATCATCAAATACTCGGAATATAGAGCATACCACAATTCTGTAATTAAGATATGGAACACATTTTATGGTTAGCACACACCTAACTAATTACCGTTGATGGAATCAACATTAAATGCTAAGCTAAAATTTATTTCATCAAGGATAAATCTTAAAGTAATAAATTCAAACAATCAATATTTCCGTGCACTAGCTACAACTAGTCATGCATAGTCAGTATATTAATTTCCTACTTCCATACTTATCACCATATATAGATTCTCTTCTCTCCTCAACAGCGGACTGAAGATATATACCGTACGTACCTATGTCCATGGACTAATATATATATATAAGGCGGCCTTATTAATTCACACCTTAAATGAAACTTTAATGATTAATATGTACCTGAAAGGCAAGTGATTATACATTTTTGTATCAAATGTCAGATTCTTTAGAACCAACTCAGAAATTCCAAAATATAAGAAAGATTTATGTTTACAACCAAAGATCTAGAAATGAAAGAACAGCAATTGTAAACTTTGTCAAAGTATTCATACGACAATAACAACAGCAGTAATTTTAAGATAAACAGCAATATCAGTAATTATAAGATGAACAAAGAAAGGCAGAATCAAAAATATTCATTAAATCTTCTCTCAAGAAGACGAGAATCATATAAATGTATTTAAATGATACCTGTAAAGGTAATAAGTGTATGACCAAATATCAAAAGGACCCACTTATTCAAACGAATAAGTGAAAACGTACATTGCTATACTGTATGTAAATATTTAGGTAAACTGTGATATATTGTGGAGAAAGTGACGATCTCGCAAGCAACAGAGTATCCCACAAACATAAACAAGAGTTCTACTCTCATATATCTCAATGTTTAAAAGAAACATATAAAGAATGTGGAGTAAACATGTATAATGTTATAATGAGTAGAGAATCTGGAACAAGATTATAATGATAATTTAAAGGAAGATAAGCAAGGACTGGAAGGTAGACAGCCACATAGTAGCTACACCTGTAGCATATTAAGTATTTTTATATTATTTTATTTTTATATTAAATGTTCTCTAGGAAGAGAAGATATTGCCATGAGGCTGTGTCATGTTAAATGCTACACATTAGGAATGAATATATGACCTATTGTAGCATCAGATACAAATTTCAAGTGGAACGGTAGTTCATTGTGAAAATTCCAAACATTTAGAAGAGACAGAAATGTCACAAGACAAAATATAAATTCACAGAGAAGCTGAAAATACTTTTAGAAGTACCCATACCTTGGCTTCAACTTATATTGTATAGATTATATTTCTAATCATTGTGCACCCGATCTGAGCATCTACAATGTAAATATAAGATTCATTATATAGAAATCTCAAACCCTTATTTTTTTTTTTTTTTACACACCAAAGAGAAGAAAAACAAAGCAGCAAAGCGAGAAAACATTTCCTGGCATGCAATTATATCAAATCGAACCTGGTTAAACCACATTCAGTAAATATAAACCAACATATCATATCAAATGAGAATACACATAAATTATATGTTGATCAATTTAATCCAAATTAAGGTGGGTTTACAAAGACATTAACCTATCTATCAAGATAATAGAAAGCAGAAGAATTATTCAAACACTATACACCCAGAAACTTCCCAATATATTATATTCATATACCCACCTCAATCTCAATATTTTTATACAAATTATAATATAGATATGGACCTAAATAAACAGAAAGAAGGATAAAAGATTATAAATAGGAAGCTAGCCGACAAGTAAGGCAACATAAAGACCATCTTAAGAACATTATGTATTAAGGCTGTGATAAGGCAAGTACTTAAATTGACGTGAAATATAGCGCCAACAGACAATAAACAATAAGTGCGTTACCAATAGGCTACAATCCAAAAGAAATAAAGGAAAGAAATTCCAAACTAATCAATCTCAAATTGAATCCGGTTTAGAAAAGCTAATATTTTTCTAAATTTATATTCGAAGGACCATTTTGTGAGGAATTCTGTATTGAAAATATATTTATTAAGATCACACTGATCGGTGAGACATTAAGTCTTCAAATATTATAGACTGTAAATCCAAATACAGGTCATTCATATAAGACTGTACAGGAGCCCCACTCCTAAGTCCTCACTGGGGAATTCTACAATCTTAAAGAACGCTGGTATACGGATTCAATAAAAGAAAAGATAAGAAATGGAAAAGGAAAAGAAGAAAAACTAAAATAGATTTTCGAATTATTTTCTTTTTTTTTTTTATTTATTTTCTATTTTCTTTTATAAAACAATTCCCTAACCTATATTGGAACCAGTTGAAAAGAAGCTATCCAAAATTCTCAAGCTATGGACAATGATAACTACACGTTTAACATATAATACCATAATTAAAATAATTATGCAATTACATGATAACGGCCTTACAAATAAATTCAAAGACCATACATTTACGTTAAGAATACCCTATCTTACGTTAAATAATATTTATTTTTAAGCAAACAAAAACAATAGCAGTGAAATGACCAGGAACACTTCGAGAAAGGAGAGTGTATAAAAATGTTAAATCAAACATAGATTAAATAGGCTTTCTTGCCAACACTGTCGTTCCTGACGCGCTCATGCCCACTTGACTACTCTGTGTCTATCATAACAATTGACGATTACGTTAGATCTAGAATATATATCCCTAATGATTCCAAGATAGAGATAAGAAGATTCTATAATACATTCGCAACTACGCTAACCTGTGCGTCAATCGAAAATGGAATATAGAGCCTAATAACTAAATACAATTGTCACAAATGTCAGAAATATGGTTGTAAGATTATTGTTGGAATTCCAAAAAAAAATGTAAAGAGCAATTGATCCAAAAGAATATGTGCTTATATAAAATATATATAAATATGTATCTAACGTGGAATTACTATTTAAATCTAAATCCAAAGGAAAATATGATAATACAGTTAACGTTCAGTATAAAGAAAGAAGTAACAAATTTACCCACCAAAGATTAAAAATGGCGAATTAGAAAATGGCGGTCATTAATATACCCAAAGGATAGGCTTAGACCTAAACCCAAGCGCGCATGCGCAAAGCAAACTATGAAAGGACAACCCACTTTTATTAACCGAAAATGACGGATCATAATAAATTTTAATCTAAACAAATTATATCTAGAAATCATCAATCGAAAATGAATCCAACAATAAAGTTACACCAAACATTAACCCATTAATGCCTAGAACCTAGATCACCAAAGACTTCAAATCCATGATCAAGGGATTAAATATGTTAAACTATAACACCAACAGCGTTGTTATAGACGAACTCAATCATATTAAGGTTCATTTTACAGATTCATAATAATAAACACATCTAGACTACCTGTTAGAAATTATTCAATGAAATACCAAATTACTCTAGACTAATTGTATAATCCAAATTATAAATATATATTTTATTTGTATCCATCTGATAAAACAGATTCAGTCAATAATATACATGTCTAGTCTTCATGCCTAAGTTGCATGTAATCATAAGAATCTGCACTGAACATTCAGTCACAGATATAAATATTCAATTACCCCCACATATGGGTCTTCATACACTGAAGTATGGTATACCTAGACATCTTTCATGCATTATGCATGAGAAACATTACCAGTAATTTTCACATTCTTAACTATACTCTAATCAATACCTATGAAAAATAATATACATACATGTTTCTACTGACGAAGTATCTTGACTTGCCAGTAAAACATTTCTCATAATAAAAGGATATACGGAGTACCATAAATAATAATCACTAGCTTTTACTGACGAAGAATCTTAACTTGCCAGTAAAAACATCACAAGTCAAACAATAATACTTGAGAAATAAAAATCAGACATGTTTCCACTGACGAAGTATCTTGACTTGCCAGTAAAACATGAGGTACAAACATCAGAAATAATAAACTAACATGTACTGCTGACGAAGTATCTTGACTTCGCCAGTAAACATGAAGTACAAATATCATAAATAATAAACTAACATGTTCTGCTGACGAAGCATCTTGACTTCGTCAGTAAACACGAGGTACAAATTATCAGAAATAATAAACTAACATGTTCTGCTGACGAAGCATCTTGACTTCGTCAGTAAACATGAAGTACAAACAATAGTACTTAAGTGTTTTCCTAAGAATTCTTAAGGGCGTCGCCCAGGGCAATACAAGATGACATAAGGGCGTCGCCCAGGTCAATACAAGATGACAGCGTGGAACTCGCCGGTTCCATGGTCCTGACGTCCAAAGGACGGAACGTCCTCTACTCTATTCTTCCCAGCTCTGCCAGGACGCTCCAAAGAGGCTAATATATATACCCCCACGCCAACTTGGACCCGCCCACAAAAACCAAAACATAATTTTCACCAGATATATAAATTTCAAATTCAAATATCTTTAGTATACATTTATCATAGAATTTGAAATAAATATAATAAAATACTAGATAAATATAGTTTGATACCCAACGACTCAAACTTAATGCTAAACCTTGCAATACAAAAATATAAACAAAATTAAATAAGGAATCAGTTGAACTGTGGAAATTGGTAATGACGTAATATCCCTTGTATTATATATTTAAATAGATTGTCATATAATTTTGAAAGTAGATAATCAAACTGAATTTTAGAGTTATGAAATGTAATAATTAATGAATAGCATCAAATATAATAAATAATATTATTTCAAAGTTACGTGGATATTAAATTAGATAGGAATATCAAAAGATTTACGCGGGAAACTCGGCAAATATCCTGACGAGCCCAAAGGGAAACCCAACGAACCCGCAGGGAGGCCCAACCCCCAGAGTATGAAAAGTGACGCCATAACGCACGTACACACAAACATTGAAAGTGTTACCAGTACCATCAATTCAAATGAAGAGTTTTGAACACTAAAGGCATAAAACCTAACTTTTCAAATGAGAACAATTCAATTCTGAAAATATGTACGATACTTATAAAAACAATTAAATTATCAAACAACGGGGTATTAACCGTTGAGGAAGATTACGTATATAGAAATATCTTTAGAAATAGATCAAACTATACCCACTCCAAAATCCA
This sequence comes from Cyanobacteria bacterium J06614_10, assembly GCA_038527325.1. Lineage (GTDB taxonomy): Bacteria > Cyanobacteriota > Cyanobacteriia > Phormidesmidales > Phormidesmidaceae > Phormidesmis. The sequence goes on from JBCBFY010000201.1 coordinate 5,880, forward strand.
GCAAACTATAAAGGAACAGGATTTCAAATAATTCTTGAATCTAAGAATATCAAATAGGACAAGATACATATAGGAACTGATTGAGTGATAGAATAATAAATTATTCGCTGGTATCTAAGACTCTTCATAGCCGATGTTAAATATTTTTAACATTCTCCCCGGCCCAATGATACCAAATTCCAGAATTCAACTGATTTAAATATCATCATAGAAACACAGATTTTATTCACTTCATGTGAATAAGAAATAATAGATTCTCTTAATTATGTAATAATACTAGACTTCTATTATTTGTACAGACTTACTCAAGTCTCAGAAATATA
>JBCBFY010000202.1:0-6163 GCA_038527325.1 Cyanobacteria bacterium J06614_10
TGGCGAGATGGGGCAACGGCCTTTGCAATATGAAGACACCTACCTATGCCCAGCTTGCGGCAGCGGTCATATTAGAGCCGTTGCGCTGATGGATGTATTTGCCTGCGACTTCTGCCGTCATATGTTTACGGTGAATCTTCAGACGCAATCGCTGCAGCTTGCCGACAGTCTGCAGCCGATGGCGTGGCGGTGGACAGGGCGGCGGTGGCGCGGTGCGCACCAGAGTGATACGGCGGCCTCCCTGGTTTGGGGGTTTGCGGTTGGCCTAGTGATTGCACCTGTGCTAATTATTTCGCTGTCTAACTATATTTTTCCGCCTTCGGGTGGGTTTCGGTTTGTGCTGACCTGGATTGGGCTGACGGGGATAAGCCACAGCCTGATGTCGGGCTGGCTACTGGCTGAGTATCATCGCTGGCCGTGGTATGTGTCGAGTCGCATTCGGATGCGTCGCTGGCGTGAGCAGCTGCTGTCTTGAGGTGGGTTGCGATCGCTGTTAGTTCCCTTTCAGCGCTACAGACGAGCCGAGGCCGCGCGAGATTTTTTGGCGAGGTACTGCTGGTGGTCGTCGGTTGCTAGCCAGTAGTCGCTGGCGGGTTTGATTTCGGTGACGATGGGATTGGGGTAGGTATCGCTGGCGTCGAGGGTTGCCTTTGAGGCTTTGGCTGCGATCGCCTGCTCAGTCGTGTGATAAAAAATCACGGAGCGGTACTGTTCTCCTCGGTCAGGGCCTTGGCGGTTGAGAGTGGTGGGGTCGTGACACTGCCAGAAAATATCGAGCAATGCTTCGTAGCTGACAGTGGCCGGGTCGTACTGTAGCTGGGCAACTTCTGCGTGGCCCGTAATGCGGGATAAGACGTCTAGATAGCTGGGGTTGGCAAAGTGGCCTCCCATGTAGCCGACGGAGGTGTGGACGATGCCTGCAAGCGGGCGGAAGGCTTCTTCGGTGTGCCAGAAGCAGCCTGCTCCAAAGGTCGCTAACTGTAAGTAAGGCTGTCTTAGGGGTGTCATATTGATGACTTTATTGCTTGGGACTGTCTGTAATTGCCATCTGTAATGTACGGGAAATTTGCGTGTGTTGATGAATAGGTGTGTATTCACAACTGGAGAAGGATCGTTGCAAACGCGGATGGCACTCGCTTTTGTTGCGCACTAGATTGTGTGAAGAAGGCGTAAAACTAGGGAAATTCACGCTGGTCACGGGTTGAGCTTGCAAAATTGCTCAAAAGGGATTTATTCCAACGCTGCGTAGTACGTTTTCCTTCTGTTCTCTTCCTTCAATAAACTTTGTCGCTATTTTTTTGGCGCAGGTCCCCGAATCGTTACTCCTCACTTGCTTAGTGAGCGGTGTGCCTGCTGTCTTATCTCCTGAATTTTTTGCTCACTGCTTATTCCTGAAGTCTTTCAGTCACCGTAAGCGCTGATATCGCAACTCGACAGAGGCTGTAGTGCTCTCTTTAGATGTGCTGGTCGTAGGTAGATACCTGTGATCCACTTTGTCAGCGCGTTTGTCAGCGCAAGCGTTGTCTGCCATATCTACCTGCAATATTTAGGAGCATTTCTGATGGGAAAGACTGCCGTATGGGGTCTGGTGCTGATCGGACTGTTGATGGTCGGTTGCGATAAGGGCGATCGCACCTTAAAGAACAGTCATCATCATCGTCTTACTACCGGTGAAACGAGTGAGCAAACGGACAGTCGCTGCGCCCCTTTGCGGGAGGCTTTCTCAGAGCTGCTGACCCTGACGAATCAGGCGAGAGCAGCGGTGAAAGCGCCTCCATTACGGTTTTCTTTTCAGCTGGGGCAGTCTGCGCAGCGCTACGCGGAAGAGTTGGCTGTGCAAGATTTCTTTTCTCATGAGGGAAAGGACGGATCGACCTATCTCTCTCGAATTGAGGCGACGAATTATGCGGCGGTAGCTGCCGGTGAGAACTTGATTGCGGGCTATGAAACGGCGGCTTTGGCGTTTGATGGCTGGATGAATAGCGAGGCTCACCGCAAGAATCTTTTGAAAGAGGGCTTTAGTGAGGTGGGGTTTGGTGTATTTGATACGACGGGAGAGTCTACCTATGGTCGCTATTGGGTTCAGCATTTGGGCAGGCCGGAGGCAGGTCCGAGTGAGGGGGGGATCTACGTTCCAGAGCGCTGCGGTTTGCCGGTGGCTGGTGCAGAGGCTGATTTGGCGCAGGGCCTACGGGCTACAGTGCCTGTCAATGTATTGGCAGCTGGTGTGGCTGGTGTTGTCTATGGCGCCGAGACTAGCGCAGAATCTGTGCCTGAACCGGCTCTAATCTTTGGGTTGTTTGCCCTGACGGGGTTGCTGTGGCGCGAGCAAAGGCTGGCTGCGAGGCAGAAAGGACCGGTGAAAAAATAGCTGGTTTTTGGCGCTGACGTTTTTGTTCTTTAAAGCTGGCGCTCTTCGACGAGCATGCGCCGGTATGAGAGCCAGCCAACGGCAACCATCGCGATCGCAAAGACCATCAAAAACCAAAAGTGGGTGCCGTTTTCACCGAGGGGGCGCTCCGTATCGAGCAGGGCGAGGCTGAGCGCTTCGGTCATGTGGTAAATCGGATTGAATTTGGCAATGTCTAGCAGGGAGTCTGGAAAGAGCGAAATCGGTAAAAATGCGCCGCCGAGCACCATTAGCGGCACGCCAAAGGCGGCTATCAGAGCGCTGACATCTTCGGTGCGACGGGCGAACTGGGTGCCCAGCATAAAGCCAAGACCGACGTAGGACAGAATGCTGAGCCAAATAATCAGCAGAGACAGGGGCCAGGCGGCACCGGTGAAGTTTGCGCCTGCAAAAGCTGCGATCGCAAATATCACCAGTGTCTGCCCAATGCCAATCACGCTATGGGCCAAAAAAATGCCCAGAAAATAAGAAACCCCGCTCAAAGGAGACAGAAACAGCCGCTTCAGCGTTTGCTGCTCTCGCTCGGAAACCACAGTGGCAACGCCGCCACCCAAGCAGCTAAAAAATAGCGCGGCACCCACCAAGGTTGGTGGCGCAGCAACTTCAAAAGCGGTACTCACGGTGGTATCTGCTCGCTCAGCGGTGATTAGCCCATTGAGCATGAGAATGAGCGCTGGGAAAATCAGCCATGAAATGAGGCTGCGCTGTCTTCTAAAAAGCTCGGTCAGGATACGACGGGCAACTGCCCAACTCTCTCGCCAGTATTTCGTAAGGCTAATGGCCGTCATCTTCGTCCCTGGTTTTGTGGGCTTGAGCGCTATAGACTTAAGATTGCCCTTTAGATCTATAAGTTTTATGTCGCTGCGCCGCACGATTTTAGCACGCTGGATATTGAGTGCGTGTTTTGCGAGCTTACTTTGTATTCTGACCACGCTGTCCCCCTGGATACCGGCGGCCCACGCACTGGGTGGACCACAACCAGACCTCGACCAGCCTGCTCCAGCATTTACGCTACCTAGTAACAGTGGCGATGGAGAAGTCGCACTGACTGATTACTTGGGTCAGTGGGTGGTGCTGTATTTTTATCCGCGTGACTTTACCCCTGGCTGTACCCTTGAGGCCCAGCGCTTTCAGCGTGACCTACCCGAATATCAGGCGCGCAACGCGCAAATTATTGGCGTCAGCGCAGACGATGTGGCCTCTCACGAAGCGTTTTGCGACTCGGAGGGGTTGGTTTTTCCGCTGTTGGCGGATGTGGATGGTGGGGTGAGCCGGGCCTATGGCTCATGGATGAAGCCAATGTCGATGCGGCACACCTATTTAATTGATCCAGAGGGGATCTTGAGAGAGCGATTTTTGGGGGTGAGACCGGCTATTCATAGTCAGGAAGTGCTGGCCCGCCTCGATCAGCTCCGGGAGAGCTGAACCCGTTCTAAAATTGAGACCGGCTATTTGTGGGAGACCCGCTAGACTGGAATTAATTAGACTGCTGTTAACTGAACGCAACAAAATCTACGACTGGGAGATTGAATTAAGATGGCCACGCTGGCTTTGACTGAACCCAATGTTGAGAAAGTGCTTGACGAGCTGCGCCCCTACCTAATGGCTGATGGTGGCAATGTTGAGCTGGTTGAACTCGACGGCCCGATTGTGAAGCTGCGCCTGCAGGGTGCCTGCGGCAGCTGCCCGAGTTCGGCGATGACCCTACGGATGGGCATTGAGCGCCGCCTACGGGAATTTATCCCGGAGATCGCTGAAATTCAGCAGGTGGCGTAGGTCGACCTCAGTACTGAATTAAGCGAATATTACCTATCGGGGCGGCGGAGCAATGGCTCTGACCGTCCCTTTGGCTGTTACCCTTAGCTATTGAGGGCAAGTAATTAGAGGGCAAGTAATTAGAGGGCAAGTAATTAAGGGTGACCAAGCGTTCAATCAAGTTTGCATTTGGCTTCATCGCTTGAGGAAGGGCTGCTGACTTGAGACTACTGTGTGAACAAGTGTGAGATATTGTCGAGATATTGGCTGAGTAGCTGTGGTGCGGACCCACCCCGACCTCCGCTGCGCTCCGGCCACCCCTCCAGAGGGGATCTGTCCTGGCTATACATCTAAAGGGATTGAGCACCTTTAACCTCAAAGTCTGAAGTAGCTCCCCTCTGGAGGGGTGGCGCGTAGCGACGGGGTGGGTCCGCAACCCATGCCACTAACCAGATTCAAACTCTCATACACTTGTGCGTACTCAGATATTCACATACTGCGACATCTCCCAATCGGTCACCTGAGCGCAAAAGGCGTCCCACTCTTTCTCTTTGAATTCAAAAAAGGTTTTGGTGCCAAGCTCGCCGAGCATCTCCGTGAGCAGGTTGTTTTGCTTGAGGGCGCTCAGCGCTTCGAATAGGCTGGTGGGCAATGTCTCTAGGTCGGGAAATTCTGCGCCTCGTGCAAACAAGTTTTCGTCAAGGCGTTCTCCGGGTGATGTTTGTTTTCTTAGGCCATCTAGCCCAGCTGTGAGTATCCCCGCTAGGGCCAAATACATGGTGGCTGAGCCGTCGATCAGCCGACATTCAAACCGTCCGGGTTCTGGAATTCGTAGCATGTGGGAGCGGTTGTTGCCGCCGTAGGAGATGTAGCGAGGTGTCCAGGTGCTGCCAGAATTGGTGGCGCTGGCTCCCAACCGGCGGTAAGAATTTACGGTGGGTGCAAACAGGGCGGTGAGCCCTTTGGCATGGGCTAAAACCCCTCCCAAGAAGTGATAGCCTACGGTGGAGAGACCGCCCGCATCTGCGCCAGCTTCAAAGCTGTTGGTATCGCCTTGCCACAGACTGTTATGTACATGGCCACCGTTGCCCGTGATGTGGCTAAAGGGTTTGGGCATGAAGGTGGCGGTGAGGCCGCGTTGTTCGGCTAGCGTTTTCACCATGTACTTAAAAAATACGTGGCGATCGCAGGTCGTTTTAGCATCTGCGTAGCCCCAGTTCAGCTCAAACTGTCCATTGGCATCTTCGTGGTCGCACTGGTAAGGCTCCCACCCTAGTGCTTCCATGTAGCCCACAATGGTGGAGATCAGATCGAACTGTCGCATGAGATTTAGCTGGTCGTAGCAGGGGCGCTCAGCCGTGTCGCGGTCATCGGCGATCGCGTAGCCACGTTCTGTTTTTTTCAGCAAGAAAAATTCAGCTTCTATGCCAGCCTTGTAGGTGTAGCCCATTTGCTCACACTGTGCGATCGCCCGGTTCAAAATCATGCGCGGCGCAGCAGGAAAGGGCTCTCCTTCAAAGTAGACATCGCTAGCTACCCACCCCACCGTAGGCTCCCAGGGCAGCTGAATCAACGAACTAGAGTCAGGGATGGCGGCTATTTCGGCAGCGTCTGGCCCCAAGCCCAAGTTCGAGGCAAATGAACTGAAAAAGGCACCTGACTGCTCGACTGAGCCAATTTTCGCTGCGGGCACTAGCTTCGCCCGCGTTCCTCCAAGTAAGTCGGTGTAGGATACCAGAAAGAATTTGATACCCAGCGCCTTTGCCTTTTCTTCCAAGGTTTGGGCTTCGGTTTGCAATTTGGACTGCGCTTCGGACTGCGCTTCGGACTGAGTGTTTGTGAGCGTTCCGACCATGTGCTCGCTCCCTTTTTTGGGGTGTATGTGTTGACTTGTTGACTTTCTCCCTAGTAAAACAGTCTGCTAAAAGATCTTTTGTGATGTTTGCTACGGAAGCTTATCTTGTTACAAAAGACTGTTTAAACAACAGCTGTTGCATC
>JBCBFY010000203.1:0-6109 GCA_038527325.1 Cyanobacteria bacterium J06614_10
GGACTCGCAAAGGTAACCTATCCCCTAGAAGTCTCTGAAATACCAGACAGGCAACCCCTGAGCCTCTGCCTAGAACAAGAACCCCACGATGCGGAAATTGGCGTCTTATTCGATGCGGACGGTGACATTGTTGATCGGCCCACCGTCATTCGCAGCACCGGCTACAGCGCCCTCAACGAGCAGATTCAGGCAACTGTTGCCGCCTACGAAGACTTTCCGAGCGATCGCAGCTCAAAAGCCTACAACTTCGAAATCGAGATTGAATACGATGACGAAGCCTGCGTCAGCCTAGAAGACCTCAAAGAATAAGCCCAGAGAATAGGCTAAGCCGGAATAGCCTACACCTTCGTACGGTCAGTCAAAATTTCATAGCCTGTGTCGGTAACCAGCACGGTGTGCTCCCACTGGGCAGACAGGCCGCGATCTAGCGTGACGACGGTCCAGCGATCGCTCAGCGTGCGGGTATGCTGCGATCCCGCATTCAAAATGGGCTCAATAGCCAGCGTCATGCCCTGCTTCAAAATCACGTTGGGCGCCTGAGTAGTGCGAAAGTTAAAAACAGCGGGCTCTTCGTGTAGGTTGCGGCCAACGCCATGGCCAGTAAAGTCTTTCACCACAGAGAACTGGTTCGCCTTGACCGAATCCTCAATCGCACCGGCAATATCCATGAGCGAATTGCCGGGTCGGACCTGCTCGATGCCTGCGTAGAGGGCTTCTTCTGCGGCTTCGGCAAGCTTTTTCGCGGCGGGCTTCACCTCGCCTACAGAGATCGTGATGCAGGAGTCCCCGTGAAATCCTTCGTAGTAGGCACCGGTGTCTATTTTGACAAGGTCGCCGCTGTGGATTTTTTTACGCTTGCGAGGAATGCCATGGACAACTTCATTGTTGACGCTGGCACAGATGGAAGCTGGGAACCCGTGATAGCCCTTGAAGCTAGGCGTTGCACCCATTTCTCGAATGCGCTTTTCGGCGTAGTCGTCTAGGTCGCCGGTGGTCATGCCTGGGGCTGTGATGTCGTTGATTTCTTTGAGGACGGTCGCCACAATTTTGGAAGCAGCCCGCATGGTTTCTACTTCCGAGGCTGACTTGATCTCAATGCGTCTTCCTGGCTTTACGTTCAGCGCGGGGGGAAAAGATATTTTTGGCAGGAGGCTAGTCAGAAAATTCATTCAGGCAAGTCATTACGTACAGCGGCGTTTCCGTCTCCCATCGTAGCGGGTTGCAGATCTTTTTGGCGGGCTCTTTGGCGGCTTCTTCGGCGGGCTCTTGACAGTTTCTTCGAAGAGCCTATTCCCATTGCCTACTTTATAGTCTATTGTTAAAGACTGTGCGCTTTTACAAATGTGATGAACGCTGAAGCAATTATCCGCTCTATTGAAGCGGAACAAATTAAAGACGATCTGCCAAAGATCTACGTTGGGGATACGGTTCGAGTCGGTGTGCGAATCGTAGAGGGCGGTAAAGAGCGCGTCCAACCCTACGAAGGGACTGTCATTGCCATGCGCAATGGTGGCATTAACGAGACGATTACGGTTCGCCGCATCTTTCAGGGCGTGGGCGTAGAGCGAGTCTTTTTGCTCCATGCTCCACGAGTTGCTAATATTAAGGTGATCCGCCGAGGTAAGGCTCGTAGGGCTAAGCTGTATTACTTACGCGATCGCGTTGGTAAGGCAACCCGCCTGAAGCAGCGCTTTGACCGCTCACTGTAGTGATTGCATCAGTCATTGCATCCAAGCAGTGACTGGCTGTAAGCGCAATTGAGCGAACGGCTCTTCCTTCCTCAGGCAAGGTATGCGTCCTTAGTTCAGTTGGTAGAACGTCGGTCTCCAAAACCGAATGTCGGGGGTTCGAGTCCCTCAGGGCGTGTTTCAGAGGCTATTCAAGCCGCAACGCTGTCCGAAGATTTGGGTAAGTGCTTGTCACAGCCGTCGATCTTCGGGCAGCGTCCTGTCTGAAGGGTTGGCGAGCTGACAAGCATTGCTATGATAAAAGATGGCCAGATGAAAACTGGCTGCACGCTTGCAACTGAAGACTCGGCAGTAGGTGCCTACTTGCTGTTTTGTTCCGGTTGAGGTGGCGCTATAGTTAGAAACCTAGCTGGCAAAATAGCTGGCATAAATCCAACTATAAATGACCCATAAAGTCTTGTATGACTAGGCGAGGATCCAAAACCAGTGGCTAAAAAAGACGCTAAACCAGCGGAGAAGGCAACCAAACCCAAGAAGCAGACAGCTAAGCCAGCGGCGAGCACCGCCGACGATAGCTTTAGTGCTGGCGCGTTTGCTCAGGGGACACGCGAAGAGCTTGCTAAGGTGATTTGGCCCACACGCCAGCAGCTAATTAGCGAGTCGGCAGCGGTGATTTTGATGGTGGGTCTTTCCGCGACGCTCATTTATCTGGTAGATAAGCTGTTCGGCTGGGCTTCTCGGCAGGTCTTTTAGTGCCTGAGGCGGGATTAAATCAGGCCCGTTTGACCGGCGTAATGGCCAACCCTACTACTGAGCTTGGCCAACCGACGATTCACTTTGGTTTTTTGAACTTTTTTGATATTTAGACATTCAACTTGTAGGCGGTAATATAGGCGATTTCTTATGGTTCACGCATCCGACGATTCTAACTACGATGAGTCTCAGGATCTTGAAGCGGCAGATCTGCAGACAGAAGATCAAGACAAGGTGGCTGTCCGCACGCAAAAGCCTCGATGGTATGCGGTACAGGTCGCCTCTGGCTGCGAAAAAAAGGTCAAACTTACCCTAGAGCAGCGCGTAAAGACATTTGATCTGTCCAATCTTATTTTGCAGGTTGAGATTCCTCAGACGCCCGCCGTCAAAATGCGCAAAGACGGCACTCGCCACAACATTGAAGAAAAAGTCTTCCCGGGCTATGTGCTCATTCGAATGGCCCTTGACGACGATGCCTGGCAAGTTGTAAAAAACACGCCCCACGTGATTAACTTTGTGGGTGCCGAGCAGCGCCGCGCCCAGGGCCGAGGCAGAGGACATGTTAAGCCGATGCCGCTCAGTCCAGGTGAGGTAAAGCGAATCTTTAAGCAGACTCAGGAGCAAGCTCCCGTGGTCAAAATCGACATGGCAGCCGGTGACAAGATCACCGTGCTTTCTGGTCCGTTTAAAGACTTTGAGGGTGAGGTGATCGAAGTGAGCCCAGAGCGCAGCAAGCTGAAAGCGCTGCTCTCTATTTTCGGTCGCGACACTCCTGTCGAGCTTGAGTTCAATCAAGTGAAAAAAGAGTCGTAGCCTAGGCTGAGCTAAGCCGCTGGACGGGGTGCATGATGGTTTGCACCTTTCTTCGCGGTTCAGAGCGGGCGGGTTACGGTTTAGTGAAGGGTCGAGCCCTGGCAAGACCCCGTCAAAACAGTTCAATAAGTAAGAGTCAATCAATGGCAAAGAAGGTAGTTGCGCTCATTAAGCTGGCAATTCCTGCTGGCAAGGCGAACCCTGCACCTCCGATTGGCCCAGCCCTGGGTCAGCATGGTGTCAATATCATGGCGTTCTGCAAGGATTACAACGCTCGAACCGCTGAAAAGGCCGGTTTGATCGTTCCGGTCGAAATTTCTGTTTTTGAAGACAGAAGTTTCACCTTTATCCTAAAGACGCCGCCGGCCTCGGTTTTGATCAAGAAGGCTGCAAAGATTGAGAAAGGGTCGGGTAATCCTAAAGTTGAGAAGGTGGGGTCTATCACCCGCGCTCAGCTCAAGGAAATTGCAGAAATGAAAATGCCAGACCTCAATGCAAATGACATTGAGATGGCAATGAATATCATCGAAGGCACCGCTCGGAATATGGGCGTTGAAATCGCTGGCTAAGGCTCGATTGTTCGAGTCAGACAGCTAATACTAGACCCAAACCAAACAGCTAATACCGTACACATTACCGGGGGAGAGACGACTGTCTCGCTAGTGACCCCAGAAAAGAAACATGGCGAAAATCTCGAAGCGCATGCAGGCGCTGTATGAAAAAGTTGATAGCGATCGCGACTATCAGCCTGCAGAAGCCGTTGCCCTACTCAAAGAAACAGCAACCGCAAAATTTACTGAAACCGCAGAAGCCCACATCCGTCTGGGCATCGATCCTAAGTACACTGACCAGCAGCTCAGAACAACCGTTGCCCTGCCCAAAGGAACCGGTCAAGATGTGCGAGTGGCAGTAGTTGCCCGTGGCGAAAAGGTGAATGAAGCCAACGAAGCCGGTGCCACCCTTGCCGGGTCAGAAGAGCTAATCGATGAGATTAGCAAGGGCATGATGGATTTTGATGTGTTGGTGGCAACGCCAGACATGATGCCCAAAGTTGCCAAGCTTGGCCGAGTGCTCGGTCCCCGTGGCCTCATGCCTTCTCCCAAGGGCGGCACCGTTACCTTCGACCTAGCCAATGCCATCCAAGAATTTAAGGCAGGTAAGCTAGAATTTCGAGCTGACAAAACGGGCATCGTTCATGTTAAGTTTGGAAAGGCAGATTTTCCAGAAGCCGATTTGCTGGAAAATCTAAAGGCGCTACAAGAGACGATTGATCGCAACCGTCCTTCTGGCGCGAAGGGTCGCTTCTGGCGGTCCGTCTCCGTTTCATCTACGATGGGGCCTTCTATTCCGGTAGATATTCAGGCCCTGCGAGATTTGAAACTCGGCGAATAACGTTGTTTGAAGTGCTAACTAAGCAGATCGCTAAAAACAGTTAGACAACACAGGTAGATAGCCAGCACCGGTAGTCCATGATTCAAGCCTAAAACTGAATACAGCGACCAGAGACAGTAGGCGCTACGAGATACTTGTGGAAAATGCTCATTTTGTATTTCAAGGCTTAATCTCCTACCGAGGTTTGCGGTTGAAGGCTGGCACTGTGTCCGGCAATGCTTCGATACGTATGCCCCGATCTGGTTTTGGATTGGGGCTTTGCTGTTGGGCCTCTGCCCGCTGATATCTACCCACTCATCACGAGTGTTCAAACAGCAAAAATCTAAACAAAAAGGAGGTGAAATGGAATGGGAAGAACCCTTGCAAACAAGAAAGAGCTTGTAGGCGAGCTAAAAGGGCTTTTAGATGAGTCAGAATCCGCTTTTGTAATCGATTACAGAGGCCTATCTGTTTCTGAAATTAGCGATTTGCGTAACCGCCTGAGAGAATCGGGCGCCGTCTGCAAAATCTCTAAGAACACGCTGCTGAAGCGTGCCATTGATGGCCAAGAACAGTGGCAAAATCTGGAGTCTTTGCTAACGGGCACGTCTGCGGTCCTATTGACCAAAGAAGACATTGGTTCGGCGGTCAAAGCGTACAAAAAGTTTCAGAAGGATACTAAGAAAACTGAGCTACGCGGCGGCGTGCTAGAAGGCAAGCTGCTAGGTCAGAAAGAAGCGGAAGCGCTCGCTGACCTACCAACCAAAGACGAACTGTACGCAAAAATCGCCATTGGCATCAACGCTGTGGCAACCAAGATTGCGCTGGGCATCAAAGAAGTCCCTGCCTCGATTGGTCGTGGCGTCAAAGCGTACACAGAGAAAGGCGAAGCGTAGAAGCAATCTGCTTATTCTGCGTGCTCGTGCATAAGTAGCCTGCGTACAAACAACACTTGCAAAACACAAACATTCACAAACATAAGGAGAGACGTTATGTCTGCTGCAACCGACGAAATTTTGGAAAAACTGAAATCGCTATCTTTGCTAGAAGCTTCTGAGCTAGTTTCTCAGATTGAGGAAGCTTTTGGTGTAAGCGCAGCTGCCCCTGTTGGCGGCGTTATGATGGCGGCTGGTGGCGCTGGTGGCGCTGAGCCCGAAGAAGAGAAGACTGAATTCGACGTCATGTTGGACGAAGTCCCTGCTGATAAGAAGATCGCAACCCTGAAGGTTGTCCGCAAGATTACTGGCCTGGGCCTCAAAGAAGCCAAGACTATGGTGGAATCTTTCCCAATCGCTGTGATGGAAGCTGTGGCAAAAGATGCTGCAGAAGAAGCCAAGAAGGCTTTGGAAGATGCCGGTGCAAAGGCAACCGTCAAGTAAGCTCAAGAAAAGCACTGACGATAGCTTTGTTTTAGAGCCAGCTTCGGTTGGCTCTTTTTATTTGGTTGCTTTCTCCCAGGTTTGAAAGAGCATCTTCCGCTAAAG
>JBCBFY010000204.1:0-6091 GCA_038527325.1 Cyanobacteria bacterium J06614_10
TGTACACATAGCTATGAGACAAATGTCGGAAAGTCCCAGTACACCTTGCATTTCCCTCATCCTAAATCCTTCTCCCGTAGAGCTTTGCTCTTCTCGCAGAGTGGGGAGAAGGACTTTGAATCCGGTCCCCCTTCTCCCTTTGGGAGCAAGGGGTTAGGGGATGAGGGCAGCGGGATGTGACGCCTCTCTCGGACTTATGTGTACACGGGAGCCTCTGGAGGGGTGGCGCGCAGCGACGGGGTGGGGCCGCAACCCATGCCACCAATCAGGCTCAAACGCTCTCGTTCAAACGCTCTCGTTCAAACGCTCTCACTCGTTTGTACCCAGAACCCCTAGCTTCCCCGAAGACAACCGCGTAGCCCCTACTGAACCTCCGCCTTCACCACCGACCCATCCTGTGGCCCCAGCGTCAGCATTAGCGATCGCTCCTTTTCAGAAGCCTTCACCGCCTGCCGGTACACCGTTGGCCCCGTCGGCAGCGTCTTCTCCTCACCCGCATGGTCAAACGTCATCTTAAACGCCGTAGACTTCACTATCTCCGGCGGCCGAGGCGTCTCTCCCTTCCGGCGCCGATCCTCAATCTCATCGACCGTGGGCTCCGGCGGCAGCACCGGCCACCACAGACCCTTACTATCCGGCCCAGACCCAGCCGCATCTGGCCGCACGCCATTGACACTGACCACCGTCGTCGAGTCAAACTTTTCAATCCGCCGGTCGTTAGGACGATCTGGGCCTGCATTACGCGGAAGATACTCCACCTGCCAGGTGTAAGTGGTCGCCGCCGTCGCCTGAAAATCACTGACCGAATTGGAAGTGCTCACCTGCGTGCAGCCCGCCAACCCAGCCGCTAGCCCCGCAGAAACCAGCAGCACACCCAAGACCGGAGCAGCCGGAATCATCCGGGGAAATAGCGCAAAAGAGCGTTGCATTTTATACCTACTAAAGGGGGCGCGAAAATTGTGCGGTACTAGCTTAACGCGCCCCTTCACCTCAGTGATTTCTCTTAACAGATGATTCAAATTGTTGCCGCTGGCTCAGCAAAATACTGAAGCACTTCCCGCACCAGACCGCTCTTGCCGTGGCAGCTCACCCGAATACACTCACCGGCCAGCAGCTGCGCATCTTTCAGCTGTTTCACACACTTCGAAACAGAGTGATCGACGTAGCTAGTAATTGTCACCACTAGGTCGCAGTTGCCAATTTTGTCTTTGATTTGCTGACGGCTATTGCTCGCAATGCTGTGGGGCGGTACGTGAATGCAGCGCTTGAGTCCATACTGCCGCAGCGCCTTGCGCACCTCCCGGTAGGTCGTCTCGTGGCCGCCAACTAGAGCCAGAGAAATATTTGCCAGCGAAACCTCAGAAAAATCTGCCGCCTCTACGCTGCCCAGCTCAGCGCGGTTCGCAGTAGCCTGCCCATTCCCCGTTCGGTAGCCCTCTAGGTCGAGCTGCCGCTCTAGCACCGCAACCCGGCCCAACAGCTGCCCCCGAGCCACCTGCAGCGACTCCTTTTCATCTTCACTGTCTCGTAGCCTGAGCTGCAGAGACTGATTTTCAGAAATCAGAAACTTGGCATCCGTATCGGCCAGGGTAATCAGCTCTTCTAGCTCAGTCTGATTGCGCTGCAGCTGCTTTTCCAAATCGTCAGTAGTCTTCAGCAACCGTTCATTTTCGAGCTGTAGCTGGTCGAACTGCTGCTGCAGCTGATCGTAGGCAACCTGAACTTTAAACAGATGGTCGGACAGATGATGCTTGGCCTGACGATCTTTGCCAGTAGCACCCTTTAGGAACATCTGAAAGGCATGTAAGACAGGCTTAAGCATGGGAATCCTCACAAAACCATCCCTTCCACGATAGCGGCTACCCGATGAAGCCAACCAACAGACTTAGGTTCAGCGCAGGTTTCCCACAGTTCCGTCACGTTCTGTTACGAAAATTCATTCCCCTTTGTGCCTGTTGATTCAGCCACAAAAGCCTCAATAATGCTAGCGAAGCTCTCATCTCGGCTAAAGCCCAGCGCGATCGCACTTTCCACATCAAACCGACTCGGCCAGCTCGCCACAATTCGAGAAATCGCATCATCCGGCGCATACTCAATCAGCTCCTGCGCTGCCTCCCCCACCACCTCACCCAGCGCATCGATCATTGCCCGCACCGTCACCGTAATCCCCGGCAGGTTTAGCGTGCGCGTACTGCCAAAGGCCTCAGCCGGTAGCGCCAAGCCATGGGCCAAGTTGGCCGTCACCACCCCAGGGCTCGACAGCCACAGCCCCAGCGAAATATCCACCGGACACACCGCCGCCTCCCCGTGCACCGGCTCTCGAATAATGCTGCTAGCAAACGAAGACGCCGCCGCATTTGGCTTACCCGGACGCACACAGACCGTCGGCAGCCGCAGCACCCGCCCATCCAAAAAGCCCTTCCGGCTGTAGTCATTTACCCACAGCTCACACACCGCCTTCTGGGTGCCATAAGAAGACTGGGGCGTCACCGCCGTCTGCGGCGTAATCAGCGCGGGCAAATCTCCCCCAAACACTGCCAGCGAGCTGGCAAAAATAAACTTCGCCCCCGGCGCCCAGTGGCGCACAGCCTCCAGCAAGTAGCGCGTTCCATCACAGTTCACCCGCACTCCCAGGTCAAAATCAGCCTCCGCCTGACCGCTCACCACCGCCGCGAGGTGAAACACCGCCGTCAGATCCGGCGTGATTAATGCCCTCACCGCCGCGGCGTCTGTAATGTCAGCCTGGCACACCTTCACCCGCTCATCGGCGCCATCTGCTTGGGCGTCAACATCTCCTGGCACCACCGGCAGCACAATATCCGTCAGCACGAGCTGCTCAAGCGCAGGATCAGCCAGCAAATACTGGGCCAGTCGCTGACCCAAAAACCCCGCTCCGCCAGTAATTAAAATACGCATGGATAGGTGACTTAAAACAACAGCACATCACTCACCACAGTACTCTTCCGCCCCCTCAAAAAATCCATCACGAGACATTACTACGCACGCTGCGGTAGTGATTGGCCCGAATTTTTGCCATCGTCGTATCCAGCTGATCGTCAATCTGGCCCAGCGCTGCCAGCAGATGGGTGCACAGCGCCAGTGCCGCCTCAAACTCCGGCTGAACCACCTCCTGCGCCCCCAGCTGACTGAGCTGGTCTAGCTCCTTTGTGGTGTGCGCCCGGGCGATAATGTCGAGCCGCGGGGCGATCGCTCTGGCCCGGCGCAGCAACAGCCGCGTACTGATCGGGTCGGGCAGCGCAATCACCAGCGCCTTCGCCGAAGCCAGCGACGCCTTCGCCAAAATCAGCTCCGAATCCGCATCCCCCATCACAAACGGAATCTTCTCATGGCGCAGCGTCTGCACCGCCGCTTCACTGTTTTCTAGCACCAGCACCGGCTGCCCCTGCTGCCGCAGCAAATTGACAATCACATGGCCCACCCGGCCATAGCCCGCCACCACCACATGCCCCGACATCTCATCCACATGGACATTGGCATCCGGCGACTCTAACCGGCTCAGCAGCCGTAAAACCGCCGGTCGCTGATACAGCCACATCGACAGCGAAGGCGCCAGGTTAAACGCCAGCGGCGTCATCACCAGCGTGATCGCCGTCGTCCCCAGCAGCAGCAAATACGCCTCCTCAGAAATCAGGCCATTCTCCAAACCCACAATCGCCAAGACAAACGAAAATTCTCCAATCTGGTTAATCCCCAAGCTCGTTAGCACCGCCGTCTTCAGCGAGTAGCCAAACCACAGCACAATCGGCAACACAATCAGCGCCTTTCCCACCATCACCAGGCTCACCAGCCCCAAAATGCCGCCAAAATTATCCACCAGCACCTGCGGGTCTATCAGCATCCCAATCGACACAAAAAACAAACTGGCAAACGTATCTCGCAGCGGCAGCACCTTCGCCAGCGCCTGGTCAGCGTAGTCAATTTCGGCAATCATCAGCCCCGCCACAAACGCCCCAATCTCAATCGAAAGGCCCAGCTCAGCCGTCACCAGCGCCACCCCCAGGCACAGCGCAATCAGCGTCAGCAAAAACAGCTCGCTGCTCTCTGTGATCGCCACCTCCCGGATAATCACCGGCACCACCCATCGCCCGGCCAGCACCGCCCCCAGCAAAAAGCTGCTCACCTTCAGCACCACCAAGGCGATCACCTGCCACAGCGGCGTCTCCCCAGACCCCTGACTAATCGCTGGCACCACCGCCAGCATCAGCCCCAGCGCCAAATCCTGAGCGATCAAAACCGCCAGCATAATCTGACCATGGCGAGTATTGATCTCCCCGCGCTCCGTCAGCGTTTTGAGCACCACCGCCGTAGACGATAGCGACAGCAGCGCCCCCCAAAAAAGGCCCTGCCCGGTCCCCTCCACCCAGCCAAATGCCAGCGCAATCAGGCTCACCAGCCCAGCCGTCAGCCCCATCTGAAAAAGCGATCCCTGCAAAGCAATATTGCGGACGCGGTTGAGTTCTTCCAGAGAAAACTGCACGCCCAGAGCAAACAGCAAAAAGGCCACGCCCAGCTCGGCGAGCCCCTGAATATTGCCCGTATCGCTAATCAGCTTCAGGCCTAGCGGGCCAATCACGAGTCCGCTGGCCAGGTAGCCCAGCAGCACTGGCTGCTTTAACCGGCTAGCCAAATAGCCACCCACCGCAGCCGCCCCGAGTACCTTCATCAAATCGAGTGTGAATCCAAGCTCTGCAGCCATGCCGTTCTCGTTGTTCGTTACTGGTGTTTTGTTCGCTTACAACGTAACGGAAGAGCTGCACAAGGGGTAGGGTAAAAAGCTAGAAAAAGCTCACCAAAATGGCTCACCTTAGAGCAAAAACGCGGTGATAGATATTATTTGCAATTACCAGCTGACCCGATTGAACAATCACCAAGCCGCTGAGCAACAGTTCAGTCTGGGTGTAGCTACCGCGGAACGGCACTGGTGAACTCAGCAAAACCTGCTTATAAAGTGTCAGCAGCGCCTTGCGATTGGATGAGTGGTTGATGCGATCGCGGATCGCCCGCAGATGCACCGGATCGTCTTTATCGGGCCAGTCTTGAATGATGTGCGATCGCACCGACTCATCCACCCAGTGATTAATCGTCCCCGTCGACAGGGCCAGCGGTGCACAGTCCGTCTGAATCAAGCTATCGAGCAAGTCCCTCAGCAGCTGACACAGCTTCTGCGTCAAAAAAGGCTGCCCCTTCGCCCACCGATAAATAGACTTCAGTAGCGTCGTAGGCTCATCGAGCTTGCCCTCAAATCCCTGGTACAAATCGTACGTTTCAACCAGCGTGAAAGGCTCAATGGCAATCTCGCGCCCCATCGCAAACAAAGACCTGTAGCAGGGGAAATCATCGGCAACCGCCGTGCCAAAGACGGCAAAGTTCAAATTTCTAAAAGCAGGCTCCGTCACCCGGCGCCCGTAGCACCGCTCAATCCAGGCCAAAAAATCGTAGGCAAACGGGCTGTCTAGCAACGCATCGACTTCATCAATAAAGATCACCACCGCGGCTCTTTCCAACGCCTCAATCAAAAACGTCTGAACAAAGTTTTCTAGCCGCTCCAGCCGTGATACCCCTTTCTCAGACCCTTCATCCAACCCTGCCGTCGACTGCACCCACCGCAAAAATTCGCCCGAGTAGCTCGAATACAGCCCCTCCCAAATCGCGCAGATCAGCCCCATATGCCAGGGCGCATCGCCGCCCGCCTGCAGACTGTCCGTCAGCTGATTGGCATGGATAGTCACACACTGATAGCCCAGCTGAGTAAGGCGATGGCGCGTCTGAATGCGCAGCGAAGATTTGCCAATCTGTCTGGGCCCCAGCACATAAGCAAAATCTCCCTGCTGCAAAGCACCCATCAACGCTCTGTCAGCCTGGCGTCCAACATAGGTAGGATCGTTCCAAGCGAGGCTACCGCCCACGCGATAAGAGAAAGGGGGAGTCATGTTGAAATGTTGCCTGCCTTGAAGCCTCGTCACAGGTAATCGCGGGTAGGCGTAGCTCACACTGGTCATACCAATCAGAGGGGTAATGTCTTTTGCAGCATCGCTGAGACGGCGGGGGCTTGGCGTCCTGCTAGTGGGCA
>JBCBFY010000205.1:0-6046 GCA_038527325.1 Cyanobacteria bacterium J06614_10
GGCCACCAAGCCCGTCCATCCCGTTTGGTGAGAGGCGCCAAGCCCCGCACCATCGTCTCCATTGAAATATTCATAGAACAGGATGTAATCTTTCCAGTAGGGATCGCTTTGAAACGTTTCTAAGCCGCCATACACCGGACGGCGACCCGATTTGTCTCGCAGAAAGGTCTTGATCATTCGCTTGGCAAGTAAAACGGACACTGCCTGAAGGTCTTTCTCTTCACCAGAGCCAATGGGAAACTCTATTTTGAAGCGATCGCCCAAATACGCATAAAAATTCTGCAGCGCTTCTAGCAGCAAATAATTGATTGGAAACCAAACGGGTCCCCGCCAGTTAGAATTGCCACCAAACATACCCGAAGTAGATTCGGCAGGCTGATAGTCCACCCTGTATTCTTCCCCATTGACTTCAAAGGTGAAAGGATGCTGCTCGTGATACTTAGAAACCGACCGTATGCCATAGGGTCCTAAGAACTCATCTTCGTCTAGCATGTACTCCAATAGGTGACGCAGCTTGTTCTTCTTTTCATCTGCTCGCGATGTTGCGTAGCAGACTGCCAGTAGCCGCTTGGCATCTACGCCTTCGGTTTCCATACAGGCGACATTCTTCTTTAGGTCGGGGCGATTGTTGATAAACCATTGGAGGCGCTTTTTGAAGCCGGGTAGCTGGTTGAGGGTGTCTTGGGTGAGAGGAAGGGCGGCAAGGAGGGGAATCAGGCCGACCAGCGATCGCACTTTCAGCTGATGCCGGTCTCCATTTGGGTAGCTAATGGCATCATAAAAGAAGCCATCTGCCTCGTCCCAAAGGGCCATGCCACCCACCCGGTTCATCGCATCGGCAATGTACAAAAAGTGCTCAAAAAACTTGCTCGCCGTATCCTCGTAGGGCGGACGGTCTACTGCTAGCTCTAGGGCGATTTTGAGCATGCCTAGGCAGTACATCGCCATCCAGGAGGTTGCATCTGCCTGCTCTAGGGTTCCGCCCGTGGGCAGCTCAGAAGATCGGTCAAACACGCCGATATTGTCCATGCCCAAGAAGCCACCCTGAAAGACATTCTTGCCTTCAGCATCTTCCTGATTGACCCACCAGGTAAAGTTCAACAACAGCTTTTGAAAAATCCTCTCCAAAAAGTCCTTGTCTTGCCGTCCCCAATACTTTTGCTCTAGCTGATAGATGCGCCAAGCCCCCCACGCCTGAACTGGCGGCGTCACATCGCCAAAGTCCCACTCGTAGGCTGGAATCTGACCGTTTGGATGCATGTACCACTCCCGGGTGATGCGAGAGATCTGCAGCTTCGCAAAATCTGGGTCGATAATCGCCAAAGGCACCAGATGAAAAGCCAAATCCCAAGAGGCATACCAAGGATATTCCCACTTGTCTGGCATAGAGATAATGTCATCATTAAATAGATGGGTCCAGGCTGTGTTTCTCGTTTGGGCGTGCCCCTCGGGCGGAGCTGGCTGCGCCGGGTCGCCCGACAGCCAATCTTTTATCACGTAGTGGTAAAATTGCTTGCTCCATAGCATGCCAGCAAATGCCTGACGCTGCACGGCGCGCTGGTCTTCAGAAATGTTCTCCGGCGCAAAGTCCGCATAAAATTCGTCCGCTTCTTGCTTTCTCTGCTCAAACAGCTGAGCCGCCCCCTCAAAAGGCGTCTCTAGTGTCTCTGAGTTAGAGAGTCGCAGCATCACACTACGATGCTCGCCCGGTGGGATAGAAAGCTCGTAACACGCCGAAAACTTTGTTCCTTCCTCCGCTGGGTTAACCGCCTCTCCGTCGCCATTTACCACGTAGCGATTAATCCCATCCTTTACATAGGGCGATGCATTCGGCTCATTGTATAGGTGCTGCGTATTGGTTTCATTTTCAGTAAACAGCCGCTGAGGCTTGCCCTGGCAGTACAGCCAGCGATCGCCCAAGCTCTCGTGGCTTGCTGTCACTACGCAGTGGCCATCGTGCTTCGCGTAGGTTCTTAGCTTCGGCTTCGGATGCTCCTCCTCCCAAGACCAAGTATTGCGAAACCACAGCGTTGGCAGCAAATGCAGCGGCTGCTCACTATCCCCTCGGTTGTAGGCTGTCACCTTCACACAGAGGTCTTCGTCTGTTTTCTTGGCATATTCAACAAAAATATCGAAATAGCGATCGCCCTCAAAAATCCCCGTATCCAACAGCTCAAATTCTGGATCTTCATAGCCCCTACGCTGATTCTCCTCCACTAGCTGCCGGTATGGATAAGCCGCCTGCGGATACTTGTACAAGCACTTCATGTAGGCATGGCTCGGCGTGTTATCTAAGTAAAAATAGTACTCTTTGACATCTTCACCATGGTTGCCCTGCTTACCCGACAGGCCAAACAGCTTCTCTTTTAAGATTGGGTCTTGCCCATTCCAGAAGGCCAGAGCGAAGCACAGCCGCTGATGGTTGTCGCAAATACCTGCAATGCCATCTTCACCCCATCGGTAGGCCCGGTACAGCGACATGTCATGGCTAAAATACGACCAAGCGGACCCATCTTCGCTGTAGTCTTCGCGTACCGTTCCCCACTGCCGGTCGCTCACATAGGGCCCCCACCGCGTCCAGTAAGCTTTGCGATCGCGATTCTCTTTTAGCCTTTGCCTTTCGGGGATCATAAAAGTCTCTGCTCAGCGTGCCTGACCCGCCCGCACAGAGCAGCAGACAAAAGTCAGAACGAACAATACCCCCGCTTATATCAAGCAAGGGGATCGCGCTTCATGTCCCGTTCGGATGATTTTGCCCTTTCCAAACTACCCTCAGCCACCGTCCGCCGACTCCAAAAATACGCCAAAACCCCCACTAACACATTCGCCACCGTCGCCGCCCAAAAGATTCCCACCGGCCCTAGCCACCGACTGCCCACATACGCCAGCGGAATGTAGAGCACAAACATCCGCAGCACCGTCATAATCACCGCCGGTATGGGTTTACCCAACGCATTAAACGCCGAACTCGCCACCTGAATAAAGCCCGCCAGCCCGTAGCTCACCGGCACTACCCACAGGTAGGTTGTCGCCACCGCCACCACCTCAGGATCCGAGTTAAACAATGGCGCAATCCAGGGTGCAGCCACCGCGAGCCCCACCGCCATCAGCGCCCCCCACCCCATGCAAAACACCGCACTCAGCCGCAGCGCCTCACCCACCCGCCCAACTTTACCGGCCCCCCAGTTCTGCCCCACAAACGGTCCCATGCTCGCCGCCAGCGCCAGCAGCGCAATCATCGCAAAAGACTCCACCCGAGAAGCCACCCCAAACCCTGCCACCGCCAGTGAACCATGCACCGCCAGCAGGCTAGTAATCACCCCGATAGAGATAGGCGTAATCATATTCGACCCCGCCGCCGGTAGGCCCACATAGAGAATGTCTCGCCAGCACCACAGGGTCTCTTCTAAGTCGGGAAAGTGAGAAGAGAGCATGTGTTCTTTAAACCGCAGCACCAGCAGCGAGGCCAGTAGCGTCGTCGCCCGCGCAATCACCGTCGCCCAAGCAGCGCCCGCGAGCCCCAAAGCGGGAATCGCGCCAAAACCAAAAATCAACAGCGGATCTAGCAAAATATTCAACCCTGCTGACAAGATCATAATTAGGCTAGGCGTGCCCGTATCGCCCGCTGCGCGAATGGCGCTGTTGCCGATCATCGGCACCACCAAAAACACCATGCCGAAGTACCAGATCTGCATGTACTGGCGAACGAAAGGCAACACGTCAGGCCCCGCGCCCAGCAGTCGAAACAGCGGCTCAATGGTCAGCAGGCCAATCGTCACCAGCAGCGCCACTGTCACCAATCCCAGCGTCAGACTGTTGGTAGTAAAGCGCTGCACCCGGCTGCGATCGCCCTCCCCAATCGCCCGCGCAATAATCGAAGACGTGCCCACCCCTAGCCCCAGCGCCAAACTCCCCAGCGTCATCACCACCGGAAACGTAAAGCTCATCGCCGCCAGCTGCTGCGTCCCCAGCTGACCGATGTAGAAAGTATCAGCTAGGTTAAAAGCAACAATTGCAAAGATCCCTCCTACCATCGGCAGCGTTAGCCGGATCAGCTGTTGTCGAATCGGCCCTTCAGTCAGCGGTTTTGCCATCTTGTTGTGGGATGTAAGGTTATCGGGTTAGGGGTGTTGGGTTGGTGCATGAAGGGGTTGGCCCCACCCCGCCCTGCGGGCACCCCTCCAGAGGGGATCACCATCAGGCGAGGATGCGAAGGGATATCCCCTTCGACCACACAACGCCGCATAGCCAAAAGAAAATCCCCTCTGGAGGGGTGGCGCGTAGCGACGGGGTGGGTCTGCCCCCTAGGCCACCAGCCAGTCTCAAACACCAAATTCCCCATACTTTCCCAGTGAGAATAAAGATTACAAGAACAACAAAGTGCTCCATCTACTGCACTTCCCCCTTCACACTAGCGTGCCCCAGCGGCAAGCACACCGAAAAACAAGTTTTTCCAGGGCCAGAATCTATCAACAGACTCCCCCCATGCCGGTTCTGCACAATCCGGCGCACCACGTCGAGTCCCAACCCCGTCCCCTTTCCCATCGGCTTCGTTGTAAAGAAAGGCTCCAAGATTCGCCCCTTCACTTCAGCAGAAATGCCCGGCCCATTGTCTTCAATCTCCACGTACACATTGTTGTTCTTTGAGCAGGTGCGGACGGTGATGGTCGGTGTTTTATCCGGCGCGTTTTCTTCGTTGAGTGCGTCAATCGCATTGTCGATGAGGTTCGTCCATACCTGGTTTAGCTCGCTGCCAAAGGCCATAATCTTGGGCAGGTCTGGGTCGTAGTCTCGAACGACGGTGATGCCGTGCTTGAGCTTGAAGGCAAACAGCCGCAGGGTGTCTTCTATGCCCTCATGGATATCCACAGTTTGCTGCGCGGCCCGGTCCATATAAGAGTAAGATTTCATGGAGCTGACCAGCTCAGAGATGCGCTCGGCCCCATCTAGGCCATTGCGAATCATGCCCATCACATCGAAGGAGAGGGCGAGCCAGCGAATGCCCATGTCGTGGAGTTCGGTGGGGTCTTCTTCCCAGCGGGTGGTCAGCGAAGCGAGAATCTCCGGGGTCACATGGCCGTTGGCCAGCGGCTCGGCCAGTTCCCAGGCATTGTCGAGGCCATAGTCTTCCAGCCAGTCCGTCAGCGCGTCTTCGCGATCGCCCTGGGCCAGCGGATCATTTTCCGGCTTGCCAATCGCCTCAAATCCATCATCTCTTGCCTTCAGCCACTGCGCCGTATGGTCCTCATCTACCTGCGCCTGACCATATACCAGGTTCATTCGCTGTAGCTCCAAGATGGCAGGCTTCACATCTTTTAGCACCCGCACCAGCGCCGCCGCCGGATTGTTTAGCTCGTGGGCGAGCCCGGCTGAGAGCGTCCCCAGCGCCGCCATTTTCTCTCGGTTTTGAATAAAAGACTCTAGCCCTCGCAGCCGCTTACCCACCGTCCGAAAAATGTCTTTTTCAAACTCTCGGCAGCTGTGGATCAAATCTAGAAAATCCAGACAGTTCAAACAGTACAAATCGGTCTCAATGTCCGCCGTCAGCGTCACCGGCACCAAATCTTCTGTCAGCGCCTGAATCTCTCCAAAAAAAGAAGACGCTTCGTGGCGTCCCACAGGCATATCAGTGCCCTTACTCAGCCGGCTAACGGTGATGCGCCCGTTCGGCTGAATAAAAAAGCCCTTCGACACATCGCCTTCTCTTACCAGC
This sequence comes from Cyanobacteria bacterium J06614_10, assembly GCA_038527325.1. Lineage (GTDB taxonomy): Bacteria > Cyanobacteriota > Cyanobacteriia > Phormidesmidales > Phormidesmidaceae > Phormidesmis. The sequence continues at coordinate 5,714 of JBCBFY010000205.1, forward strand.
ACCTCCCCTGCCTGCAAATGGATATGCTCCGCGCGATCGCAAATCCACTGCAGGCGACTCTCCGGCAGCATATCAAACGGCTTCATCTTCGATAGCGACTCTACACACAGCATCACGTTGCCCCTAGGGTTTATTCCATCGGTCCGAATGCCCAAAAGGGCCTACACATTTGCCAAATGTCGGTGCACAAACTGCACACATATCGAGCCCTCGCCCACACCCGAGGCCACCCGCTTCACAGAGCCATGGCGCACATCTCCCACCGCAAAAATGCCTTGGCCTTTGGTGCGCGATCGCTATTTGCTGGAGACCAATGTGCCGGGCATTTTTGCG
>JBCBFY010000206.1:0-5948 GCA_038527325.1 Cyanobacteria bacterium J06614_10
CAGCAAAGTTTCTTATTGGCGATTTCTTCGCACATGCTGATGGCTTCTAGCATGGAACAATTACTATAGCGACCGCCACCAATGTTATAGACTTCAGCAGGGCGGGGAGACGTGTAGTACTCATAGAAAGCACTAATTAAATCTAGGCTGTGAATGTTATCTCTTACCTGCTTACCCTTATACCCGTACACTATGTACTTTTTTCCTATTTGTGTACACTTCATCAAATAAGCTAGGAAACCATGCAATTCGGTACCAGAGTGGTTTGGGCCTGTCAGACAACCACATCGAAAGCTAACGGTGGGCATGTCAAAGTACCGACCATATTCTTGAACGAGTATGTCTGCTGCAACCTTCGAAGCTCCAAACAAGCTGTGCAGTGATTGATCCACAGACATTCCTTCAGAAATGCCTGATTGGTAGGCGTGCCCTTCTTCAATTTCCCACCTAGTGGTCTTCTCCACCAGGGGCAACCTATTAGGACTATCACCGTAGACTTTATTAGTAGAAGTAAAAATAAAAGGTGCGTTAGGGGCATAGCGGCGAGCTGCCTCTAAAAGGTTCAAAGTTCCATTTGCGTTCACAGTGAAATCTACATGTGGGTCACGAGCTGCCCAATCATGTGAAGGCTGCGCTGCTGTATGAATAATTACATCAACATCTCGGCTATATTGCTGAAAAACAGAATTAACAAGAGCAGCATCGCGAATATCACCGCTGATATGGTGATACTGCTTCTTAAGTGAGTTCTGCAATCTCTCTTGGTTCCAACTTGTCGAGGCTTCCTTCCCGAAGAAAAAAGAACGCATATCATTATCAATTCCCACGATATGAAAACCCTGTTGAGCAAAAAACAAGGCTGCCTCCGATCCAATCAAACCACCCGAGCCTGTAACGATGGCTATTCTCACAACTCTTTCCCCTAATTTGATAGCAGTTTGTGCCTACTCAGCAGAATACCCAGCGTTCAAAAAATGTTCGCCTCTATGTTCAACAGCAAAGTTCTAAAATGAGACATCTTCCGAAATCGCTCTCGACCTCAGTGAAAGCTGATATCCGGTCTCCTCAGCAAAAAGGATTTGCCAGAGTTTTTAAGAGAACATGGTATGGAGTGGTAGTCCTTCTTTTAGCTGATACATTGTCTCTCGCACTAGCCTGGAACATAGCTCGATTCCTCAATCAGTTTTATTCACCTATCGCTGACAAGATGGTTTGGTGGTACTGGTTTGGATTACCCAGTATCTTCTGGGTGTTCGCTATGTGTACGTTCGTTCTTTTTGCAAAGTATCGTCTTTATAGCAACTCAGCTAGAGCCAAAGACTACGTCAAAGCCAGTAAATTGGTTAGCGGCATCTACTTAATATCGCTAGTATTGGGATACTTCTATGATCCCAAGTTAGATCTGCCAAGATCTTTGTTTTTTGCAGCTTGGTTCAGCAGCGTTATTCTAGTAGTAGTTTTTCGAATATTTGCACAATTCTTTATTACACGCTTTGAACGATTTAATAGACCCACTCTATTCATAATCGCGTCTGCAAGTCGATTGCACCGAATCTCTCAAATCATTGAACGGCGATCACATTACAAAGTTGTCGGTGCAGCGATGGCATCCACCGCAAATTCAACTGCAACCTTTAATGCTATTGTCAAAACCCAAGCCGAAGAAGTTTTAGCTGAAGATGTACCCCAAGTAGAATTGGCCTCTGGTCTGTACTGGCGATTACGAGGCATTGGAATCCCACTTCGATTGCTACCATCTAGTAGAGAAATGCTTTATCGCCGTGGAATGCCAGAGATTTTTTCAGGTGTTCCTACACTCAGGGTAGAATCTTCCCTTTTTCAAGGGCTAGATTATCAGGCCAAACGCTGGTTTGATTTTTGTGCAGCTGCAGTCGGAGTGATCGCGCTATCACCCATATTTTTACTAGTTGCGATCGCAATTAAAACATCATCCCCAGGGCCAGCTTTCTTTAGGCAGGAACGGATGGGACTACACGGTAAAGTATTTCACGTATGGAAATTCCGTACGATGGTGATAGAAGCACCTCAGATGCAAACACAGCTTGAGGCCAAAAACGAAAATTCAGACGCTGTAATGTTCAAGATGCGCAATGATCCGCGCATTACCCCAATTGGTCACTTCCTCAGACACAGCAGCTTAGATGAACTTCCTCAACTATTCAACGTTCTGCTGGGGCAGATGAGTTTAGTCGGCCCACGTCCCCTTCCACTAAGAGATATAGCACTCTTCCAGCCTTGGCATCATATCCGTCATCAAGTACTACCCGGCATCACTGGGCTCTGGCAAATATCGGGACGCTCTGATATTGAAAACTTTGACGATGCTGCTCGCTTAGACTTGCACTACATCGATAATTGGTCGCTCAATCTCGATTTAGAAATATTACTAGCAACTATCAAAATAGTTTGTTTAGGTAAGGGGGCATATTAATGAAGATCCCTTCAACTCAGCAAAGCGAACATGGACATCTCAGGCGGAGCACTACCTTCCTCTGAACGAACGCAAAATATATCCAATAGCACGAAAGGAAAGCTGTTAGGTTCTATTTGCCTAGCTCTTTTACTCACATTCAGCTGGATACCCAATAGCTACTCTGCCAGTGTAAGTTGGCCATGGATTCTGCTGTGGCAAACCGCCTTCCTGCTTGCAGGAGCATGGTGCATATGGACGCTGCGCCAGTTTTCAATTCCTTTTCGCTTTCTGGGATACGGCCTCGATTGGATAGTTATAGCAGCACTATTCGTTGCTACAATTTCAGCCTTACAATCAGATTTTAAAGTCGTAGGTCTTTGGAACGCCCTATTGCTTAGCAACTATGCCGTTACGCTGTATATCATCGTTCACTGGCTTCGAAATGGTCTTTCAAGACATTTTCTATGGCTGATAACTGCCATAAGCGGATTCGTTACAAGCGTGATAGGGATAGCATTCTGGCAACCCTCTCCAGAAATGTGGCTATCCAATAACTTTAATACCGCTCTCCGTAACTCTTGGCCGCTCGGTCATCACAATTTTGTTGGCGGCTATGAGCTACTCACCTTTCCAATCGTGTTGAGCTTTTTTTGGTTTTACACAGGCTGGAGGAGATATCTGAGTGCTATCGCAGCAGCTATAGTAGCATTCTCGCTATACATTAGCGGCTCACGAGGTGCACTTGTTGGGGCAATAGCCATGGTCGTTGTCTTTGGCAGTGCCTTTCTTATCCGAAGGCGCAAGAACCTTTCTAAACGCTCATTGATCGCCGTTACCTGTGTTCTATTGGCTGTAGCATTCCTTGTCTTCAGCAATCCTCGCATGAGAACACTGTTTTCTTTGTCAGTCTCTCCAGAAGCAAACAGCATTACCGCAACGACAGCTCTCTCAGATGGCCCTGCGCGCGATCGCATATTTATGCTGCAGGCAACCCAGAACATACTATCTGTGCGCCCTATGTTTGGTGTTGGCCCAGGCAACCTCTCTCGTGTCTACAACCTCTACCGACCTACCGATGCAGGAACCGGACTAGATCTCGTTCAGCAAATGCATAATATGCCTGCTCAAATACTCTCAGAGTTAGGCATCATAGGCTTTACCACATACATTGCTTGGCTAATTGGGCTGACTAAAATAGGTATCAAATTAAAGCAAAAGATACAAAAGAGAGATCAGTATATCTTCTGTGGAATTACTGCTAGCTTTCTAGGATACGCAGTCTCCAGCCTAACAGACTATCAATTGGAGAACATCGGCATCAGCATGACTTTACTAGTCATGATGGCATTACTAATCAATCTAGGTGACGAATATATCGATAGTTCATCCGCTACATTAGTTCTTTCACATAAGCATAGACGCGTTTTAAGTCTATGCATTCTGGCTGTGACCTGTGCTAGTTTGCAAATCTGGTTGAGATTTGATGCAGGCCTATACCTTGCAAAGGCTGCATCAAACAACATAAGAATGGGAAACATCGTAGCGGCTGACAATAATTGGTCAAAAGCTAGCAGCTTGGTACCGTGGGACCCCACATACGCAGTACTAGCAGCCGAGCAGTTAGTGTCTATCAAAAAGGGAGCTGCAAACTTAGAAGATAAAAAAGAACTAACAAAATCAGCGCTTGAGTATTTAGAATCAACGACTCAATCTGCACCAAACGACCCTTGGTTCAACCAGAATTTAGCAACATTAGCTATAGAAAACAACGACCCTAAAAAAGCAGAATGGTATGCATTACGGGCAAGCCAACTTTTTCCAAGAAACCACAGCTTGGTTTACTACACACTAGGATTAAGTTACCTAGAGCAAAATCTAACTGAGAAGGCAGTCACTGCTTTCAGCTTAGAAGCCCTCGCTAAGCCGAGCTTCCTTTTCACAGACCTGTGGTCAACTGAGCCATTTATAGATTTGCTACCAGCAGTAGTAAACAAAACACTGAATAGTTATCGCCAAATACTATCAGAAACCAATACGCTTTCCGCTCAATATAGATGGATACACGAGCAACTATCCCTATTGAGCTGGTGGTATCATAAGCCTCTCACTGACAATGATATTTCAACCCTTCGGCCAGTTGCCAAAACACTTGTCGAAATCGGACGAAACCCAGAGCTAGCAAAAGAAATAATTGACGAACAACAAAAAACAGATTCAGACAACCGTGCTCTTTTGTTATTGCGTGCATGGCTATCTCCAGAAGAGCACTTAGATAGCTTTCTGGAGAAGTTCACAGGAACCGAAGCAGAAAAAGCGCTGCTAAAAAAGCACATCGAAAACAACAGAGACATCAAATCGTGGCTCAATTCCATTCTTAAGCTTATTCCAGCTAGATACAGAGGAGGGGTAAGTTTTGCATACAGAAATGCTTACGCAGATTATATTAGGCAAGTCATGCACCCAGGAGAACTTCGAGAAAGCTTTCTCTTCGACTTACTCGGGCTATTCCAAAACGCACCCCAGATTTTCCCACAGCTAGACCAGGAAATAGAACGGATAAAAGCAGAGCAGCTGTCAATCCTTCCGCTAAAGAGTACACAATTCAAGATCTCGAAATGACGTAATCGCGACCAGCTATTTACTGCACACGATGCGCCTACCCACTATCCCAATTTGCGGCTCATGTATGTCCTCAAACATATTTTCCAAACGCAAAGGCCACTTTTTCACCCAGTTCATCATCGCTTGCCTACTCTGCTTCTACATATCGTTTACGTTGTTGCCCAATAGTCATAGCCTTATGGTGCAGTGGCCCTGGGTGCTGTACTGGCAAGTCGGTCTATTTCTAGGTCCCATCTTACTAATTGCGCTATCTTTGCAACACAAAAAGCTAAGGTTGCTCGGCAAACCACTAGACTCGTTGGCGGTAGGTTGGATAGTCTGCATCTTATTGAATATCCTGTTATCAAAGTTTCCACATCAGGCTGGTTGGTATGCTTGTGCAGCACTGTGCAGTCTTGCTACTCTATACGCCTTACACCACTGGATTTCCGATGCACAGAAAGCTTCGAAGATCCTACATTTACAAGGACTGCTCGTAGCAGTTTTTTCCGCATATAGTCTTTCATCTTGGGTTGTAGAAACAGCATTACCTTATCAAAACACCATCAGATACTATGCAGCTCACAACATAGTTAAAAGCTTCGACTGGCAAATCGTCAGCTTACGAAACTGGCATCCGATTGGACATCAAAATTACGTAGCCGGGTATCTACTTCTATCGTTACCACTGTTAATAGGCTTAGGGCTTCTTCACAGAAAAGGAATGCGTATTTTCTGGCTGCTATGTAGCCTAATTAGCATGGCATGTCTGTACACGACAGCTTCACGAGGTAGCTGGTTAGGGCTAGTAGCCAGTACCGGCACCTTTTTTTTATTAGGTTTTAGATGCTACCCAAACTTGAGAAACAAGCTCTTGAAGGTAGGAATAGCCATTTTCAGCATGCTATTTCTC
>JBCBFY010000207.1:0-5889 GCA_038527325.1 Cyanobacteria bacterium J06614_10
TTTCAGTCCCGAGAGTCGGGATTAGGGTTTGGCGAGGCTATTTATGCCGTCTTCTGCTACAACTAGCTGGGTTTCAGTCCCGAGAGTCGGGATTAGGGTTTGGCGAGGTCGGGACAGTTAGCTGACCGCTAATATCAGTATGTTTCAGTCCCGAGAGTCGGGATTAGGGTTTGGCGAGCTAAAAACTCTGAAGAAGACACCACATACTATGTGGTTTCAGTCCCGAGAGTCGGGATTAGGGTTTGGCGAGCATAGCAGACACTCTCTGTAAAAGGAAAGTAATGCAGGTGTTTCAGTCCCGAGAGTCGGGATTAGGGTTTGGCGAGAAAACATCACACACAGTTATCAACTGATAGGTATGTGTTTCAGTCCCGAGAGTCGGGATTAGGGTTTGGCGAGTCCGGGCTCTATAGTCCTTATTTTATAGCTATTCCACAGACAATTTTGGCAAAGGTGGCCAAATGAGGCAAAAAGCGTACTGAAAAAACGCGATCGCCTTTCACAAAAACCGTCCAAAGCATTCATTTTTCAAGGTTCCAGCGTTTTGGCAAACCTCCGGGGAAATCAGCCCCGCTTAGCCTTGCCAACTATCAAAACCTTACCACCCCTCCAGCACCCGTTCCAGATCCATACCCAATTCCTTTAGCTTTTCCGCTAGCCGCACCAACCGCCAACCCCTCAACTTTGGCGACCCAGTCCTCATATACCCAGTGCTTATATAGATAAGGCTATTCCACAGGTTGCGTATCTGTCGGCTCAGGCAGGTCTGAGCAGGTTTTTTGGTAGGGAATGTCTGCGCCGACATAGCGACGCCATTCGCTGTGGGTAAGGTTTCTTTTTAGGCGATCGCACCCCTCGTCAATCAGTTTCTCTTTCGATAGGTAGTGAATTCTGGCAATCCCATCAATAGTCACCGTTGCTAGCCATTCTCCATCAGGACTAAAGCGAGTGTCCCAAACTTCTGACGAATAAGACATCCGAGCAACTTCGACATACCCTTTCTCAATATCCCAAACGCGAACAATTTTATCTTTGCTCACTGTGGCGACTTGTTGCCCTGCGGGACTGAAACTTACTTCTAAAACCGCAGCATCGTGATCGAGTGTCTTGATAAATTTGCCAGTCTTAGCATTCCATAGCTTAGCCGTACCATCTGCGCTAGTTGTCGCGACTAACTTACGATCAGAACTGAAGCGCACATCCCACACAATACCCTTGTGCTTTAAGGGTTTAATTGCTTGGTAGGTGTTAACATCCCACAACATCGCCGAATGTTCTCTGCCAGCTGTCGCTAGGACAGTGCCATCTCGACTAAAGCGAACCTCATGTACTTGGTCCTGGTGCGGAAAGCACTTGAGCTGAGTGCCATCTTCAACTTTCCACAGACAGGCTGTTTTGTCCGCACTAGCCGTTGCCAGTAGGTCATTCGTCGGGCTCAAGCGAGCGTATTGAACACCCACTTCTATCCCCTTCCCATGCTCAACTGTCCTAACATGCTGCCTAGTTTCAACATTCCAGATACGAGCTTTGCCATCGTTACTAGCCGTCACTAAGTAGACACCATCTCTGCTGAAGCTAACGTACTTAACAACATCTCCGTGAGGAATCTCCAGAACTTTTTCACCTGTGGAGATATCCCAGACCCGGGCAAAGCCATCATCACTGCCAGAAGCTACATATTTCCCAGTTTTATTAAACGCAATCTCAACGATGCCGTCGTCGTGGGGAAACTGGTGGCGCAATGACTGTCGTTTGATATCCCATATCGCAACAGTATTTCCCGTCCCAGCGGTTGCCAGTAGCTTTCCATCTGGACTGACTCTCACATTAGTTAGGCGTTCACCTATATCTGGGTGAACAAACCGAGCTACCTCTTTACCCGCGTTTGCGGACCAGAGCCTAGCAGTCCCCTCTTTGCCATTAGTCAGCAGTTGTTGCCCGTCGGCACTAAATCGAACATCTGAGACATCACAAAAATTCTCAACGCTATCGCAACGGTCATCTGAGACATCGCTTTTGTGAATCATCCGCAGTAGCTCCTCCCCAGTGGCAACTTCCCAGAGTCTGGCCGTGCCATCCTCACTGGCCGTAGCGACCCGACTCCCATCTGGGCTCCACCGAACGTCCCATATCTTACCTTCGTGCTCAAACGTTCGAAAGAGTCTCGCTGTCTGCAAATCCCAAATTCGAGCCTGCCTGTCACTACTAGAAGTTGCTAGTTTTTGGCCATCAGGACTAAATTGCACATCCCAAACGACATTATTGTGCAAAAAGGTTTGCTTATCTTCTTCGTCGCTCTCGATGTCCCATACATGGACGACGCCGTCGTTACTTGCCGTTGCAATGCGAGTATCGTTCTGATTAAATCGGGCGTCGTATACTAGCCCCTCGTGCTCAAGCCGACGTAGCTCTTTACCGGTCTCAACGTCCCAAACGCGGGCTGTTTTATCTTTGCCTGCAGTCAGTAGCTTGTCTCCACGGGTTGAAAAACTGACTGCGATAATTGCCCTTTCGCGTTCGTGTCTTAGTGTCGCTGTGTGCTTCCCTGTCGCTATCTCCCAAATGCGCGCCGTTCCGTCTGAACTTGCGATCGCTAAACGCCGACTATCAGGAGAAAACGTCAGCGCATAAATCCCGCCATCAGCCCAGTTGGGCTCCAGCGATATCTCCTTGCGGTTGTTTACCTGCCACAGTCGTACGCCGCCCTGCGTGTCTCCAATGGCCACCATCTGATTGTTAGCGCTAAATTGTACATCTCGTATCGGTTGCCCGTGTGTAATGCTCAAATGGGTCTGATTTTTCTGGTTGTCCCATAGCTGAAAGGTTCCATCATCACTCACGGTCGCTATCCATCTGTTATCAGGACTAAAATTGGCTTCGTTGACTGCTGCAGAATGCTGAAATGTACGAGATTCAGCGGCAAGCAGTGTATAGCTTCTGAGGGCCTGATCGACATCGGCGCTGGCAGCACGGGCTCTTTTAGGAAACTGATTGGCTCCCTGAATCGCTAACAGAAGGCTGCGCGGGAGAAAAATAGATTGTTGCCTTGAGGTAAAACCTGCGTGTGCAGCCAGTTGCCCAGAGACCGCTACCTGCCTACGCTCTTGTGCAACGAGGGCGAAAATGACTGCTAGCACAGTGATACTAGAGAGTATCGTAATGCCGCATAAAAAAAGGCTCATTCTGCGAAGGCGGCGCCTTCTTTTTCGCTCGATACTGAGTGTTGTAAAATTTTGCTCGAAGGCATTTAGCCAGTTGTGCTCAGACGATACAATCTCTTGTAGCTGAGGTAAACGCGAGTTGTCTGTCCAAAGGTCGCTTACTTTACTGTCGTTGTTTCGCCACGCTCTGGCAGAAGATGACACAAGGCGTTGCAAATTCAGCATCTCCTGGTTTTGATTGCGCCATCGCAGGAGCTTGTCCCAGCCGCGCACTAGGGCATCGTGAGCCGGTTCAATGTAGGTCTCTTCATGGGCCTGCGCGTCTGTTTCTTTTCCGCGCACCAGCAGGCGCGTGGCGATAAACTGCTTGAGAAAGCACTCAACTCTGTCGTTTTCATCTTCGCCCTTATATTTCAGCTCGCTGAGCGGTACGCGCCGCCTGGCCAGCGCCCCGCCTTCCACCGCCACCATCCGCAGCATGACGTGCTTGACGGTTTGTTCATAGGCCCCATCGCTGTTGACCAAGGCTTTGTATTCCTGGGTGGCGCGTTTGGTGAGCGCGCCCGTCACCCCGCCTAGGTCGCGATAGTCTGCTTCGGTGAGGGCGCGATTGTCGCTACCGCGCTCTACGTAGCGCAGATATAGCTCACTCAGGGTAAATGACAGCAGAGGCAAGGCGCCCGGCGTTTGGGCAACATCTTCTATGAGCCTATCGACAAGGCCAGGCGGCTCAAAGTACAAAACGCGTTGGCTAGCAGGCTGCTCTATCGCCTCGCGAAGCTGCGCTTGGCTCATCGGTGGCAGCACATACCGCGCGTCCATCCAAATATTTCTGTAGGCTTTTGTCGATTGAAACTGCGCTTCAAAGTCGAGTCGCAAGGTGGCAATGACGCGAAAATGCTGATGGTGGGCTGCGATCGCGGCCACCACCAACTCATGAAACTGCCTTGCCTCAACCTCAGAAGCCTGAGTGATCAGCTCTTCCGCCTGATCTAGCACAAACAAAAGCGTCTTAGGTGAAGACGTGGCTGCCTGCGTTTGCCACCATTTGTCTATCAGCTCAGCAAAGGCATTGTTGTTATCTACAAACCGCCGAGCAATTGTGTCAGCCGGTTCATCAGGCACAAGCTCAACACAGCTGACCGCAAGCGCCTGCAGCGGCATCGCACCAGGCCGCATCACTGGCAAAATGTGATAGTCCTGAGTCTTCTCCAAGTCGGGCAGCAGACCCGCCCTTACCAAGCTAGATTTTCCCGTTCCAGACGCCCCCAGTATCACCAACAAAGGGCACGGGTCGACCACCCTTTTCAACAGATGCTGAACGTCTTCATCTCTACCAAAAAAGAGATCTCTATGCGACTTATCAAATGCCTCTAAACCGCGATAGGGATTGTTCTCCCGGCTGAGGGATGGCGCGGGAGGCAGGGTTAGCTCATGATTGGGTGTCAGAAAAAAATACTCACCTTTGTTGTGGTTGCGAAGCGGACAAATCTCTGGCGTTTGTCGCCTGCTTAGCCCTTCAGTCACAACTTCTACACTGTCACGCAAGTAGAGATAGAGTTCGGTGGCTGTGATGACGCCATCGCCTGCTCGCCTGTTTTGCTGGGCAGGGGGAAAGGCATCTGCATCGCCTTGCAACGCTCTGATGAGCGCTGCGGCAAAGGGAGAATGCTGGCCGCTCGCTTCTCCTCGATTGTCAACCAGGGATCGGGTTTGTTGGGTCTGTATGGCCGTGTGAGATAGGGCATCTAGTGCTTTTTGGTCGTGGGCCGCTGAGGTGATAACCTGCCACGCCGGGTCGCGCTGAAAGCGGTCAAAGCGTTCTTGATAAATAACTTTGGGAGCAAAGCTAATATCGCGCGTGCTAGACCAGCGAAAAGCCCCCGCAAAGCAACAGTCTAAAACCGCTAAAAAATGGCGGCAGGGCAGCGCAGTCAGGGCATCGTGCAGCGCTACCATCGGCAGGTAGCTATCTGCAATCCCTAGCGTTGCGTCGCTAGGAATGAGGTAGCCTGCAGGTCCATCGTCACCATCTTGCGCAATGCCATGCCCCGCAAAGTAAAGCAGCAGCCGACTGCTATCTGATAATCGTGCGGGCAGTGTCTCCTGAGTGAGGGTTTGGAGCGCAGCGAGGTTGGCCGCTTCATCGATCAGTGAGATGACCTCGTAGCGGTGTTCTTTTTCTAGGGCCTGTGCGATCGCTCTCGCATCGTTCACAGCTGTACGCAGGGGCGTAATCCCATTTGCATACGCATCTATCCCAATCACAATGGCCAAACTCGTATCAAAACTTGAGACGCTCATGACTTCTTACAGCAAATGTATGTGAAGAAAATGTCAACAAAAAGACTGTTGCAACCAGGGTGTGATTTGAAACGTTTTGCTCAAATACAACGCTCATCTTTGGCGAGTTGTCTCTTAATATTTGATGAATATTTGATGTGTACAGGTCGACGTACACCCCCATTGATACACTTACGGACATTCAAATTGTTGAGAATGAGAAGCTTTGTTACTAACTTTTACTCAGCTTGATGAATGAATGACAAAACAGTCTATGGCCATTACCAAGCAAGCACTTTGTAACAGGCACAAGCGACACTGAAGCATAGTTCATAAGTACCATTTACTTTCAGCGCAGGTTCTCAGCCTTGCTTTCGGTGCATCCCCAATCTGTGTATCCCTAACCTGTGCATCCCCGACCTGTGCGTCTCAAGGCCCATGCGTC
>JBCBFY010000208.1:0-5809 GCA_038527325.1 Cyanobacteria bacterium J06614_10
TGGGTTCAACCGGCGCATCAACAGGCCCGCACTTGCACTGGGGTTTGTATGTGAACGGTATTGCAGTCGATCCAGTACCCTGGCGATTCGATGGTGTGGAATAGCCAGTTTCAGTAGTATGCGACAGTATGGCCGCAAAGCTGCTGCTGTGCCGCTAGGTAAGGCAGTAGGCTGAGTCGAACCACTCGTTTCACCGTAACCTTTCTATGCATATTCTAATTCTCACCCTTGGTTCGCGAGGCGATGTTCAGCCATATGTGGCGCTAGGAAAGGGCTTGCAGTCCGTAGGCCATACCGTCACCCTCTGCACCAGTAGCCGCTTCGAGTCATTCATCACAGCCCATGGGTTGAATTACGGCTACATGAACGACAAGATGATGCAGCTGATGGATTCGATGCAGGGGCGGGCGGTGATGGAAGATACCACCAACCTTTGGGAAGTCATCAAAGCAACGCGCCGATTGTCTAAGCAAGTCACCCCCATACAACAGCAGATGCTGCAAGATTGCTGGGATGTCGCTCAAGCCACTCAGCCTGATTCGATTCTCTTCCATCCCAAAACTTATAGCGGGCCTCATATTGCTGAAAAGTTAGGCATTCCAGCGATCCTGGCAATGCCCTTACCGATGCTGGTGCCTACCGCAGAACAGGTCAACATAGGGTTTCCTAAACTGCCGTTTGGGGGACCATTAAGAGGATGGTACAACCGGCTGACTTATCGAATTGCGAACCTGTTGTTTGCCTTCTCAGCTGGGAAGCTCGTCAAAGACTGGCGCGCCGAACATGATTTGCCTCGTCAGTCTAAGTTCGATCTTTTGCATACCCATAGGGGAGAACAAATACCGGTACTGCATTGCTACAGTCGCCACGTTGCGCCGGAACCGTCTGACTGGCCAGAGCAGGTTGTCGCTAGTGGCTACTGGTTTTTAGACCAGCAAGCAACGTGGGAGCCACCAGAAAATCTACAAGCTTTCCTAAATGCAGGAGACGCCCCAGTCTATGTCGGATTTGGCAGTATGGCCGGACGCGATCCGGAGCGGTTGACCCGCATTGTCATTGAGGCGTTGCAACAGGCTAAGGTTCGCGGCATCCTAGCCACAGGGTGGGGAGGATTGTCGGCAGACGATTTGCCCGAGACAATTTTTAAACTCGAACAGGCTCCACACGATTGGTTGTTTCCTCAAATGGCAGCGGTTGTTCACCATGGCGGGGCCGGGACTACGGCTGCGGGGCTACGAGCTGGTTGTCCTACCGTTATCTGCCCGTTCTTTGGTGACCAGCCGTTCTGGGGGCGACGGGTTTATGAGTTAGGTGTAGGCAGCGAGCCGATTCCCCAAAAGAAACTGACGGTTGAGAAGTTAGCAGCGGCGATTCAAACTGTGACAACAGTCCCCAGCATTCAACAGAATGCTAGAACACTGGGTGAAAGGCTTCGTCAGGAAGATGGTGTTGCTAGCGCGATCGCCCTAATAAATGCCTGGTTTGAAGACAATTCATTTCGATGAGCTGTATCCGATCTGAGAGCATTTGTAACGAGCGCGATCGCAACTTCATAAGAATCACAGATTGTTTTGCTGAAGTGGTGCAAAAGCCCTTAAATGTACCTCGAAATGATTATTGATAAAGGGATACATCACAATGGAAAAGCAGACTGAAGTTGGTCATGTCGTGTGGCACGACCTTCTAACCAATGATGTAGCTAGAGCAAAGCGCTTTTATGCTGAACTGCTTGGTTGGGAGTATCAAATCGAGCATGCCTCTGACTTTGTCTGGAAATCTGGTGAGGCTGATTATCCGTTGATCATGTCTGGTGGAGAAGCACACGGAGGCTTTGTTGACCCTGGACAAGATATGCACGCTTCTTGGGTCGCTTACATAGCAGTAGAGGATGTAGATACGGCAGTAGCGAAGGCGAAATTGCTAGGGGCAACTGTTATTCGCAAGCCTTTTGATACTCCAGGCGTTGGCCGCAGCGCGGTCATTCAGGATTTACAAGGTGCTATCATCTGCCTGCATGTTGCGACACACAACTTTCCTTCACCCAAAGGTACGTTTCTATGGGATGAACTCATCACCGAAGACGCTGAACTAGCAAAGATTTTCTACAGCGAGCTGTTCGCTTGGCAGACCAACTCTGTTGTTAGGGATCCCATGGGGAGCTACACCCTCTTAAAATGCGATGACAATACCGACGCGGTCGGCGTGATGATGCGATCGCTCGGTACTGCAGGGTCTGCGGCCTGGGTGACGTATCTTGCAACCGATAACGTCAAATCAACCGTTGCCAAGGCAAAAAACCTTGGTGCGATCTCACACATAGAAGCAACCGACGTTCCCGATGTAGGTCAGTTCGCGATTCTAACAGACCCAACAGGTGCGATATTTGGCCTCTTATCCCCCCACAAATCATGAACCAGACAGTACAGTCAAAAATTTTAATCCTGGGAGGATATGGCAACACAGGCTTTTTGATTGCCAGATTGTTGCTTCAGGAAAGCGAGGCCCAGCTCGTTATTGCAGGAAGAAATTTGAGTCGAGCACAGAGAGCAGCCGATGAGTTGAACTGCAAATTTGAGACGAATCGCGTTTCCAGTAAACAGGTAGATGCTGCCAACAAAATGTCCTTAGAAGCTGCTTTTGTAGATATCTTTATTGTTGTAGTCGCTTCAAGCACCATTGATTATGTTCGCAATATTGCCGATTCCGCTCTTGCAGCAGGCGTTGACTATTTGGATGTTCAACTTTCTTCTCCTCAAAAACTAGCTGTGCTTAACGCCTTACAAGAGAAAATTGAACGCAAGAGACTTTGTTTCATTACGGACGGAGGCTTTCATCCAGGTGTTCCGGCGGCAATGGTACGCTATGCAGCCCCCAAATTTGATACGCTAGAAACGGCTAATATTAGCGCAGCTTTTCAACTCAATTGGCAAGCATTACAGTTCTCAGATTCGACCCTTTCTGAATTTATTGATGAATTAAATGACCTCGATCCATTGATATTCAAGAATAAACAATGGGTGAAAACGAATCTGAAAACGTTGCCAAAATTCAACTTTGGCAATCGCTTCGGTGAACGCTACTGTCTAGCAATGTGTTTAGAAGAATTACGTGCATTGCCAGAGATAATCCCATCTCTAAACGAGACGGGATTTTACATTGCAGGATTTAATTGGATGACTGACTATGTCATTATGCCAATTGCCTTTGTGATGCTTAGAGTGTTCGGCAAAAAGGCCAAAAGGCCGATGGGAAAGGTCTTCAGCTGGAGCCTAAGAAATTTTAGTCATCCTCCCTTTGGGGCTGTTTTACAATTGGAAGCCAGAGGAGTAAAAGATAAGCGAAGTCGCTATCTACAGATGAGACTGACGCATGATGATGCATATGCTTTAACCGCCATTCCTGTTGCAGCCTGTCTATTACAATATCTCAATAGAAACATTCGACGGCCAGGATTATGGTTTCAGGCTAATCTAGTTGAGCCGATACAGTTCTTTGAAGTCATTGAAAAACTAGGTGTTAATGTCGATTTGCTGATTGGTTGATATAACTCCCGAAATTCTCAACCAACCCACGCAAGAAACTTTTGTTAGTCAATCGGGGACCTAGACTTAGACATTACCGCCCCCTTGCCAAGCGCGATCGCTTTTTCATAAGAATCACAGATTGTTTTGCTAAAGTGATATATAGGCCAGTTTTGAATGAGAGAGTTGTCTTTTCCACCATGGGGCAAAGGGTGACATCTTGAGGTAGCCAATCATGGGCCATCGCATCCAAACAATCCTGTGTGTGACGGGGATACTCTTCTTCTTGCTAGGAGCGTGCATTTTTGGCATGGGAGTCTCTACACCGTCTGCTGTAGCTGCGATTCGGCAATTGGAAGAGGCCCCCGGACAGGTGGTTTATCAATCACGGCAGACTTTGCAAGACCAACGGGGCGATCGCTGGCAAGCCATCGCCTTCAATCGCATTCGTCCAGATGGCAGTACTAGCTTCTATCTCCGACTAGTCGGGTTTCCAGGCACCGCCGCGATTGATCACTCTCGATCCCTGACACTCACGACTTCATTAGGACAATCTTTCACCGCAGCCGATGCATCAAGTCAAATCTTCACTGATGCCTCTGCCCCAGCCAACGTCGGCCAGTACGACCTGCAGCCCCTTATCGCTCAACTGCAAGCGACCATTCCGGTGCAGTTAACCCTACCGGCACTGAATCACGACGATATTTTATTACCCATTGCGTCGGCGCTTATTCAGGAGTGGCAAACGGTTGCGGCCTACGAGTAGGACATACACGCACAGGCCGATTGAACAGAAATGGCAGAAGATCTGGGAAGCCAAAAAACTATGCCAATCCCTCAGGAATACCAGCGAGCAACCGATTACTTCTATGAGTTCCTCCTTGATGCTCGTAACACGGCAGGTTTGGGAAGCACCCACCAGACCTACACTATGGTGCAAGGTGTGCTTCAGACCTTTCGACGTCGTCTTGATATCAAAGACGCCATCCTTTTCGCAAGCGTCCTGCCCGCTGTGCTACGAGCCATTTTTGTAACGAACTGGGATACTGATGAGCCTCGTCGTCCTTTCGAAGCTCGATCCTTGATGAGAAAAGAGGTGCAGGCACTGCGTGCCGATCATAATTTTGCAACTGAAACCGCTATCAGTGATGTTGCAACCGCGCTGAGACGGCATGTGGACGAAGATGCGTTTAGTCGAGTTCTCGCGAAGCTTCCTGAGGGTGCTGTGGAGTTCTGGCAATAGCGATCGCCATTGATTGACACGAGTCGAGTAAAAAAGATATAAAACAAATGTCCGTTTTTATTCAGGCCATGCCCAAACTTTCCGAGCAAGCCTTGCAGGCCCGTCGCGATCAGATATTGGAAGCAGCTATCCGCTGTTTTTGTCGTTTGGGCTATCAAGGTACCACCATGCGAGACATTTTTGCCGAGTCTGAGCTGAGTGCGGGGGCCGTTTACAACTATTTCCAGAGTAAGGAGGAGATTATTCAAGCGGTAGCCGAGCGCAACCGCATGGCTGACCGCGCAACCATAGCACCGGAAGATATGTCGCCTGAATCAGCGGTTGCGGCGCTGCCTCAATTAATTGATTTGTACTTCGGCAGATTGGAAGCCGAGCGTCAGACGGGGTTTGCGCGTATGGAAGTTTCGCTGCTTAACGAGGCAGCCTTTCAGGGCAACATCACAGCTACGCTAAAAACCAATCGGGCCGAAGCTCGCAACGCCTTGACGCAATTTGTTCGCCACTATTTGGCCGGGGCGATGCCTGATATTGATATTAATCCAGACCATTTTGCCGAATTGATGTTTGCAGTTCACCAAGGGCTGATGCTTACGGCAGCCCTTGATGAAGACGTGGATATCCTTTCAGTGGCGGCCTTACTTGCAAAAATACGTTTTGCATAGCACCTTCGTCTATTCAAGCTTTTTTGCAATAAAAATAAAACGGAGGTTCGATTTATGAATGCTTATGACCAAACGTTGGCTGCATCGTCTACGCTTCCCGCTTATGCAGCGCGCTTCAACCGTGCTAAGCCCGTAATCGCGGTTGTGGGAGAAAATCGCGCTACCGAGCTAACGGACTATGTTGTTCCCTATGGTGTGCTTTCTGAGTCGGGTGTTGCGCAGGTATGGGCGATCGCAACCCAAAAAGGTCCCCTTCAGATGTTCCCATCCTCCCTGCAAATAAAGCCTCAGGCGACGGTGGCAGAATTCGACAGGCAGTTTCCAGAGGGTGCCGACTACGTTGTTGTTCCAGCGGTTGCCCATCCCAAAGATCCCATTTTACT
>JBCBFY010000209.1:0-5804 GCA_038527325.1 Cyanobacteria bacterium J06614_10
TTCGAAAAGTTGCTTCTTTTTGCGCGCTGAACGCTTCGCCCTCTGCCGGAGAAAGGTCAGGGAAAAAATCGGCCATGATGTCAGCGTTTTGGCGACCGCTAATCTTTTGTTTATAGAGCGTTTTGTCGAGAACAATGCCTTTGCGCGCAAAAATCTCTTTGAAAACTTGGAAATGAA
This sequence comes from Cyanobacteria bacterium J06614_10, assembly GCA_038527325.1. Classification (GTDB taxonomy): domain Bacteria; phylum Cyanobacteriota; class Cyanobacteriia; order Phormidesmidales; family Phormidesmidaceae; genus Phormidesmis. The sequence continues at coordinate 178 of JBCBFY010000209.1, forward strand.
CTTTATCGCTATCTGTCAGGGTGCCATCTAGGTCGAAGATAACGGCTTTAAGCATGGTGTCTTGAGGAGGGCTTGGACGTGTCAACAGCAACAGACCTTCACCATTGTGTCGTGAGCTGCCGTGCTAGTCTAGTTAGCCTGAGACGTTAGCGATCGCTCAGCGATTCATACGGGGAAAGTCCAGTGAAAAACCGGCGCTGTCCCGCAACTGTGATGGTAGGCAAAAGATAGTTTTTTGAGAATTGCTTTTGACCGCCCTGCCTAAGCCAGAATGCCCGTACGTCTTGAAATGCACTTACATCTCTATCTGCGAGGCACAGATTAGAGGAGGAAAAAATGAAAAATAGTTTGTTGACCAGTCAAAAGGCGACCGGCCAGATTTGGGCCCGTCGCGTGTCAGTCCATCGCCTTTTGACTAGCTTTTTGACTAGCTTTTTGAATGGGGGCGCGCTCAGCGTAATGGCCCTAGCCACCCTGGCGATGCCCGCATTGGCACATCACCCCTTTGGAGGCGATACGCCCGAGACGATTTGGGCAGGCCTGCTATCTGGGATGGGCCACCCGGTGATTGGGCTCGATCATTTGGCTTTTGTGGTGGCGGCTGGGCTGCTAGCTGCGGTCGTTCGAGGCGGGCTGGGCGTTCCGATTGCTTTTGTACTGGCTACGCTCGCGGGTACCGGTGCACATTTGGCTGAAGTTTCGCTGCCGGGCGTAGAGTGGCTGATTGCAACGTCGGTGGTGGTGTTTGGTTTGTTGGCTGTGCAGCGGGTGCCTTTGAATGCGGGCGTTGTGATGTTGCTGGCTGCGATCGCAGGAATTTTCCATGGCTACGCTTACGGTGAGGCCGTCGTCGGCGCAGAGCCAACACCGCTAGTGGCCTATCTGATCGGATTTGCGGCTGTGCAAGGTGCGATCGCCTTGCTTGCCTACTTTCTCTCCCGCCGGGCACTTTCTACTGACAAAACCGCAGGTCTCGTTCGTATACATCACGCGGGCTTTGTGGTGCTGGGCGCAGGCTTGGCGACTCTGGGCGGGCTGCTGGTGTAGGCGATAGATAGTAAACCCTACCAAACCAAGCTGCTAAAACACCTGCCGAAACACTCTGCAAAACCGGCAAACAAAACCATTCAGAACTAAAAACATCATGAATAAACTACCTGTGACCGTAATCACCGGCTTCTTGGGAGCCGGGAAGACGACGCTGGTGCGGCATCTCCTGCAAAATAATCAGGGCCGACGCATTGCCGTCATCGTCAATGAGTTTGGAGAAGTGGGCATTGATGGCGATATCTTGCGCGATTGCCAGGTGTGCGACGATGCCAACGAGGAAACTGCACCAGCAGCCGGTCAGGCCAACATTTTAGAACTTGCCAATGGCTGCCTGTGCTGCACAGTGCAAGAAGAGTTTTTGCCGACGATGCAAGCGCTGCTCGAACGGCGCGACGAGCTGGACTGCGTGGTGATAGAGACCTCTGGGCTAGCCTTGCCAAAACCCCTCGTGCAGGCCTTTCGCTGGCCCGAAATTCGCACCAGCGCGACTGTGGATGGCGTCGTCACGGTGGTGGACTGTGAAGCCTTGGCTAAAGGTGAACTCGTGGGCGACCTCAATGCCTTAGAAGCGCAGCGACAGGCCGACGATAGCCTAGACCACGAAACCCCGATTGAAGAACTGTTTGAAGATCAGCTGGGCTGCGCAGATATGGTGCTGCTCACTAAGGTTGACCGGATAGATGAGCCTGCGCTGGCCAAGGTCCAGGACTGGCTGAGCCATGAACTGCCTGCTGGAGTGAAGGTTTTGCCCTGCCATAGTGGCAAAGTTAGCCCGGAGGTGTTGCTAGGCTTCGAGGCGGCGGTAGAAGATAATTTGGAGCATCGCCATAGCCATCACGACCACGAGGAAGAGCACGAGCACGATGACGATATCGTCTCTATTCCCCTCACGCTCAACCAAGAGTTTGACCCTAAGCGATTGGTCAATCAGCTGACAGCGCTGGTGAATCAGCAAGAGATCTATCGCATTAAAGGGTTTGTTGCAGTGCCCGATAAGCCCATGCGGCTCGTGCTAAACGGTGTCGGCAAACGGTTTGACTACTTTTATGACCGGCTGTGGCGCACAGATGAACCTCGGCAGACAAAGCTGGTGGTGATTGGTCAGGCCTTGGATGAGGCGCGGGTGAGGGGTGCGATCGCCTAATAATCAACAAATAGTGCTCATAGTGCTCAACAAAACGATGGAAGCTCCAAAGCTCCCCTTAAGATGGAGAGAAAGGTTCACTATCTACAAGGTTCACTATCTACATTGAGATGACGTTTCCAACGCCGCTGCTCGACGCTAGGCTAACCAGAGAAAAACAGCAAAATGAAGTAGACCGCCTGCGAATCCTGCAGGCGACGACAGATTGGCTCACCCAAAATGCTGCTCGCTATGGCGTTAAGACGGGCTATATTTTTGGCTCAGTCACAACGCCCGACAGATTTACGGCTCGCTCTGACGTAGACTTAGCCGTTGAAACGTTCAAAGTTGGGGACGTTTGCTCATTGCTTAGCGTCCTTTCTACGCATCTCAATCGAGATGTGGACGTTGTTCCTTTGGACCAGTGCCACTTTGCCCCAAAGATTCGCCGAGTAGGAATCGCATGGACCGCGAAAGAATTGCCGGATTCACCGCTGAGCTGAAAGGTCAGCTCAAGCTGATAAAACGGGTCGATGCTAGGTTGGCATCTCGGGTCGGGGACGGCCTAGATACGCCTGGTCAGTTGGACAGCGTAGCTTATCAAATACACAACTTGTACTGCGCCGTTGAGGATTTGCTCAAGATGGTCGCTAGCGCATTTGAGAACAACATTGGTACGGCCAGCGATTGGCACCGCTTACTGCTGTTGAGGCTTAGTCAGCCAGTAAATGGTATCCGTCCAGCTTTTCTCTCAGAAGCTTCCCTAGACACGATGAATAAGTTGAGAGGTTTTCGCCACCTCGTTAGGCATGCCTACGGCACCGATATCGAACTCGAACAGTTACGACCAAACCTACAAGCTGCTCAAACGCTTTATCGCACTGTAGCTGAAGATACTGATACTTTCATATCGCAGCTAGTTCCTTTTGACGAACTAGAAGGGAGAGCTTAGCGACCTGTTTTTAGCATCGCTTAGCAACGCTATGTTGCCTTCAATGGCTGTGGATGGTTCAGCGAGGTGTCGTTTTTGCTGTATTCGAAGAAGCGCTTGAGCCGAAGGAAGGGCTTTTCTAAGAGGTGAAAGCTGACATAGGCAACTGCGATCGCACAGGCAAACGCTAGCGGCATAGGCAATAGCGGATCTGTCTCCGGCAGCAGCTGATTGAGCCACTTGAAGCACAGCGTATGGTACACATACAGCCCATAGCTAATGCTGCCAATAAAGCATAGCGGACGGCTTTCAAACACTTTTCTGACCCAAGAACAATCGGTAGTGGTGATCGCAAAGCCAATCAGCGCCGTGTACACCAGCGCTGTCATCGGGTACTTAACCGCTAGCACCCAATAGTTTCCGGTGCCACCTGCAGCCAGAAAAATTAGCCCCAGCGGCACACCCACCGAGAAAAACAACAGCGTAAAAAGCCTTCTGTTGTTCGCGGTTCTCGTGAGCAATGCCGGTTCGAAAACGGCTAGCAGGGCACCGAAGAGCAACGCATCCATGCGGGTCAGCGTGAAGTAGAAGACATCCCAACCCTGGGGCAGCATATAGAGCCGCAGGCCGAAGGAAAAGGCGATGAGTAGGAGGGATGCGATCGCAATTTTTCTGCGGGGAAGAAAGTACACCAGCACCGGCCAGAACAGATAGAAATGTTCTTCGACCGCTAGCGACCAGTAGAAAAGTGGCCCCTCTGACGGAAACTGAAAAGTCCGGGGAATGTTTTGTAAGTGCACCCAGGAGTACCAGCTTTTTGAAAATTCTGGCAGCGCTTCACCCGCCAAAATTGGCAAAACAATCAACGCTAAAACAAGATAAAAGTAATACAGTGGCATGATTCTAATCGACCTTCTGGCATAGAAGATAGAGAAGAAGTTCTGCTTGTTTTTCGAATTAATAAGAATTCGAGTAATCAGAAAACCCGATAGAACAAAGAACAGATCCACACCGGTTTGCCCAAGCGCTGAAAACTTGAGCAAGGGCTCATAAAAAGTCCCACGGATGAGATAGTTCTTGCCTTCGAGATAGTGAAAGGCCATCACCATGAGTGCTGCCAACCCGCGAATACCGTCTAATACGGGCAAATGCTTTTTGATTGGTGGCGGCGTTTGTTGGCAGGTTGACGTTGCTAAATTTGTTACATCAGAAAGTTGGGCTGAGGGTACCTGCACGGCAGTACCCTGAAGAGGCGATTGAGGGTAAGTCACTGTAGATTCCGGCTGATGGTGGGAGAGCAGGCTGCTGCGCGACAATCCTGCCCAAGCAATGTGGGCAGGCTGCTATGTCTAACCGGCTATTGAATTTATACATCGGGCTTAATCGAACAGTTTGATTTGTTCTATTCACTTCAAAGGAACTTTGAACTAATCAGCAGTTCTTGAAGCGAAGGTGAGCTAATTTGCATAAAAGGTGAGCTAATTTGCACAAACAGTCTATTAGCGCCCTCTAACTGGGCAGGCAACATCATTCGCCGCTTGGTCAGCGCACTTAGGCAGTAAGGAAACTGCGTTAAGGGTTCGAGCCTTCTCAACTGCCGAGCCATAATTCCAGCGCACCGAGCAATCGATGCCACTCACTGAGCAATCCTTCCACGGCACCGAGCGATCCCTCCCGACCACCGAGCTACGCCTCTCAACCACCGAGCAATCCTTTCCTAGCACCGAGCGCTCCCTCCCGACCATCGAGTAATCTTTCCCAGTCACCGAGCCACGTCTCTTACCCCTGTAGCAGTCGCTGCCATCTGCAGAGCATCAATTTCTTTTCAGTTGTGTACCCCCTTACAGACAGCGGGCACCCTACCAGCGGCACCCTAGCTCACGTACACACTCCCAATCCGCATTCACCATGGGCTTAAACCGCAGCATCGACACCTTCCTCTCAGACGCCCAGCTCGCCATCGACAACAGCCTCAACAACCCACAAATCCTAGCCGCCGTCAAAGACTTCGGCTACAGCACCGAACGCCTAAACCAGGGCAAAGCCCTCTACAACGCACTCGCCGCCGCCCAGCTAGAGAAAAGCAGCGAATCGGGCGAGCAGATTTCCGCCAGTGAGGCAGTGCAAGCGCAGTGGGACATCGCGAAAAAGAGCTACATGCGGCTAGTAAAAGTGGCGCGGGTCGCGCTCAAGAAAGAGGGGGGTGCCATTTCCCAACTCGCCCTCTCCGGCAAACGCAAAGAAAGTCTCTCTGGCTGGCTCTCCCAGGCGAATCAGTTTTATCAAAACGCGCTGTCTAGCCCGGCCATTCTCAAAGCGCTGAAAGAATTTGGCATTACCGATAAAAAGTTGAAGGCAGGGCTAAAAGAGGTAGAAGCCGTTGAAGTGGCGAACTTGGCTCAGGAAAAAGAGAAAGGAGAGGCGCAGGCGGCAACGCAAAAGCGAGATGCGGCGTTGGATGCGATGCAGGATTGGTTGAGTGATTACTTGGCTATTGCCAAGGTGGCTTTGGAAGAGGAGCCG
>JBCBFY010000210.1:0-5783 GCA_038527325.1 Cyanobacteria bacterium J06614_10
AAATCTCATAAACCCCGCAGCGCAATCGGTTTAAGGATTTTTCTGTGTTTTGACCCGTTTTGACTAATCATTCGCTCTTTTCAGGCGCGAATTGCCATGCTGTCTACAAGTAATCTCTCAGCAGCGCAGGCTGAGAACTATTTCGTTAAAGATGACTACTACACCGAAGAGGAGCAGCTCGAGGCTTCGTTTTGGTTGGGGAAGGGTGCGGAGAATTTGGGGCTAACTGGCACAGTGGAGAAGGCTGTGTTTGGTGAACTGCTGAATGGAACGGGGCCGGGTGGAGAGGTGCTTTCGGGGAAGGAGGTTGACCCGAAGAAGCGGCGAGCGGCGACGGATTTTACCTTTAGTGCGCCGAAGAGTGTGAGTGTGGCGGCGCTGGTGCAGGAGGATGAAAGAGTGCTGGCAGCGCATCATCAGGCCGTGGCGAAGGCGATGTCTGTGTTGGAGGAGCGATACGGGCAGACGCGGGTTTCGACGGAGATGGGTCGGCGGCGGGTGACGACGGGGAATGTGGTTGCAGCGGTGTTTCCTCATGCGACGAATCGGGAGGCGGAGCCGCAGTTGCATAGTCATTGTGTGGTGATGAATGCGACGCAGCTGGCGGATGGGCGGTGGTTTAGCTTTGCTAATGAGGGGGCGATCACAAACAAAAAACTGCTCGGTCAGATTTATCAAAATGAGTTAGCGATCGCACTTCAGCAGTGCGGCTACACTATCGCGCCAAAAGCACATGGTCAGTTTGAACTGGTTGGTTATTCGCCCGATTTGCTGAAGTTGTTCTCCACGCGGAGACAACAGATTGAATCGCTGGTAGCACTATGGGAAGCGGAGGGTAAAAAGCTGTTTAGCCAGAATGGGCGAGTCTTGAGATCTCGCTTGGCGATGTATGAGGCAGCAGCGCTGAAGTCGAGGAAACGGAAGCCAAAGCCGATGCAGCCAGAGCAATTGAGACAAGGATGGAGAGCGCTGGCGCAGGTAGAAGGGCTTGCGTTGCCAGAGTTACCTGAATCAAGGAGTGCTGAAGCAAAAGCGATTGAGCCAGCAGCAGATTTATCAAAGTCGCAACCGAAGAGTTTGGAGAGCAAGATTGACGCGGATGTTCAGCTGGCCGTTCAGCACTGTAGTGAGAGAGAGGCAGTTTTTAAGCGAACGGTGCTGGAGCGGTTTTTGCTTGAGCATCGGCTAGGGCAGAAGAGTTTTGACCAGTTGCAGCGGGCGATTGAGGAGTGTGCTGAGCTGTTGCGGATCGATGAGAATCGGATGACGACGCAGGTGGCGATTCAGCTGGAGCTGGAGACGATTCGATTGATGCGTGAAGGGCAAAAGATTGTGGAGCCTATTGCGTCCCTACCCCAAATTGAGCGACAACTTTCTGAGTCTTTGATGGTGGAGCAGCGAGAGGCGACCACGCTCGTGATGACTGCGCCGGATGCCGTGATGGCTTGGCAGGGGTCGGCAGGGGTGGGGAAGACGTATGCGCTGAATGAGGTAAGGGAGATCGCCTGCGCTGGACTAAAAATGACCGCAAGACTAAGACCCGAAACGGGCAGCAGTTCACGATCACCGAAGTTTTAGACGGTGGGATTGTGCGGACGGTGGATGAAGCTGGGCGGTCTCGATGGTTTCCGCTGTCGGGGCATCAGCATGTGGATTATGCCTGGGTGAGTACAACTTACGGAAGCCAGGGGAAGACCGCTGATCGGGTGTTGGCGCTGATGAGTGAGCAAACGACGAATCGAGAGTCGTTTTATGTGGCGGTATCGCGGGCAAAGCACGGGCTAAAGATATACACCGCTGACAAAGATGAATTGCTTAAGAGATCTCAGACATCCAGAGCCAAAGAAAACGCTAGTGATTATATTCCGTTGTTCAGAGTAGGAGAAAATTATGCCGAGACCCAGAAAGAAATCAAACGAGAAAGTAGAAGCGTCACAAACAATAATGGTAGAGATATCGGAAAGCGTGTTGGAGACTGCCTTGCAAGAGAGTTTGCGAGCCAGTCTTCAGCCTATACAGACAGATATCAAGGCGCTTTCCCAGCACATGAGTTCGATAGAGCAGGAACTTCAGCAGATGACAGTGCATTTGAATCGATTGCCGAGAGCTTTGAGAGAATCCTTGAGCCACTTTCTCACGCAATTTCAGAACACATTGAGCAATCAGAATTCATCGAAGGGAAAGGACTCTTTGCAAAAGCAGTTGCAGCAGTTGATCGCAGCTTTGAGCAGTTGGAACGCTCAGTTAAAAACAGAAATCAACTCGCAGCAGCAGTTGATCGATTCGATGCAGCAGTTGGAGGAAAAGCTGACACAGCACAGCCTGAACTAGATGAGGACAACGGCAAGGATGCCCTTGACTATAATGCGCTTTGGCGTTGCTACCGGCAGGGTGTAGAAGCAGATACCAAGGGAGAATTAGATTATTTGATTGGGCGTCGCGCTTTTGAAGATGGGGTTGAGCGGAGAGCGATCGCGCTAATGCTAGCCGCAGAAAGCACAGCGGTTCAGCAAATTTATGAGAGTAATGGAAAGCAACGGGCCATGAAGTATGTGAATTATATGATTCGCCGCATTTGTCAGGAACAGCCAATGAAGGAATTTTCTCAATCGATATCAACGAAACAACAGATGGAGCTTGATTAGACGCAACCTCATAGGACCTACGAGCCAACTAACGAAGTATCAAATCGTCGCCAACCTTGCGCCTGGAATACTAAAAGACAGCCGAAAACCTTTTCTGATAGCTAGGATACCTGCGTTGTAATTGCGTGATATAAATGGCTGTGTGATTTATGACTTTTCTCAACTGTTGTAGTGGTAGTATTCATCGTATTGCATGGAGCTGTTACGCTAATATCTTATTTCTTAGATAAGAGAAGTTCTATCTCTCAAGGGTGATAACGTAAGTGCCGATGCCATCAACTGTAATTACTTCAGACGAAATAGGGCTATTTCACCCTGATTTCATATTTGCCTACTAACAGCTGACGAATCTGTTTAAAAATCTCCTTGCTTTAAGCCTGCTGTATCTCTAAAATTCCCATCATGCCTCGATCTTCATGGTCGAGTACATGACAGTGATAGACCGTTTTGCCTGTGTAGTCACGAAAGGCCATCCGAATGCGGACGGTTTCCCCTGGACTGATCGACACAACATCCTTCCAAGCAGCGTATGGGACGCTCTGACCATTCTGGCTAATAATCTGAAACTTATTGGTATGAATGTGGAAAGGGTGGGCCATTGAACCCGTGTTTGTTATTTCCCAGTCTTCAACCGTATTTAGCTTGACCTGAGTATCAGTACGAGAAGGGTCAAAGTCTTTTCCGTTGATTAGAAACACCATGCCGCCGCCCATCATTCCACCCATGCCATGATTTAGGTCAAACTGGCGGGTTTCACCGGGCTCTGGCAACGATGCAACTGGGATTAACTCGCTGGGCAAAGATGCCTCCTGAGTCTCGCCTTTATAGACCAGCGTCGCCACTATTTCAGATCGCTCTGAAATTCGGTTGCCGCTCATCATGTCGCCCATCATTCCACCCTTTGCAGGGTTAAAGGGTTGGTTGATTAGACGGTAACTACCGGGCGTTTGATTTCCCTGCACTAGCACCTCTACCCGCTCGCCAGGAGCAAGTACAACATCGCTTAGTTCAATCGGAGCTGCGATCGCACCTCCATCTGTCGCAATCAGATGCATAGTATGATCTTCTAGCGACAGGCGATAGAAACGAGAAGGCGAGGCGTTCAGTAGCCGAAGCCTGGCTAATCCTCCTCTCTTAATAGGCATTTCCGGATTGATTTGTCCGCTAGCGGTCAGCAGTCCACCTGCCCGCCCAGTCATCGCAGCCATGTGGCCCGTATCTGCAATATTACCGCTGCGATCTAAAGCAAAGTCTTTTAGAACTAAGAAAGACTCTTGAGCGGCTTTAATTTCGGGTATTTCATCTAGCTCGCCACGAACAATAAAGAGACCCGCAAGCCCCCCAAACAGCTGCTCGGCTACAAGTCCGTGCTTGTGCGGATGATACCAAAAGGTTCCGGCGGGATGATTCTCAGGGATTTGAAATTCGTAGGTGTGTTGTTCTCCTGGTGAAATCTCTAGAAACACGTTGTCTACATCAGGAGAAATGTGTAAGCCGTGGTAATGAATATTAGTAGGTTGACTCAGCCCGTTTGTGAAGCGGATTTGGACGTGATCGCCCGGACTCGCTTCTAACAGTGGGCCGGGAACTTGTCCATTGTAGGCAAGCAGGTTGGCGTTGATGTCACCCAGCTGCACTCGCTGAGGCTTAGCCTCTAAATCTAGACTGAGCAGGCCATTGCTGCCGGAAATCTTCTGGAACTGAACAGGTGCAGAAGTCTTGACGGATGTATCTCCTCCAGGAACATCTCTAGAGCATTGGGACAACAACATTGCTGCCGTTGTCCCCGCGCTCAACTTAAAAAAATCTCTTCGTCTCATCTGTTTGGAACGTTAGGTCTAAAAGTTGGGGCCTGAAAGTTAAATGAAGGGCGAAAACGCTTCTCAACTGTATTATGACGAAGCGTTGTGGAATCAACATGAAATGGCTGTTACGTTTTATCGGCAAGTGAATCTATCCATTCACTACCATTCAAATATGAAATCAGAATGAAATCACCCTACCTCAGAGGATAGAAGTCTCTGATAGCTCATTTGATAGGTGTGATGACTGGCAGCTCGGTGTACATTTTCTATACAAAGAAGAGAAGACTCTTGACTCTATAGTCAGCTAGAGACCTTACTGTGGAGATACAAGGCGAAAGGGAGTTGTCTTATGACAGTTGCTAACGAAATTCAGAAGGCAAAAGCAGCGCAGAAAGTGCGGTTATATCGCATGTCTATGCCTGAGCATGAATGCCCTTGGGGACTCAAGGCTGTGAAGCTGCTAAATGAGAAAAACATTGACTTTGAAGACCATCGATTAACGTCCAGAACAGAAGTCGATGAATTCAAGGAAAAACATAATGTTGCTGCTACGCCACAGATTTTCTTTGATGATAAGCGCATTGGGGGCTATAGCGACTTAGCAGACTATTTTGGTGTTGAAAAAGAAGAAGAAGAGTACTCTTACACACCCGTTGCTGCCATATTTTCAACGGCAGGTTTAGTAGCGTGGGCCGCTGCTCTTGGAGTTCCCGGCTTTATGGGTGTGTCGCTGTCGATGCTGGCATCGCTGAAGCTAATGGACATAGACTCATTTACTGAAAGTTTTGAAAAATACGACCTGATTACTCAGCAGGCAAAGCCGTATGCCAAAGCTTTTCCATTTTTAGAACTGTTGCTGGGGCTTGGTTTTCTCTCAGGCGTTGCACCCCTTATTACAGGATTAGGCTCGCTAATTTTGGGGACAAGCGGAGCGGTTTCTGTTGTCAAGGCAGTTTATATCGATAAGCTAGAGCTAAACTGTGCCTGTGTAGGTGGTAATTCTAAAGCACCTTTGGGCGTTGTTAGCTTCTTGGAAAATGCCATCATGGTCGGTATGGGCGCATTTCTGATATTTTCTGCAACGGCTGGAGAAGCTGCTCAGTTCAGAGGAAAAGAAGTTGCGCTGGAGCCTCAGCGGGTAGAGTTGTTGCTACATGCTGTGAAAGAGTAGGTACGCGATCGCCCATCTTCTACCTGGCGTGATGACCATGATCTGAGCGCTGCGCGCTAAACCAATCATGTATCGCCGAAACTAAATCAGCTTCTTCTGCGGTGTATCGAATTTGTCCACCATTCGCTAGCGGCGTATATTGAACATCGATGTCGCTGGCTC
>JBCBFY010000211.1:0-5686 GCA_038527325.1 Cyanobacteria bacterium J06614_10
TCCTGAGATTGTTCAGGTTCAGCGGGTGCTGACCCAAGCCGGAGAACGTCAGCTGAAGGCTTTGATTGAGGCCCATGCAGACCGCACGGGCAGCGCCAAAGCCAAGGCAATTTTGGCAGATTGGCAGGCGTATATTCCTAAGTTTTGGCAGGTGGTGCCCCCCTCCGAAGCCGATAGCCCCGAAGCAGGTGTCCAAAAGGAAGACAAAGTCGCCACGGCCATCTAGCACAACGCTCAAACTCGCGACAAAAGAACGCGACAAAAGAACGCAACGAAAGAACGCGACAAAAGAACGCAACGAAAGAACGCTATGACTTCATCTGCGCTCACCTGTGGGTCACTCTTATTGGCCCACGCCGAGGCTTGGCAGGCGGCGACGGTGCATCCTTTTCTGCAGCAGTGTCAGCAGGGCACCATCACCGCCGCCCAGTTCAACACGTGGCTCGTTCAGGACTATCTATTCGTGGTGGAGTTTACTCGGCTAGCGGCGCGGCTACTTGCGGCGGCACCGCTAGCCCATTTTGACCCGCTGATGGGGGGCATGGCTGCCATTAGAGATGAACTGCTGTGGTTTCAAGCGAAGGCGGAGGCGCGATCGCTCGACCTAGCCGTAGAAGCCCAACCTACTTGTTTGGCCTACTGCACTTTTATGCGATCGCTGGCCACCTATCCCTACGCCGTCCAAGCCACCGCCTTCTGGGCTATCGAACGCGCTTACAATCAGGGCTGGCAGGGCCACAGCCCCATGCCAGCACCCTACACAGAATTTGCAGATCGCTGGGGTAATAAGGCCTTTAGCGAGTATGTGACCGTGCTAGAGCAGCAGGCAGATGAAGCGATCGCCACTGCTAGCTCAGCCGAACAAAAAGCCGCTGAGCGTGCCTTTCTCGCAGTGGCCCAGCTCGAAAAAGAATTTTGGCAGATGGCTTTCTTAGCTGACAGGTAAGTTCGCTAGCCCCGTCTAACCCCGGCCAAACCCAGCTAAACCCGGCTAAGCTTCACTAAATTCGACCTTTACCTGCCGGGATTTGAGAATCTGATTTTTTAGCATCTCTTCGTGGTTGTCCGGTAGCCGCATAGAATCTAGCCCCGGCACGAGCTGACCGATCATCTTGATCTGGGCCTTGAGCATGCCCATCACGTCATTATCGAACTCGAACTGAACCGAGAGCGCATCGCGACCTAGGCGCTCTTGAACCACTTCCTGCCAAACGGGCTCACCTGCCAGCCAGGGATGGCGGTGTACATCAATATGTGCAGGCAGCGGGTTCATGCGCTCGGGGTACGTAAACACTTTTTGATGGAGCTGTGCCGCCAGCGACTGCTGACAGTCAATTTCTGACAGGCTGGGAATGGGCGTCATGGCAATTTTAGTAGCGCCGAGGTCGCCGAGTAGCGAGAGTAGGGCTTGCTCGCGCTCTTTTTGCAGCATGGAGAAATAGTCTGTCACCGGATAGTAGTGATTTATCCGAGATTTGAACGGGTGCCGCCGATAGGTGCGGCCCAGCATGGGGTGACCCACCGGGAAAGAAATCCCTTCTGGCAGCTCATCGGGGCGGACATAGTCTACTGAGCGGACCGACCAAGGCATTAGGTCTAACCGGGCGAGCTGCTGATAGAGCAACCTTGCATCGTGGTTGCGATGGTGAATTCGTTGAAGATCGTTCGGCTTTGCGAACTTCTCTTGCAAAAAGGCGTTGATAGTCCAAAACAGGGGAGCGACGACCTTGGGCAGGGAGAGCGCTGTCAGCGTGGAGACCGAGTTGATTTCTGAATAGGTCATAAAGGCCAGCGACTGCATGGCATTTCGCAGCTCGATCTCGGCCCGAGCAATGTACACATCTGTCTGGCCGTGCAGGGCGACCTGCATAGGCTTGCGCACCATATCACCCGGTAGCTCAGCGTGGTCCAAGATGTGGAGCAGCGGCTTGTAGGCAGTCCGAGACTTCGCCTGCGTGAGGGGGTGGCTAGCTGGATGAGTGCCAGCGGGCACTGCGCCCTGGAGGGCACCCCGGGTGGTGCGCTGAATCTGCCCTTGAGCTGTGCCCTGAATTGCGCGCCGATTGACGATAATCTGGCTTTTTTGCTGTCGTTGGAGACTAAACATAGAAAAGACTTCTTTTAGCTCAATATATCTGGCTACCTGGGTTCGCCCTGTGCGCTGCAATACCTATTGATTGAGGCATGGCATCTTTTGGATGCCGCATTTTACCCTGTCAACCGGTTTACCATAAAACCCCCTAAAGGTCAGTCCTCGTAGTCACTCCCACAAACCCATCTAAATTTTTCTGAGTTCGTCTGAGTTTGTCTGAAAAAGTGGGCAGTACCCGGAAAATCGGCCACGTCCGGCAGCTGGGCACAATTCTACGGGTTAGTCTGGGTACACCTTTGATGATGTTTGACGGATCTTTTTTGACTGATCTTTGACAACGCTTTGACGACAATATTTGGATTTTGAGTTGCTGACGGTATGGTTTTGCGATCGCTCTTTAAAGATGTCTTAGCCGCCTTTTCAAACGTGTACAGCGGTTGGATCTTATGGAACTTGTTTCTGGCGTTTGTCCCTCTATTTATTAGCTTTTTGCTGTTTCGCAGAGAGGCGCTTTCAAAGCGCAGGCTGTGGGGTGCCTTCTCGATCATCATGGCCATTGGCGTCATCGGCATTCAGCCCCGCATTCCTAGAATTATGCAGGCGCAGATGCAGCTGATGAATGCCTTAGCCAATGGGGATGACTCGGCCCAGCTCAAAGTGCTCTGGTGGATTGTGCTGGCTCTGATTTCCATCGGCATGAGCGTCTTTTTGTTCAATCGAAAAAAGAGCGCTCGCACCGTGCTGTGGTGGCTGGGCCTGGTATGCTTTATTGCCTTTTTGCCGAATGCGCCCTACGTGCTCACCGATGTGATTCATCTGATTCGGGGCACCAGCAACGGCGGCATCCGGGTGTGGGTGGTGGCGCTGATCTTTATTCCGCTACATGCGATCGCAATTATCGCGGGCTTCGAAGCCTACGTGCTCTCCATTCTCAACCAGGCCTATTACCTCAAAAAGAACGGCAACGGGCGCTTCATCTTACCCACCGAGCTGCTCATTCACGCCCTTAGCGCCATCGGCATCTACCTCGGTCGCTTCACCCGAGTCAATAGCTGGGACCTCGCCACCGACCCCACCAGCATTTTGACCCTCACGCTCAACACACTCACCACCAAGCGGCCCGCCGCCGTGGTGTTTGTCACCTTCCTCATCCTCACCGTGCTGTACTGGATTGCGAAGCAAATTACCCTCGGCCTGAAGCTGCGGATTCACTACAGTCGCCAGGGCATTGATGCCTTGGATTTGTAGCAAACTTACAAGGGCTCAGGGCGCTGCCCATCGGCTTGCCTGATAGCTGAGCGGCGGCACCAAGCTACGGCTCGTTCCGTCCAGTTGCTCTTCGCTCAGCCAGCCTAGCTCATGGCTAAATGACAGCGACATATCCCCTGCCGGGCTAACCTCATATACCCACTGCTCCCCCGGGCAGGTTTGCGATTCTAGAGTTGGCAGCGTGTCGGGCCACTGGCCTTGCTCAGCGGCTAAGGCCTTTGCCGTCACGATGTGGTGAGTCAGCTCGGCAGCGAGCATGCTCTGCCCGCCTTTCTGCCACTGCCGCAGCAGAGAAGGCATGGCAATTTTGCCGAGCATATTCCACCAGGAGGCCGTCAGCGCCAGCTCGGTGTGAAGCGTCTCTAGCGAGCCTGAGCAAATAGTGAGGTCCGGGAGCCGACGATAGCTCTGCGCCATCCGACGGGCCGTGTCGAGGCTAGAGAGCATGAGATAGTTGCGATGGAGCGGCTCGTATCTGAGCAGGGCAGAAGTCCGATAGCCGAGGTATTCTCCTGGATCGCCAGAGGACGCCAGCATTTTCTGCATAGCAACGTACATAATCCAGCCTTCAAAGCTGAGGCGATCGCTTCCAATTTGCTGCTGGTCTATAGCCAACAGACGATTGGATAGCTCAGTCGGAACGCCCTCTAGGTGACGCATCACACTCATCTGCCGGTTCATCACAATCAAAGAAACCAAATAGCTAATCAGCTCTGGCCGCTCCGACAGCGCCTCATTAATAGCGAGCGTCGCCTCTAGGGCAGCAGCCATCTCGTCTGGTTGGTTTTGCTCAGCATTGTAAATAGCCTTTAGCGCAAGTAGCTGCTGCAGCTGAGCAAGTCCCAAAAAGCTCGGCACCGCGAAGCTAAAGTCGGCCACCTGGTCCGCGTCAAACTCCCAAACGAGCGGTTCGCCGCTGCGCAAATGAGCCTGCACATCAGAGAGCGCATCTAGGTTTTGCTCAAGATAGGTTTGAAGATTTTCGGGAATGGGATCGAGGGTGCCTTCCGTCTTTTGCCCTTGTGCCTCGAAATAGTCGCTGAGGTCATCGGTCATGGCCTGCAAAGCGTTTGCCTGCACCGGATCTGGCACAACGTCATCGGGTTCTTCTTGGCTGGTGATGCTTGCGATGCCTAGCTCACCTACCAGGACGTGTAGCGTTCTAGCAGCGTCGTTGGTCTGGGTGGCGGGGTACTGCGCTAGCGCTTCCTGGGCCAGTTCATCCATCTTTGCCGACTGCCGCTTCACCATGAGCGAGCTACCTGCCCACAGCATCAGCGTGAACACAATCAGCCCGGCCCCCGAGAGCAAAAGCTTTTTTAACATCGGATTTGGCCCCTTGTTGCGACAGCAAGACACCGGCGCGCTTCGGATAGCCGCTCGGCTGTGTTGCCGCTAGAGTGCCCAAGGCCAGCGCAGGCAGAATTCCGCAAAATCACTCGTTGAGGCACGAATTCGGGAAAATCCTATTCATACCCTAGGGCGCAGCCATCTTTCCTAGAATCTGACGCGCCTATCAGACCGTCTTCGCCTATCCAGATGGCCTGCCCGCCGCCGTGGGGCGTCACCGCAGGCACCACCTCATGGCCCAGTTCAGACAGGCGCTTTCTCACCTGCAAAGAGATGCCGCGCTCTACTTCACAGGCTTCACCGTTGTGAAAAATTCGGGGTGCATCTATCGCCGTCTGCACGTCCATGCGGTAGTCCAGCACGTTCGTAAGGAAGTGGGCGTGGCCGGTAGGCTGGTATTGGCCGCCCATGACGCCAAAGGGCATGACAGCTCGGGGGCCTGCCGGGCCTTGGCGCATGAGCATGCCAGGAATAATGGTGTGAAGCGGGCGCTTTTGGGGTGCGATCGCATTCGGATGCCCCGCTCGCAAATTAAAGCCCGCCCCACGATTTTGCAGCACCACGCCCGATTGAGGGCTGACCAGCCCGCTGCCGAAGCCATGAAAAACTGAGTTGATAAAGCTCACCGCGTTGCCATCACCATCTACCACGCAGAGATAGACCGTATCGGGATGGGTGGGAAAGTCTGACTCTGTCAGCGGTGGTAGGGCTTTATCCAGCGAAATTTTTGCGCCTAGCTCAGCGGCATAGTCTTTTGAAAGCAGAGTTTCGAGCGGAATATCGGACTGGTCAGGATCGGCAACGTAGCGATCGCGCACCCCATAGGCCAGCTTGGCCGCCTCGCATTCTAAATGCAGCCGCTCAGCGCTCATCGGCGCAAACTCCGTCAGCGAGCACCCCGCCAAAATATTGAGCATGACCAGCGCCGTCAGCCCCTGACCATTGGGCGGGCACTCCACCACGTCGTAGCCTCGG
>JBCBFY010000212.1:0-5604 GCA_038527325.1 Cyanobacteria bacterium J06614_10
GAAGCGGAGAACTATCCAGTAAAGGCGGTGTCTCCAAGTGATGTTTTGCGTCACATTTTGCAAGTCAGTGACGTTCGTAG
Source organism: Cyanobacteria bacterium J06614_10 (assembly GCA_038527325.1). Classification (GTDB taxonomy): domain Bacteria; phylum Cyanobacteriota; class Cyanobacteriia; order Phormidesmidales; family Phormidesmidaceae; genus Phormidesmis. The sequence goes on from JBCBFY010000212.1 coordinate 81, forward strand.
CGCCGATCTTGTAGGCGTTTTGGGGTCTGAAAGGGTGATTACAGAAATCCTGAATGGCGATAGGGATATCAGTTTGGCCCAGGCTAGTATCCTCGCTGATAGGTTTAAGGTTTCTCCTGAGTTGTTTTTGAGATAGACCTTTTCTACGGGCCTATCTCGTATCGCAACGTTTGAAGTGTTTGGCTACAGTTCGCCGAGGTACTTTGTGCAGACTTGCCGGAAGTCGTCGCCGCGGACTTCGAAGTTGGCGTACTGGTCGAAGCTGGCGCAGGCGGGGGAGAGGAGCACGGTTTTGATGGTTTGTTCTTTGACGAGGTCGGCGCTGCGAGCGACGGCGCGGTCGATGGTTTGAACAATTTCGTGGCGGGTGTAGCTAGCTTCGGTGAGGCGGGCGGCAAAGGTTTCTGCGGCGTCACCGACGAGGAGGACGGCGGCGGCTTTGGCTTTTATCTGGGCAATCCAGGCGGTATCGTCGCCGTCTTTGGGGGCGCCGCCTGCAATGAGGATGGCGGGGCCGGTGACGGAGCGCAGGCCGACTTCAGCGGCGTCGTAGTTGGTGGCTTTGCTGTCGTTGATGAAGTCTACGCCGCGCCAGGTGCAGATGTGTTCTAGGCGGTGGGAGACGCCGGGGAAGCTGGCGATGCCTTGAGCGATTGCGGCTTTGTCGATACCGGCGAGGCGGGCAGCGGCGACGGCCATCAGCATGTTTTGGAGGTTGTGCTCGCCGACCATGCGCAGCGCTTTGGTTTCGACGATGGGCTCACCTTTGTGAATGACCCAGCCATCTTCTACGTAGGTGTCTGGGGTGACGGGCGTGGTGAGGGAAGCTAAAGCGTCTTTGCCTTTGAGGCTGGTCCAGTGGTGGCGGGGGGAGCTGTGCTCTGCTGACTTGCTGCGCAGGACCGGGTCGTCGCCGTTGATAATGGCAGTTTGCGATCGCTCTAGCAGGGAGGCTTTGATGCGGTAGTAGTTTTCAACGGTTTTGTGGCGGCTGAGGTGGTCTGGGGTGAAGGTGGTCCAGAGGCCAATGGTGGGTGCGAGGGAGGCGGCGGCTTCTATTTGGTAGCTGCTGAGTTCGGCGATGACCCAGTCTGGCGGATCGGTGAGGGCGAGTTCGCAGGCGGCGTAGCCGATGTTGCCGCAGGCGGGGGCGTTGAGGTTGGCGGCTTTGAAGATGGCGGCAACGAGGGCGGTGGTGGTGGTTTTGCCGTTGGTGCCGGTGATGCCTAGCCAGGGTCTGCCCTTGAGGGCGCGCCAGGCGAGTTCCATTTCGCCGATGGTTTCGATGCCGAGGTCGCGGGCGGTGACGAGGGCGGGGGCGTCCCAGGGAACGCCGGGGCTGACGACGAGAAGATCGAGGTGGTTCTCGGCGGCGATTTGGGGATCAAAGGGGTAGTTGAGCTTAACGGTGATGCCTTCGTCTTTGAGCCTTTGGGCGTCGGACTGGTGGCGCTGGGCGGCGCCGCGATCGCTGAGGGTGACCTGGTATCCCTGACGGAGCAGGACGCGGGCGGCGGCGATACCGGAGCGGCCAAGGCCAATGACGTGGGCTGTTTTCATAGGACAGATAGGCAGCGCGAACGTTAAGCCGAGATTGTATCAGCTTTTTACGATTTCGCCGAAGTCGGCGAGGACGCGGGCGTGGTTGCGCAGAAGGCCGAGCAAATTCAGGCGATTTTTTTGGATGGCGGGGTCGTCTGCCATGACCATGACGCTGGTTTCTCCGTCGAAAAAGTCGGCGACGGTGGGGGCGGCTTGCTCTAGGCCGGTGATGAGTTTGCTGTAGTCGCGTTCGGCTTGGGCGGCCTGGGTTTGGGGGAGCAGGGTCTGGAGGCTGTCGTAAAAGGCCTGCTCGGAGGGCTGCTCGAAGAGGGCCGGGTCAACTACACCAGCGGGATCGAGGCGGTCGGTGGAAAGGTCGCCTTTGGCGGCGAGCTTGGCGGCCCGGTTGACGGTTTCGTAGATTTTGGCGAGGCGACCGTCGGCGCGGATGGCTTGGAGGAAAGTGGCGCGATCGCGGACATCAAGCAAGTCGCTGAGGGCTCTAGATTGGTAGGTGGCGTCTTGGCCGAAGACGGCGTTGACTAAGTCGTAGTCGATGCCTTGGCCGTCTTGCAGTAGGGTGCGTACGCGCTGGGCGAAGAAGTCGGTGAGCTGCTCGGTGAGGGGTTGGGGGTTGAGATCGGCTCTGTCTGCAGCGAAGTTTTGGACGACTTGCGAGAGGACCGGCTGCAGTGGCAGCGGTAGGTCGGTGGCCCAGACGATATTCACGATGGCGTTGGCGGCGCGGCGTAGGGCGAAGGGATCGCTGGAGCCTTTGGGCAGCTTGCCGATGCTGAAAATGCTGACGAGGGTATCGAGGCGGTCGGCGATACCGACGACTTGGCCGATGAGGGTTTGGGGCAGGTCGTCGTCGGCGCCTTTGGGTAGGTAGTGCTCGTAGATGGCGTCGGCGACGGCCTGGGATTCACCGCTGTTGAGGGCGTATTTTTGGCCGATGTAGCCTTGGAGTTCGGGAAATTCGCCGACCATCTGGGTGACGAGGTCTGCTTTGCAGAGGAGGGCGGCGCGGCGGGCTTGCTGCTGCTGCTCTGGGGTGAGATTGAGCTGGCCGCAGAGTAGGCGGGTGACGGCTTCGATGCGGCTGACTTTTTCACGAACGGAGCCGAGCTGGGCTTCGAAGGTGACGGCTTCGAGGGCGGGAAGGTAGTCGGCGAGGGGGCGGGTCTGGTCGGCGGCGAAGAAGAATTTGCCGTCGGCGAGGCGGGCCCGGATGACGCGTTCGTTGCCCTGGGTGATCAGGTCGGATTTGGCAGGGTCCCCGTTGGAGATGGTGATGAAATAGGGCAGGAGCTGGTCTGAGTCGGCGGAGGGGCGTACGGGGAAGTAGCGCTGGTGGCTCTCCATCTCGGTGATGGCGACGGCGGGGGGAAGGTCTAGAAATTCATCGTCGAATTTGCCGATGAGGGCGGTGGGCCACTCTACAAGGTTGACGACTTCTGAGAGGAGGGCTTCGTTGACAACGGGGTGGCCACCAACGGTGTCGGCGACGGCGGCGACTTGGTCGAGAATGGTGTCTCTACGCTCTTGGGGACTGACGCTGACGTAGGCCATTTTGAGGGCACCTGTGTATTCCTGAGCGTGGCTGATGGAGATGGGCTCTGGATGGAGGACGCGGTGGCCGGTGGTGGTGCGATCGCTGCTGCAGACTTCTGAGCCATTTTGTAGGGTAACGGGCAGCAGCTGGCCGTCTAGCAGGGTGACTAACCAGCGAATGGGCCGGGGAAATCGCAGGTCGCCGTCGCCCCAGCGCATGAAGCGATTGCCTTCGAGCCCAAGCACCCAATCGGGGACCATGGCCTGGAGGAGGTCGGCGGTAGCCTGGCCGGGAATGGTTTGGTTTACGAAGACGAATTCGCCTTTGCCGGTGTCGCGTACTTCTAGGTCTTCGACACTGACGCCTCGGGAGGCGGCGAAGCCTGCGGCGGCTTTGGTCGGTCTGCCGTCTTTGAAGGCTGCTTTTGCCGGGGGGCCTTTGGCTTCTTCTTCGCGGTCGGGCTGGTATTCGGGCAGGCCGTTGATCAGCAGCGCTAGGCGACGGGGCGTGCCGTAGAATTCAACGCTGCTGCTTTCTAGGAACTGTTCTTTGAGGGCAGCGGGGATAGTGCGCTTCCACTGGCTGAGGGCCTCACTGACAAAGCTTGCCGGAAGTTCTTCGGTGCCGACTTCGAGAAGAAAGGTTGCCATGGGGAGCCCGGTGGGGAGGTGCTTTTGTAGAGATGCTTTGTAGAAGCGCTTTTTATTATTGCAGAAGGTTGGGGAGATGGGGAGGTGGGCGATAGGCAGAGGGAGAATGGGATGTAAGGGGTGGGGGTTAGCGTTAAACTATGCTGTGAGCTTTGTCGCTCTCTTTGTTTTCTTTTACAGCTTGTTTCGGTGCCTATGTCTGTGTATGTCGTTTTGTTTAATGCTCGGACTGAGAATGAGGGAATTCATTCGCTGCAGATGGAAGGTCGGCAGTTGGTGCTGATGTTTGAGGTGGAGGACGATGCAGTGCGGTTTGCAGGCATGCTGGAGGCGCAGGATTTTCCACCGGCGACAGTGGAGGCTTTTGAAGAAGCGGAAATTCAGGAATTTTGTGATGGGGCGGGCTATGAGGCGGTGCTGGTGGAAGATGGCACGCTGCTCATGCCGCCAGAGAAGTCTGTGGAGAAGACGACTTGGGACCCGGATGCTGAGGCTGCTGGAGAGCGGCCGCTGGAACGTGGTAGCTTGCAGGATGCCTCTTCGGATGAGATGGATCGAATTCGGGCGCAATTGGAGAAACTACTATGACGGACACGCAGGACCGGGGCCATTTATTAACTGAGCAAAACAATCCGAATAGCCAGAATCTGGATGAGCTATCGACGCTGGAAATGGTGGATGTGTTTAACCGGGAGGATCAGCGGACGATAGATGCGATCGCTCAGGCGAGAACTTCGCTGGCTCAGGCAATCAATTTGACGGCGGCGTCTCTGCGTGAGGGGGGGCGGCTTTTTTATGTGGGGGCGGGTACGAGCGGACGGCTGGGGGTGCTGGATGCGGCGGAGTGTCCGCCAACGTTTTGTACGCCGCCGGAGATGGTGCAGGGCATTTTGGCTGGGGGGGCGGCGGCGCTGCTACGCAGCTCCGAGGCTTTGGAAGATGAGGCGGAGTCGGGGGCGAGTGCGATCGCCAGTCACAAGGTGACGAAGCGGGATGTGGTGGTGGGCATTACGGCTGGGGGCACGACGCCCTATGTGCACGGGGCGCTGCAGGCGGCCAGGCAGCGGGGCGCTGGGACGATATTTATGGCCTGCGTGCCAGCGGCGCAGGTGCCGGTAGAGGCGGATGTGGATATTCGGCTGATTGTGGGGCCGGAGGTGCTGGCGGGTTCGACGCGGCTGAAGGCGGGGACGGTAACGAAGCTGGCGCTAAACATTCTCTCGACGGGGGTGATGGTGAAGCTGGGCAAGGTGTATGGCAACCGCATGGTGGATGTGGCGGTGACCAATAGTAAGCTGCGCGACCGGGCGATTCGCATCCTGCGCGACCTGACGGAGTTGGACCGGGTGGCGGCAGGTGAGCTGCTGGACCGGAGCGATTTGCAGGTGAAGGTGGCGCTGGTGATGCATTTGGCCGGGTTAGAAAAGGGGGATGCGATCGCGGCTCTAGATAGGCAAGATGGCAACTTGAGAGCGGCTCTGGCGAGCGTTGGGTGTGGCTGACCAAACGCTTTTATTGTTCTATTGTTTTGTCGTTCTACCGTTTTGTCTTTCCATCGCGCGTTGGGACGACAGACGCGCTTGTGGAACTGTGAGCAAAATGTAAGAAAAGTAATGAAGCTGCTGCGATTTTGTGTGGACTGAACTGGTAAGGGTGGGTAGGCTAAGGTCACGAAAATGCCTAAATCATGCCTAAAATGCGGTTCAATCGAGAATTTTTTTGCGCTGTAGCTTACATTCCCTACGGTCGTAATAATTGTAAGAAGTGGCTTGATTTG
>JBCBFY010000213.1:0-5577 GCA_038527325.1 Cyanobacteria bacterium J06614_10
CGCAGCCAACGCTGGTGCTATGGGGACGTCAGGACAAAATTTTGGGTACGAAGGATGCTGCCAAGTTTGAAAAGCAGGTGCCGGGCTGTCAGCTGGTGTGGGTGGAAGACTGCGGCCATGTGCCCCATTTGGAACAGGCTAGTGTTACGGCAGAACATATTGTCAACTTCCTGGGGTAGGGCGATCGCTAGCCTCTTGTCAGACATGTTGTCGGATAGCTAGTGTCCTATTCCCAAAATATTGGGTTCTCGCTATACTTCCTCGGAGATAACGCAATTAGACATGGATCACACATGAATGCAGACGATCTTAGGAAGCCGCTGAGTATTGGCGATATTGTTGGTACGGGCTGGCGACTGTATACCGAAAATTTTGCGCGCAACTTTGTGATTGCTTTGCGAGGAACGCTGTGGCTGCTCGTCCCGTTTGTGGTGGCGGTGCTGGCTATTTTGTGGATGATTGCGCAGGGAGAGGGGCTCTATAATTTTTCGGGGGCGATCGCACTGCTGTTTCCGGCTTGGATTGTTCTTTTTGTGTATTGTGCGGCGCAGTCTTTAGGTGAGATAGCAGGTATCTCACGGCTAGCTTTTCAATCGCTTAGCCCGGATGCGACTACTGATGCTGAAGGTGATTTGGATGGCGCTGCTGGGGAGAGAGAAGCACTGCGGTTTACGCGCTCTCGAAAGTTTTCTTTTTTAGGCTCGGCGACCATTCAAACGATCATCTTGGGGATTGTCAATTTCATCTTTTTCATTTTCTTTTCGGTGCTGATCGTTTTTGCGTTGTTCTCTAGCGGATACGGCGGACTTCTAGGATTATTGGAGGGTTCTGAAGGGGGCGGGAATCCTCAGCTGGCACTGCTGACGTTTTTACTGCTGCCGATTTCGCTGATTTTGTTTATCTGTTTCTACGTTTGGCTGTCGATGCGGATAACGCTGGCGGAGCAGGCGCTGGCGATAGAGAGAGAATCGGGTGCGATCTCGTCAATTGGGCAGTCTTGGAAGCTGATGAAGCGTCAGGTTTTGCGCTCTTTTGGGGTGGTTTTTTTAGCTGGGCTGATTAGCCTACCGATTACCATAGGGGTCTCGATTATCTCTCAAATGATCAATGCGCAAATTTTCAACATTGCGGCGATGGCAGAGACAGATTCGAGCCCTGGACCGCTGATTCTGCTGCCGGTTTTAGGCAGTTATCTTGTTGCCACGATTGTTGGTTTGTTGGGCAGTATCATTGTTGGTCCGTTTTTCAAGTCTGTTTTAACAACACTTTATTTTGATATTCGCAATCGCAAAGAAAGACTTGAAGCTTAATGCTTTTGACTCCGATTCTGGAGACTTTCTTAATTATCAGATCAAGTGATTCACGGCACAAAAGAATAGTGACACCGTTTGGAAGGAACTATTTTTTGCATGTCTATCGTGAAAACAGCTGGTGGAAAACGAATTGGTATTTTGACCAGCGGCGGTGACTGCGCTGGCCTCAATGCTGTGATTAGGGCGGTTACTCGCTGCGCCGTTGAAGTCTATGGCTGGGAGGTTCAGGGGATTTGTAAGGCCACTCATGGGCTAATGTCTCGTCCGCCGCAGGCAATGCGACTGGGCGTGAGGCAGGTAGACCCGTATTTGACGATGGGCGGCACGTTTCTCGGGACGACGAATAAGGGGGATCCGTTTGCGTTTCCGATGGAGAACGGTGAGCGGCGCGATCGCTCGGATGAAATCATTGAGGGCTACCACCAGCTGGGGCTCGATGCCTTGATTGGCATTGGGGGAGATGGCAGCCTGGCTATCTTGAGAAAGTTAGCGCAGCAGGGCGGGATTAACCTGGTGGGCATTCCGAAAACGATTGATAATGATGTCGGGCTGACTGAGCGGTCTATCGGGTTTGATACGGCTGTGAATATTGCCACAGAGGCGATTGATAGGCTGCACTTTACGGCTGCTAGCCACAGCAGGGTAATGATCGTTGAGGTGATGGGCCGGGATGCGGGACATATTGCGCTCAACGCAGGGATTGCTGGCGGTGCTGATGTTATCTTGATTCCGGAGATTCCCTACACGCTGGACAATATTTGTAGGCACATTCGGCGGCGACAGGCGGATGGAAGCGACTATTCTATTGCGGTTGTCTCTGAGGCGGTGTGTACGGAGACGGGCGCTCTGATGGAAAAGGGACATTTTGCGGATTGCCGCCTGGGTGGGGTTGGCCAATACCTCGCGGAGCGAATTACCGATATCAGCGGGGCGGAAACCCGCGTAACAGTGCTAGGCCATACGCAACGGGGAGGCATTTCTTCACCGCTGGATCGCATTTTGGCGTCTGCGTTTGGTGTGGCGGCTGTCGAGCTGATTGCCAATGAGCACTATGACCGCATGGTGACTTGGCAGGAGCGGTCTGTAAAGTCTGTGCCGATTGCGGAAGCGATCAAGGACTACCGGACGGTAGAGCCTGAGGGCACGCTGGTGAAGACGGCTCGCGGTTTGGGGATTTGCCTGGGCGACCGGACGCCGCCAAGGGCTGGGTTTATGGCTGATCGGCTAGCCTTCGATGATCAGGCCTTCGTAGGCGATGGTGGCGGCGGGAAAGCGATCGCGGATGTCTACCTGTAGCTGATCGAGGGTGGTGTCGTCTTGGACAGGGCTGTGATGTAGCAGTGCTAGTTTTTTGACGTTTGCTTTTTGGGCAATATCTATGCCGATTTCCCAAGGTTGGGGAGCGGATTGGCTTTCTGCTACGTGGTGCAGATAGCTGAGGTCGTCGTAGGTGCCATCGTAGATGAGTAGGTCTGCGCGATCGCAAAGCTTGAGAAAATCGAAGTCTATTTTTCGGCTGGGGGTGTCGGTGGCGTAGACGAGGGTGTAGTCTTTCCAGGTTAGGCGGTAGCCGAGGGCTTCTGTGGTGGGATTGATTTTGCACACGTCGACGGACACTTCGCCGATGCTAAAACTGCTTTTGTCGAGCAGGGTTTGAAAGCTGAGCCCTGCCAGCATGTTTTGGAGCGGCATGGTGAAGTGGGGCAGCAGCATCTGATCGGTGAGGCAGTGCTTGATGGATGCGCCGTTGGGTGCGGTGCCGCCGTATACGGTGAAGTGATTGTCGGGGTTGAAGGCGGGCTTGAAGAAGGGAAAGCCCTGAATGCGGTCCCACTGGGTGTGAGTGAAGAGAACGTGGGCTTCTAGGGGATTGGTTTGCTGCTGCAGCTGGTGGCCGAGGTTCACAAGGCCCGTTCCCGCGTCGAAGATGATGCGCTGGTCGCCGATTAGGACTTCTACGCAGGGTGTATTGCCGCCATAGCGCTGGTTGGCGGCGACGGGGGTTGGCACACTGCCGCGCACGCCCCAAAACTGAATAGAGACTTTTGTCGTCTGTGGCTCTGGTAAGGATGACTGGGGTAGCGGGGTAAGCAACGGACGAGCAGTGTTGATCATGACGTGCAGACGGAGGGGTTCTCATTACCTCTGGCAATCGCCGGAGGGCTTACTGTGCGTAGTCTTTAGTGAACCCACGGGAGGTCGAGGGAGATCTCGGTGTTTACATTGATTTTTGGCGATACGGTAGGCCCACGAATAAGCGAGGACGCGAGTTTACCTCTGTACGGCAAAAGGACTGAAGACGAATTCTCCAGCCCTTTTGCTCCAGCCCTTTTTAATCTTACGAAGGGATTTTGCGATAGATTGCGATTTCCCGATACGCTGCCTGTGAGCAAGCGCGTCTTGAGCTGCAGGGCCTTAGCTGGCAGCTTTGATGCACTGATCGACTAGGGGCTGCACCTGGTCGAGGTCTTTCCAACCGAGGATCTCGACTTCTTTTTTCTCTAGGTTTTTGTAGGAGGCAAAGAACTCGGCAATTTCGTCTAGGCGGTGCTGCTCGATGTCGTCTAGAGTTTTTACGTTGTCAAAACGAGGATCTTCTGCGGGTACGCAGAGAATTTTTTCATCGCGATCGCCGCCGTCGATCATTTCCATCATGCCGATGGGGCGGGCGGCAATGACGCAGCCGGGGAAGGTGGGCTGGTCCATCATGACCATGCCGTCTAGCGGGTCGCCATCATCGGCGAGCGTGTTGGGGATAAAGCCGTAGTCGTAGGGATACTGAACGGAGGAAAACAGTACACGGTCTAGGGCAAATGCATTGAGGTCTTTGTCAAATTCGTACTTATTTTTGCTGCCTGCAGGAATCTCAATAAGGACGTTGACGATGCCAGCTTTCGGCTGGGCGGGAATGCGGGACAGATCCATGATTTCTCCTAATAACTGCGATGGGTCGCTAGCTGCAGGGTGCACTAACAAATGGCGCTCCAGCGCTGTGCGAATCCCTCAAATAGCATCTTACGGGAGATTGGGACTGCCATTGCTAAGATCTCAGGGGAATGATGCCGTGTGGGAGATCGTCTGAGTCTACAAAATGGTTGATACATAAAACTTTCGAGCGTTTGAGCATACTGCTACAGCAGTACGCTCAAACGCTCGAAAGCAATCTGAAATAGAGCCTGACCCTACGTGTGACTACAGGGTCAGGAAACAATGGCTAGCCACGCTGTTAGCTTGCCAGCTTTCTTTTGAAAAATTCAGTTCTTAGGCTTATTCCGGTTTACTCTCGGGCTCTCATAAACAGCTGGGTAGGTTGCTGGGAAACGTTTGCCTGGGCAGTGTTGAAGTTTGATATCGCATACAGGGGCAGGGTAAGCGTCATCATGGCAATTAGCACACCGACAAGGTTAGCTATATGACCAGGAGGCTGTTCTGATTGGTGCTCGGGACTCGCAGATTCCATGAAAATAAGCGTGGTATTGAACAGGTAGCTAGAACCGCTGAGGCTGAGTCACATGACGGCCTGAGGATTCACGTAAGATAAGATACTAGCACTGAGGCTAATGCCTTCTATCAGTCTTTGTAGCTATATCTGTAAGCTTTTCTGCTGATAGCAAGCATAAAGCTTACATAAACAGACTTTGATACTTACGTTTTCATAGTAGCCAAGACGTTGATTTTCGGCACAAACGTCCTTACATTTTTCACATTTTCGTTACTTTTCTGCGTGTTTACCGCAGCTTTATAGTGACGTTTAATACACGAATCTTACTTATAGAAACCATAGCATCCTTACCTCTGCGGTAGTACAGCAGATTCTCTGTTTTTAGGATTCGGGCTCATTTTTTTGATTTTCTAGCAGCTTTCGGACGGCCTGTAGCTCGTCGAGGATAGCCGAAAGGAGTCTATTCGTTTCGGTTTCTACGGGCTGTGCAACCTCGATGGTGACTTGCTTTATGCCGAGCACTTCTTGGGCAAACCGAGCGACCTCATTGGGATGAAACATCAGAGGTGCGTCTTTGTCATTCCGAATTTCGGGGTTGAGACACTTGGGGTCGAAGGGTGGGTTGAGGATGGCTGGGTCGGTGTTGGCGTATCGATAGACGGACGCTCGGGAGCGGTTGAGTATTTTTTGAACGGATTCTATGGGGATGAGCTGCTCAATAGGATCGATTGGTAGCTCGCTCGATGGAACAGCAACGGCAGAGATGTCGTTTGATTGGGTCATTTTGGCTGTATCAAGATAAGACCGGACCAAACTACCTCA
>JBCBFY010000214.1:0-5551 GCA_038527325.1 Cyanobacteria bacterium J06614_10
GTGCAGGCTTTCGGGCGGGCTTTCGAGCGGAGGATCGTCAAAGCGGTTGTGCTGCGTCGAGCGGTCAATCGAATATTCGACGGGAGGGCGTTTCTAGTCGGCGGGTGGTGGCGATTGGGTCGGACTGTCCTGATGTGAGTGCGGTGCATATTCGCCAGGCTTTTCGAGCGCTAGCGCATAAGGATGTGGTGCTAGGGCCTGCTCAGGATGGGGGATATTACCTGATTGGGTTGCGTCATTTGCAGGTGGGCCTTTTTCAAAATATTGACTGGAGTACGCCGGTCGTTTTTCAACAAACCTATGAGAAGGTGTTGCAATCGGAGCTGTCGGTTTCAACGCTGCCGGTTCTTTCTGATATTGATAGACCGGCAGACCTTGCGATTTGGGAGAGAATTCAGCGGCTTTCTGCTAAAGCGGCAGCCTTTCATCTGTGATTTTGTCTGTTCACTTTTCTGGGATGCGCCTCAAGGATAGGTTAGATGTCTGTTTTCACTGGTGATATGGCGGATGCGCTGTTGAACATTACCCCGATTGTTTATCTCGGAATTTTGTCTGTTATTTCACTGTATGGTTTTCACAAGGTGCTGATGATATGGCGATACTACAAATACAAGTGCTCATATCAGTCGCTGGCAACTAAGAAGTGCGGAACCTTTGATGTTGCCGATTTGCCGAAGGTCACTGTGCAGCTGCCCATCTTTAATGAGCTGTATGTGGCTGAGCGGCTGCTAGATGCGATCGCACAACTAAAGTATCCTGCCGACAAGCTAGAAATACAGGTATTAGACGACTCTACTGACGAGACGCAACAGCTGTGTCAAGAAAAAGTACAACAGCTAAAACAGCAAAATATCAATATCTGCTACATTCAGCGGCCTCATCGGAAGGGCTTCAAGGCGGGGGCGTTGGCCTACGGTTTGCGGCAGGCAGCGGGTGAGCTGATCATGATTTTTGATGCGGACTTTGTGCCTCGGCCCGAGACGCTATTGCAGATGGTGAACTACTTTACCGATCCGGAGGTGGGGATGGTGCAGGCGCGGTGGGCGCATGTCAACCGGCAGTATTCTTTGCTGACGGAGATTCAGGCGCTGATGCTAGACGGTCATTTTGTGATTGAGCAGACGGCTCGCGATCGCGCGGGCTGTTTTTTTAATTTCAATGGGACGGCGGGCATTTGGCGGGCAAGTGCGATCGCTGATGCAGGCGGCTGGCAGCACACAACGGTCACTGAAGACCTCGACCTTTCTTACCGGGCACAGCTGAGGGGCTGGCGCTGCATATACCTTCCCCACGTAGTGGTGCCTGCCGAGCTGCCGGTAGAGATGAACTCTTTTAAGTCGCAACAGTTTCGCTGGGCGAAGGGGGCTAGCCAGGTTGCTAGAAAGCTCCTCGGCCCGGTCTTGCGGGCCAAACTCCCTTGGCACGTCAAGTTCGAGGCATTTTTGCACCTCACCAACAATTTCAACTATCTGTTGTTAATGGTGCTGTTGCTGCTGTCTTTGCCCTATCAGGTGTATGTGTCTCAGCATCAGTGGCAGTACGGCCTACTGATTTATCTCCCTATTTTTGTGGTGACTACGCTAAACCTGCTGGGGTTTTACTGGGTTTCGCAGCGAGAGCAGCCGCTGAAGCTGTCGCCTTGGCAGTTTGGCTATCACATTTTGTTTTTGTTGAGCGTAGGGATTGGCCTCAGCCTCAATCAGTCTTTGGCGGTGTGCGATGGGTTGCTCCGTCAGGGCACAGACTTTGTTCGCACGCCGAAGCATGGCGTTGTCAAAAAAACAGAAAACTGGACCTCTAAAAAGTATCGCGGTGCAAAGACGTGGGTGCTGTGTCTGGAGCTGTTGATGTTGGCTTATTTGGCGATTACGATTGTGTTTGCGATTTCTCAGGCGCACTATCTTTCGCTGCCTTTTTTGACGATGTTTTTTGTGGGCTATTCCTATGTGCTGGGGCTGGGGTTGTTTCAGCGGCGTTAGGGCGCTTGCACCCACCCCGACCTCCGCTGTGCTCCGGCCACCCCTCCAGAAGGGATCGACTTCTGGTGTTGCCAATTTAGTTACCGGTGTATGAGGCTAAACCAAAACTGTTGTAATCTCCGCGCCGGGTGCCAGCAGTTTGTGCACAGGGCACTTGTTCGAAATCTCTAAGAGTCTCTCCCGTTGCGCTGAGGTCAGTTCGCCGGTCAGCGTCAGATGCACCGTGATGTGATAGCGCCGCTCAATTTGTTCAGCTTCTATCCCAGCATCTACGGCCTCTAGGGGCCAGCCTTTCCTGGCTGCATACATTTTCAGGGTGATGGCTTTGCACGCGCCCAGCCCAGAAAATACTAGCTCCGTCGGTGTTGGCCCTGCGTCGCTGCCGCCGATCTCTATCGGCTCATCTACCGTGATTTCAAATGCTCGAATGGAAATGCTGTGTTGGAAGGGGGCTTGGGTAGAAGAGAGTTGAATCGTGGACATGGCGATCGCCTAAAGACTACTGGACAGTGAAGCTGTGCTACTTTTTCCTATGCCTAGTCTCCCTTAAAAAATGAGATGGTTTCCTGAGTGTAACTGAGCGATCGCAGCCCGTAACGAACAAAGCCCTGCTACCGGATAACTGTCTTAACCAATAAACCTGTCTTAAGCAACTCGACAGAAGCGATCGCTATCAGAGAAATTGGGCTGTAAGTGTGTGCAACGAAAAAAGAACGGTGGAGTTAGGTAAGACAGAGATGACTGCAAACTTTAAAGAGACGCTGCCCGATACGATTCAGCACATTGCTGAGCGCAGCGAGGCCGATGGCTCTTACCTGGTGCTGATGGCAGTGTCGGGTGTGCTAGCTGCGGTAGCAATGCTCACCGACTCGGTGCCGGTGCTGATCGGCTCTATGATTATTGCGCCTGCGCTGCCACCCCTCACGCTGATTTCGTATGCGATTGTGGCGCGTCAGCCACGGATGATGCTGAAGGGAACGGTGGCGGCGCTGCTAGGCTTTGGGGTGGCGATCGCAGCGGCCCTCCTCACGACGGTGCTGCTAAATGCGACTAATGTCATCCCCGAAGAAACGAATTTGCTCAGCAAGACGCTGCTAACAGAACGGGTGCAGCCAGGCTGGTATAGCGTGATTACGGCGGTTGCGGCTGGTATTGCTGGCACCATTGCTCTAAACGAGCGCAAAACGGACACGCTGGTGGGCGTAGTGGCTGCGTTGGCACTGGTGCCAGCCGGGGCGGCGGCGGCGATCGCCTTCCTCTCGCAAGATCCTACTGAGGGGTGGGGCGGCCTGCTGCTACTGGCCATTAACGTGGTGCTAATTGTCGTTGCTGGGGTGGCTACGCTGCTCTTCATTCGCCTAGCCGAGCGCGTTCAGACAACAAGTCAGATAAAAAGCCAGACAACCCTTCAAAAAAAGGAGAACTTCTATGAGTGACTACACCCCTGTAAGCTGCGGACTGCACGACAAGCTTGAGGCGATCGCTACCCTCCACCGTTCTGCCCAAATCACCTATCGCGATGCTGCCGGTGGTACTACAGAAACAGAGAGCAAAATCGTCGACATCTACGCAGAGAATGGCGCTGACTACTGCAAGCTAGACGACGGCACGGTGATTCGGCTCGACCGCCTGCAGGCTGTGAGCGCAGGCGGCGAGAAGGTACTGTAGCGCCGTGGTCAGTGAAAGTTGTGGTCAGTGAAAGTCGTGGTCAGTGCAACCGGTGAGTGAGCCTACAGGTCGGGAAAGACCTTTTGCAATGCTGGGTGAACGAGCTTGCCTGCGTGGGTATTGAGCGCGATCGCTAGTCCTTTTCCCTGAGGCGTTTCCTCCTTTAGCGCGTCCATGCCAAGGCTCGCGAGCTTTAGCACGTAGGGCAGCGTACTGTTGTTGAGCGCTTGGGTCGCGGTCCAGGGCACAGCCCCCGGCATGTTTGGCACCCCGTAGTGAACCACACCCATCTCTGTGTACACCGGCTGGCTGTGGGAGGTCACCTTCATCGTCTCGATGCAGCCCCCCTGATCGACTGCCACATCTACCATGACTGCGCCAGGATGCATGGCCTCTACCATGTCTTTGGTAACTAGGGTGGGTGCCTTGCGGTTTGGTACGAGCACTGAGCCAATTACCAGGTCTGCCTCGGTGACGGTGGCTGCGATGTTGGGCTGGTTGCTATAGAGCAGGCTCACCCGGGAGCCAAAGAGCGTTTCTAAGTAGGTGAGCCGCTCTACGTTGATATCAATAATGGTGACCTGTGCGCCCAGACCCACCGCCATCTTGGCGGCTTCTGTGCCCACCACGCCGCCGCCGATAATGGCAACTTTGCCCGCAGCAACCCCCGGCATACCCCCAAGCAACACACCCCGCCCGCCCTGCTGCTTTTCTAAAAAGCGAGCGCCAAACTGCACAGAGAGCCGACCGGCAATCACGCTCATAGGCATGAGGAGCGGCAAGGTGCCGTTGTGCTCAACGCTTTCGTAGGCGATCGCACTCACGTTACGCTCCATGAGTTTTTCGGTAAGGGCTCTCCCAGCAGCCAAGTGCAAATAGGTAAATAGCAGCTGTCCCGGCTGCATCGCATCGTACTCAGCGGGGAGGGGCTCTTTCACCTTTACCACCATGGCCTGCTGCCAAGGCTTGCTCGCATCGGGTGCGATCGCGGCTCCGGCGGCGCGGTAGTCTTCATCGCTAAATCCAGCGCCGACCCCCGCTTGCGTTTCTACGACAACCTGATGGCCGCGATCGCACAGTTCTTTGACACTGGCAGGACTCAACCCCACCCGAAATTCTAGATCTTTCGTTTCTTTAGGTATGCCGATGTTCATAGTGCGATCGCCTTGAGCTAGCAAAATTAGCAATGAGTGTAGCTGTAGAAATACTCGCTGTAAAAACGCTTAATTATAGTGCCTATCATCAACAAACCCCTTCCTACGCTGAGCGCAAAAAGGGGTTTGTTGGATAACTTGTGAAAGATGCTACGGAAAGCTCCAAAGAAGCAGCGCTATAGAAACCGAAAGCCTACTGAGCGCCTGCAACCAGTGACTGCAGCAGCGGCAAGTTAGCCGTTAGGAAAAAGGCAAAAATAGCCCCGCCAATGCCACCGATCAAAAAGCTCCCTGCAAACTCACTCCACCCTTCATCAGTGCTCAACCCATCGGGTGGTGTGAACGGTAGCGTATTCTTAGAAACCGCCGTACTGACCGAAGCGCCACTGTACAGCGACAGGCAAATCGTCAAGATCAGCACGAGGCCGATGGCGCCGATGAGTCCAGCCACTGCTGGCACATCAGAATCTCTGAGCGGCCCTAGCAAAGCAAACGGACCATACAGCAAATAGCCGTGGGCCATTCCTACTTCCAAGCCACGACGCTGGGCAGATAGCCCCGGGCGATAGGCAGGCAAGTTTCCGATAAAGGCCTTTGTCAACCCAGAAGAATTCAGGGGGGTCTCTAAGTTGCCGATTTGTGGGTCGCCGCCATAGGGCTTAACAAAACTCGATGATGCAGGCATATCTCTCTATAAGTTCTCCAAACTGACTACTCAACACTAATTTCAGTACAAGCTGTGTACAGGCC
>JBCBFY010000215.1:0-5540 GCA_038527325.1 Cyanobacteria bacterium J06614_10
CTGCGCAGTCGCCTTTGCAACCGATGGGAAAGGCAGTATGTTCGTTGAAAAAATTGAAGGTTGCCATACAAACGTCGTCGGCCTAAGCATTCCACTGCTACGGCAGATGATGCATGAGCTGGGCTATCAGGCGATTGACTTTTGGGGCCAGTAAGGAGACCAGAACAAGGCCATTACAGTCGGATCTAGCAGGAGAACGAAAAGACGATGGCAAGGGCTCAAGGTGGCTATCCGCAATCTGACCAGGCCCAACTGGGCAATCGGCAAGATGCTCGCTACAAGCGGGGCCGGGCGGCCCGACTAGGCTGGGCCAGTCTGTGGATGCTGCTAGCAATCTTGGGGTTTGCCTATGTGGCTACTTACTACTGGGCAGAAGGGCTTTGGTTTCGTGAGCTAGGATTTTTGGCGGAGTTTTGGCTGCGATCGCGCACCCAACTCATCCTCGGCACCCTCACGCTGCTCTCTAGCCTAGGCTTCATTTTCGTCAACCTCAACGTTGCCAAACGGCTCCAGTTTAACCAAAACTGCATTCTACCCAACGCCTCAAACCTTAGCGTAGGCCTGGGGTTACGCAGCCTGCTACCCGTTTTATTCATCCTTTCTTTAGTCATTGGCACCGGCCTCTTTCACCACGGCCAAATAGCCTTTACTGAAATCCAGGAAGTGCGAGCCCCTATCCCGACGCCGCTGGGATTGAGCTTTCCGGCAAACTGGGCGCTCGGTCAGCAGCTGGCGACGCAGCCTATTTTACTAGGCGGTGTGGTTGCAGGCGCGATCGCACTCATTGCCTTTCCTACCCCACTCATTCGCGTATCAGCGATCGCACTCAGCCTCTGCTTCGCCATCATCTTCACAGAAGAATGGGCTAGAGTACTGCCCGCGCTGAGCCCAACCCCCTTCGGTCAGGCAGACCCCGTATTCAGCCAAGACCTTAGCTTCTACATTTTTCGGCTGCCCCTGTGGGAGCTGGCAGAGTTCTGGCTGTCGGGGCTACTCATGTTCGTGCTGACGGCGGTGGGGTTGGAGTACTTGCTAGCAGGCAACACCCTCAGTCAGGGGCGGTTTATTGGCTTTTCGATAGGGCAGCAGCGGCACCTTTCGGCGATTGCCGCTGGGCTATTGGCCACTACAGCGCTCGGCCACTGGCTAGGCCGCTACGAGCTGCTGTATTCAGAGCAGGGCGTCACCTACGGTGCCAGCTTTACAGATATCCATGTAGACCTGCCGGTGAATCTGGCGCTGTGCTTTATTGCGGCAGGTCTGGCCCTAGCACTAGGCTGGCGAGCCGTGGGTGGCACCACCCTCACCCGGCGCATCCTCAGAACTCGTCGCCTGCTCAAAGCCAGACCGGTGATCAGTGCGATCGCCCTCTATCTTTTGTTCACGCTGGTGGGCAATACCCTTGCCCCTTGGCTCGTGCAGCGCATCGTCGTACAGCCCAACGAGCTGCTGCGCGAAATTCCCTACATCGAGCGTACCATCGCCTTCACCCGCGCTGCCTTTCAGCTCACCGACATCCAAACCCGAGAATTTAACCCGCAGGGCACCCTCACCACCGCCAAACTCGAAGAAAACGACCTCACCGTTCGCAACATTCGCCTGTGGGACACCCGCCCCCTGCTCGAATCGAACCGCCAGCTGCAGCAAATCCGCCTGTACTACGAATTTGCCGATGCCGATGTAGACCGCTACAGCCTTGCGGGTCAAGATGATGAAGTCAATCGCCGCCAGGTACTCATTTCTGCCAGAGAGCTGAACTACGAGCAGGTGCCCGAAGAAGCCAAAACCTGGGTAAACGAGCACCTCACTTACACCCACGGCTACGGCTTCACCATGAGCCCAGTCAATACCGCCGGGCCCGACGGCCTGCCCGAATATTTCATTAAAGACATTGCCCACACCCCCAGCTCCGAGGTGATCGAGCGCTCCATTCCGGTCGGCAAGCCTCGAATTTACTTCGGCGAACTCACCAACACCTACGTCATGACCGGCTCTCGCGTGCCCGAGCTAGATTTTCCTAGCGGCAGCGAAAACGTGTACAACCGCTACGATGGCGACGGCGGCATCAACATCGGCTCGTTTGGCAATCGGCTGCTGTTTGCCAAACACCTCCACGACTGGAAAATGCTGCTAACCGATGACTTCACCCCCGATACTCGGGTGATGTTTCGTCGCAATATCAAGCAGCGCATTCGGCGAGTTGCCCCGTTCCTGCAGTTCGACAACGATCCTTACCTAGTCATTGCCAATGCGGGCAGCAACTATGCCACCCCCAAGGCAGAATCTGGAACCAACTATCTGTACTGGATGATCGACGCGTATACCACGAGCGATCGCTACCCTTACGCCGACCCCGGCAGAAACGACTTCAACTACATGCGCAACTCCGTGAAAGTGGTTGTCGATGCCTACAATGGCTCAGTGCATTTCTACATCGCCGACGACAGCGACCCCATCATTCAAACCTGGGCCAGCACCTTCCCAGACATGTTTGAACCGCTCTCGGCCATGCCCGAAACCCTGCGCGCCCACATCCGCTATCCCCAAGACTTCTCCCTCGTCCAGTCCAATCAGCTGCTGATTTACCACATGACCGACCCCCAGGTCTTCTACAACCGAGAAGACCAGTGGCGAGCCCCCAACGAAATCTACGCCAACGAAGAACAAGTCGTAGAACCCTACTACCTAATCATGGAGCTACCCGGCGAAGAAGACGGCGAATTTGTGCTGCTGCGTCCCTTCACCCCAGCTCGAAGAAACAACCTAGTCGCCTGGCTGGCCGCCCGCTCCGACGGAGAACAGTACGGCAAGCAGCTGCTGTACCAGTTCCCAAAACAGGAGCTAGTGTTCGGCCCCGAGCAAATAGAAGCCCGCATCAACCAGGAGCCTGAAATCTCTCAGCGCATTTCCCTCTGGAACACGCAGGGTTCGAGAGCGAACCAAGGCAATCTTCTGGTCATTCCGATAGAACAATCCTTGCTCTATGTAGAGCCGCTATATCTCGAAGCCGAGCAAAACCGGCTACCGATTCTGGCGCGAGTCATCGTGGCCTACAAAAACCGAATCGCGATGGCAGAGACCTTGGAACAAGGCCTGCAAGCCATCTTCAGCAGCAGAGAAGACAACGCACCCACCATCATCCGAGAGCTAGAAGAAGGCACTGACGGTGTAGAAGAGCTGCTATTGCCAAGCCCAGCCAGCCCAGAAGCACCACCCGAAACAGCACCTGCAGAAGCAGCGCCACCCGTGCAGTAGACATCTTGTTCGGCATCTGGTTCGATATCTAATGTCACGTCTTATCCCCGGGTCGAATGCTCTTCCAAAGGAGGTCTACAACAGACTCTACATACTCTTCAGCATCGGGCAGCGGGGCAGACATCTGCAGAAACACCACGTAGTGCATCAGGCTGCCAATGAGTACCATTGCCACCATTTGAGGCTTTTGGCAATGCATTCGGCCCAGAGCCATCTCTCTTTCAAAAAGATCAGTCAATCGCTTTAGCAGCTGAACCGGCGGTGCGGTGCCCGGCTCCATCAGCATGGCAGGCATCGGTAGCCCCTTCGATCTCAACATCATCATTTTGGGAACCAGCTCATGAAAAACGCCAATCAGTTCTAGGCTTATTTTTTTAAGGTTTTCTCGCAGATCGCCTTGTCCTATAGTGGCTTCTACAAAAGCAGGAAAAGAATTGGTCGACGTTCCCATCGCAGCGAAAAATAACGCCTCTTTTGTCGGAAACCGCTTGAATATAGACCCTTCTGAAATTCCCGCCGCATTGGCAATCTCATAGGTAGAAGCGCCAAATCCTTTCTCTAAGAAAACCGCCTGCGCCGCCTCTAAAATTTGCTCAATGGTGATTTTGCGTGGCCTAGCCATAAAACTCTGTACTAACCTATTCCCACGATACAGCACCGTCTTTGCAGCGCCGTGGGAGGCAGTATCAGCTTACGACGAGGCCATCTTGAATCCGGATCTGTCGTTTGGCCTGTTCGGCCACTTCGGTTTCGTGGGTGATGACCACAATCGTGATGTTCTGACGATTCAGCTCATCAAACAGGGCCATCACTTCTTTGGAGGTTTGGCTGTCGAGCGCACCGGTTGGTTCGTCTGCTAGGAGTAGGGCGGGTTCGTTCACCAGGGCGCGAGCGATCGCAACTCGCTGCTGCTGACCGCCCGACAGCTGGCTAGGCCGGTTGCCCATGCGATCGCTCAGTCCTACTTTGGTCAAAGCAAATTCAGCGCGATCGCGTCTTTCACCCTTGGGCACCCCCGCATACACCATCGGCAACATCACATTTTCTACCGCCGTTGACCGAGGCAGTAGATTAAACTGCTGAAAAACAAAGCCAATTTTTTGATTGCGAATGTAGGCGAGTTCGTCCCTACCGAGCGTGGTCAAATTTCGCCCTTCCAGGCAGTACCGTCCTTCTGTGGGCCTATCTAGGCACCCAATGATATTCATCAGCGTAGACTTACCCGAGCCCGACGCCCCCATAATCGAAACATACTCACTCGCATCAATCATCAGATCAATGCCTTTCAATACGGGAACAGCAACATCCCCTAGCTGGTAGACCTTAGTAATCTCTCTCATCTCAATCATCGGTATGTCCTCTGTTTGTAGAGGTTGCCACCCGCTTCCAATCTACTCACTTCTCAAAGCCACGATAGGATCCAAACGAGAAGCATTTCGCGCAGGCACAACGCCTGCCACCAAGCCCACCACCGTAGATAAGGCAAATCCCGCACCCACTGCGCCACCAGAAACAACAAATGGAAATTGGAAGGCGGTCGCCGAAACAAACGTAACAACAACACCAAGAGAAATCCCAACGCCACCACCCACTAGAGAGATCACAATAGATTCTGTTAAAAACTGACTTAAAATGGTTCGCTCAGTAGCCCCGAGCGCCTTGCGGATGCCGATCTCTCGGGTGCGCTCTACCACGGATACCAGCATAATGTTGGCAATACCAATACCGCCTACCACCAGAGAAATGCCTGCGATCGCAACAATCAGCGTCGTCAGCAGCCCCAACACCGTAGACAGCGTCTCCAAAACGTCCGCCTGATTCACCACCCGAAAATCGTCATCTTCAGGCAGCGCGATATTATGACGCAGGCGCAGAATATTTTCCAGCTGAAATCTGACTGCCTCCAGCTGACTTTCATCCTGCCCTTTCACATAGATGCCATTGACAGAAACGCCCATCAGCGAGTTGTTGCCAATCATCCGGGCCGACATAGTGGTTAGCGGGATATAAATTGCATCATCTCGGTCCTGCGGTCCCTGAGCACCCTTTACTTCCATCACCCCGATTACGCTGTACATCTCACCCTGAATGCGAATACTTTCTCCAATCGGATCGACACTTGGTGAAAATAAGTTGGCTTGCACTGTCGGGGCAATCACGGCGACCGAAACTGAATTTTCAAGCTCTTCTTGAGTAAAAAATCGCCCTTGAGCGGGATACGTATTGCGCGCATCGGGATGAGACAAATCAGTGCCATATACTGTTGTGGACGTGTTATTTTCCCC
>JBCBFY010000216.1:0-5500 GCA_038527325.1 Cyanobacteria bacterium J06614_10
GAAGTTCGCTGAAAATGGTTAACATTGTCCGATTTTGATGATATTTTTGTCTAATTATATGTTTTCCTGCATGCCAAAATCAAGTAAGTAACTCTCAAAAGCAAAAATCTTAGCCCTTACCTTGAAATTTCAAAATGGCTGCCACACGCACACAATTTTCATCATTATGATACTTGAAACGATGCTACTCGGTGAGATATCCATCTGATGCCGAGTCCG
Source organism: Cyanobacteria bacterium J06614_10 (assembly GCA_038527325.1). Taxonomy (GTDB): domain Bacteria; phylum Cyanobacteriota; class Cyanobacteriia; order Phormidesmidales; family Phormidesmidaceae; genus Phormidesmis. The sequence continues at coordinate 220 of JBCBFY010000216.1, forward strand.
AATCACTGTTACATTCACTAGTGTCTGAATCGGTGTTTGATTCCTCAATGCTGTTTGTTCTAGCATTCCTCAGACATTGAGGTAGTGCTGGTTTTGAATAGCGTTCTGGTAAGCATTTGCCCTCTCGTAAGATCCAACCATGCTGCAGAGGTGATGATGGGGCATCTGGGTTCATAAAATTCAGCATGATGAATGCTTGATAATTGGCTCTGGTTACCTTGAAATTATGTGAATCTGTATCGGGGGGAATCCTGAGAGTGGATTTCCTCTTCATTGTCTCCCACTTTTTTGCTCGTGCTTCGGCTAGTGTTTTACTTGTCCTATCCTTGTACACATATTTGATGGTAAACTGCTCCAAGTCTTTCTGGGTTTGCAATGTCACTGGGAGATATTTACCAAGTCCTTTAAGCAACTCACGCGCTTCTGATGATTTCATAGCAGTGTCAAAGACAGATGGCTTACCATGACCATAAAAACTTGAAATAGCGTCTGCTCCAGTGTGGATGTGAAATGGAATAATGATGTCGGCTATTTCCTTAGCCAGAATTGACGCACAATTAAATATGCCTTTCTTCCTTTTCAGTCCTAACGTCCCTTCAATCTGATGAGCCACATATGATGCTAAAACTATGACATCTGTGTCTTCTGCATCAATGACAACAGCATCTGATACTCCCGAATTCCTTAATTGGGAATATATGTAGAACATGATCGTGTCTGCCTCCATATGCTTACATGTCAACTCATCCAGCTCCACATCGGTGGACAAATCACAACAGCGTTCTCTCACAGAGTAGATAAATGTTGTGCCTGGATGTTGGAGGACAAGGGTTTTGAATTCCGCTTTAAGAAATTGCTGCAGCCGAATTTTGTTTCCCGAGTTCTTGAACATGTTGTTGAATTGCTTAGGAGATGGCAGTTCATCATTTCTTTTGATGAAAATGTTTCTTGTTCCACCAACAAAAGATATTTCACCTGTTCGTCGTTCATGTTCGCTATCCTTGATGTTGTAGGTAAGGTCATATGGATCATTGACCAAGATTATCTTGGAAGATTTAGGATGGCGTTTTACGATAAGATTGAACATTTTGGTGGCGTAATCTGCCCAGGTATAAGTACTTTCATCTTGTTTCTCCCTATCCTCAGCAGACGGGGTTGACAGTCTCCAGATAAAGCCCATGTCTACTATTGCAATATAGCTATCTAGTGGGTCCAGTTCCACAAAGTTGAACCTCTCAACTAACTTAGATTTTTGCCCCTTCCTCATAGTTCCATTTACATTGAAAATTGGGAGACACTCCTCTGTCACACGGTGTTCCATTACTTCAGATAGCACCAAACCATCTTCTAAATTTTGTGCCAAAGTGATGATCTCTGCCATAGCTTTGTTTTCCATTGCATCAGTTTTTGTTGCTTTCTGTTTTGATGCATCTTTGGCAACTGGGGGTTTACTGAAGCTATGTCTGGAATTTCTGTGTATTGTGGCATCAAATTTCTTTTCATTGGAGAACATTCGCTCTTTGAAGAAAGACTGAACTAGAGATTCCCCGTCACTGTGTGCTGTGTCAAAGTCTGCAACAAGCTCATCTGATGCTACCATTCCTGACTGAAGTGACCTCAGAATAGGCTTTGTGAGATCGAATGGATCACAATCAAATTCTTTGATGCAACTCTCTAGGTCCTGCACTCCTCTCTCATCCAGAAACAGCCTTGCCGTAGTGTTCTCCTTGTGACCTTTCGAGGATTCTTTGAGGTTCGCCAGTGCATGTAGAGAACTTCTTACTCTATTCACGGAGTTCACTGTCCTTGTATGAGTCAACAACATCTTTTCATTTTTTAAAATGCGCTTCCACCCTGCTTTCATCTTGGAACCTTTATTCATGGTCATTTCAATCCACAGATCCAAAGGTAAACATGAGTAAGGTTTCCCGGTCATTGATTGGGAAAAAAGTCCTTCTCGCATATATCTCTCATTTTCTTTTGGGAGACTGCTTATCTCAAGCCAGAACTCTGTAAGCCATCTGCTGTACTTGTCATTGTCATAAATTCGTAGCCATGGTAGCATCATGCGGAGGGATGCTTTAAATGCTTCCCAGTTCTGAGTCCTCAAGGCATATATGTTCATAATTAATGTTTCAACCATGTCTATAAAGCTCAGCCAAAACTTTGCCATAGAGCTGTCTGCTTTTTGAATACTCTCAAATGCCCTGTGAACAAATGACTCAAACTCTGCATCAATAAGTAGATCTTCTACAATGGCTTGCAGTTGGCCCTGAGAACTATCTGGAGGATTTCTAAGAACTTCCAACTTTGATTTGAGCTCAGATGACAGTTCTAGCCCTTCACTGAATCCTCGACAAATAACCCTGCGAATGAGCACCTCATACATAAGTGTAAGACATCTAATGGCTCTATTATAGTGTTTTCCACGAAGTGCTTGATGAACTGAACCTTCTGAAATGATATCAGCTGCCACAAGAATTTCAGATAGTCCTGATCCGTCAAACCGCTTGTTGATTGCTGATATGAAGGAAATGTGGGTGTGGAATGGACCAAGAAATGGAAGGATAAGTTCAAATTTATGAGGGTTCTCATTCTTCAATTGGACAATCAGTGCATAGACCGGTTGGTCACCTACTAGCTGAATGAATGGCATTGATTTGTGTTCAGCTGCTGCGACCATTCGACACATCACCTCATGTACCACTGACTTCTGAGGTGGTTTTGGAAAGGTCAGAAAATAGTATGCAGTACTTTTAACTACAAACTCATGAATATTAGCCTGAAACCCTGCAAAACTTCCAACCTTCTGTTCATTACTTGGTATATTCTTCCCTTCAATATCCAGACGGGCCAACGCATGCATAACACCTCGCTTTCTTTGCTCGTCACTGGTTTGAAGTGAGATATCAATTTCCTTGCGAACTGCTGGCTGTCCACGATTGACGGTCTTGTAAGGATGAACTTTGTGTTGCGAAGTACTTAGGTTTTTCACATCATCAGACTTGGCCAATGAAAGGATAGGACGGTCCTTCTCAGACTCTATCGGTGTGATATACTCAGGCTGGACAAACATGACATTGGTACGGTGGGTTGTATCTGCCCCTGTCAGTGTATCATCTTTAAAGTCATCGTTATCCAGTACACCTGTTCCTGGAAAACCATCTGCTAACTCATCTGGACAAGTAGTATTTGCTTTGATATCGTCCATTGTCCAAGCATTGTACAGGTCTAGGACATCTTTGTAGCTTATTCCAAGAGCAAATTTTCTCAAGATGTCAATGATTTCCCGACTTCTAGTTAATCCATGAAGTGTCACAGATAAATTTGCTTGGAAGGATGTGCGTTTGCCTGTGATGAACGAAAACAAGAGGGATGACAGAGCAACAACTTGTGGATCATCACATGCCTCGGTAAAGTCATTGGAATCAGGATCCTTGAGCCATGTCAAAAGTTTGCCAAGAAGTTTATGGGGTTCTTCGAAGCTCTCAAGCTCATCAACACGAAGTGGCCAAGGTAGACCCTCATCTTCCTTCAAAGTCTCTCTAAGACGCCTTGCAACATTGTTTAGTAATTGTTCATTACTTACTCCCCAAGAATAAATGGCTGCTTCAATGTAACTTCCCCCAGCAGAGGCATCGTAGGCAATTGTACTTTGGTTTTTGTGGAAACGATCGTGGAATCCAATTTTGTCTTTGAATTCATTTTGAAGCATTTGCTTTATGGTACTTGTTTTTGTCACACTTTCAAAACCAAAGTTCGAACTTATTTGGTTATATTCAACAAGAAGACCCTGTAATGTCCTAGGCTCATTCATTTCTAGCACAACTTTTCGAACATGCTTAAAAAACATCTCTCTGACCTCTGTCAGTCTCACGTTTTGTAAGTGCATTTGGTCACTTGAGGATCCTGATGATTTGTAGAAGGGTTTCACATACTTTACCCAACATGAGCGATGGTAGCGAATTTCAGATGCGAAAGGATCAGGAGTGGAATCAATGACCGATAAGATTCTGTCTCTCATCTGTGTATCTTCCAAGTGTATTGTATGGCCCTTAAAGGTATTCCAGGCATTCCACTGTTGAATTATGCATAACTTGTTAGAATGTTTCAAGTCCTCTGGTTTCATGCACCATATGCACAATTGTTTTCCGTGGAGAAGACCACTGCTTCGTGAAGATCTTCCGGAAGATTGTTGCTGTTCTTGGGAATGCATTCCTTGTGTCTCCTCTGTCAGTTGTTTCTGTAGATTTTCTTTTTTTCGTACTGCTTGTTGAAGTCCTCTTTGGGATGCCAATGCGGTCCGGCATCGCTTGTGAAAAAACACACCATTTGGTCCCGCTTCCCAATTGATGGTATCGTAAACATTACCAAACTTCGGTAAGTCTTTCCAGTCTTTTGCTTTGTCCTTCATACGTTCCCATGCCTCTGCACTAAGGTTACTTTTATCTTCATCACATTCTTCATTACACAGAATACATATTCCCTGTACTTCATCTCGCTTTCTTTTTCGGTTTGGTATAGGTTTCAGTAGGGGTGCTGACTCTGATGCTGCCATTGTTATCAGTAGATCATCCGTTTTGCTACCTGAAAGAAAAAAAGGCAAAACTTAAATAGGGAACAGATGTTAGTTCTGAACATGCAAATATTGCCTTAAATAGGCCTATTTACCCGGGAAAATACCGGGACAAAGCATGGTTAGAGCAAGTGCATATATGAACAATCAGAGAAAGTAAAAATAATGCTACACACTACAAATATTCTTAGTAGTAGAAGATCAGCCTGTAGGTCCCGTGACCAAATTCTGGGAACAAAGGTTTGAACGTGTTTTGGGTTTCCCTGATGGATACTGAATATTTGTAAAGAGACCTATCTCTGCTCTGCTTAACAGTAATTTTGAAAATTTCAGTTCAGGGCTATGATTTTTACTTTTGAGAATTGCTTCATTGAATTTGGCTTGCAGGAAAACATATCATTAGACACCAACTTCATCATGATCGGACAATGTTAACCATTTTTAGCGAACTTCACCATTTCTAAAAGTGCGTTGACCTTTTGACCTTTTTGGTCATAGCGCTTTTACTAAAGGTCAGAGATATATAAAACTATACATTTTTGGATTCCTTATGATTAGACAAATAATTTGATACCCATGTTGATACAATTTGGACATTTTTCAAATTTGACCCCTTACATGACCTTTGATGACCCCTCCCCAAAATTCCCGGGACTTTCAAGCGGGAAGCCCAAGTCAAAAAAGTTCAGTATCCATCAGGGAACA
>JBCBFY010000217.1:0-5429 GCA_038527325.1 Cyanobacteria bacterium J06614_10
GTTCGCTTTGCGTCGCCGTAGGCGTTAGCCAAAACCAACCGACATGCAAAAGTGGATGTTATTTAATCTTTTTTCCTGAGTAAGTTTTACCAACCCTTCTTCAAAAGCCCCGCACCAATCACCGAGATGCCAAAAAAAGCAAGAATAGAAGAAGGTTCGGGCACATCCCGAGCGCTGACATTCCGGTCGGCAATAGAGGTCGGCCCATTCGCAGCTGTCGCATAGTAAAACGTTGGCGCCAGCGCATCGCTCTCCTCATCACCGTACTCAAGATAATATTGCAAGTCATCTCCGATGGCGCTGCCGTCATCCGCTACTTCCCCCTCTAGCCACCACCAATACCAGCGATAGTAGCTCCAGCCGATAGGGTTGGCCGGTCCGCTCGTGCTCAGCAAATCTTCAACGAGTTTGTCGGGCTTATCAGAAAAAAGACCAACGGCAGATTCTAGCTTCAGCTCAACGGCGTTCTGCTCATCTGCAGGCAGCGATTTTACAATGTTTGAAAGCCGGTTGATCGTTGCCCCGTCGGCTTTTTGCATTTCCTTGGCAAGCTTGTCTACCGGTAGCGCGAGCCACTTGCGCACTTCTTGGTCAGTTTTATAAATCTTCTCAGGCAGCTTGGTTAGTTCCTTGTTTCTTTTCTCAGCTTCCTTGTCTACCTCTTCATAGAACTTAGAGATCTCTTTGTATCGCTCTCCATAATTCTTTTTGTCTTCAAGTTTTTCAGTTAGCTTGTCAAATTTCTCCTGCAGCTTTTCTTGAAACTTAAGATCTAACTCTGAGGAAGCTTCGCTAAGGGCAGCATCTAGCTCAGGAATATCATTACCCCACCACGCAACGAGGCCGTCTACGACGTATTGACGATCGCGCTGCAAATCACTTGTAAATCTATCCCAATCCAATCCTATCGCCGCCGCCCGCTTCGCATTGGAATTCTCTAAATCCCAGCCGATGGTGTCTAGCAGCGTCAGGTCTAGCTGAGAGATATCTATAGACTGCCCCGACTGAAGGATCGGGTTCATTACCCCCAGCGGATTGTCAGCCGCCTTCCAGTGACTGCCCTGATAACCATCCCCCTGCGATTCGGTGCTGCCAGTCGAAAAATTAGCCACTCGGCCAAATTCATCGGTCACCGGCGTCTGCCCACCATCGAGCGAAAAATACTTCTGACTACCGCCAATGGTAATGTCCATTACCCCTAGCGCCTTGCTCTCATCGGAATACCGATAGAAGTCTATAGGCGTTAGATAGGAAAATTTCTCCTTTTCAATATCTTCGATATCGACAGGCCCGCTCGTCGTAGCCAAAAAGTCCAGCGTATCTACGCCGCTGACAATGCCTAAAGCGTGGCCAATCTCGTGCTGCATCACAGTGACAAGGTCAAAGCGATCGCGCTCAATCCCATCACTCCGATTAAAATCCCAGTTAACGTTGCTGTTGATCGTAATCAAAGCATCCAGCGCACTTTCATTTGACTTCAGCAGCGAGAGCGCCTTCGCATTGGCACGGGTCAGCTGAATATGCTTGTTATTGTCGTTGCCATTGTTGTCCAAAAAGTCTGGTCGGGAGCCACGATTTCCCTTCCCATTTGACCCGTTGGCAAACTGGCCATCCATCAAAAAGCCAAATTCTTTTGACTCCAACTTGGCTTCGCCCCGGTCAAAATCTCCCTGCTGATACTCATAGAGCACTTCTCGCCCATCTGCAGAGAGCGGCATACTGCTAATTCCCCGAATGTCATTCGTAGAAACGACATCTTCAAACAGGGCATCTACATAGTCCTCGTACTTGACCTTTACCTTGGCAGGCTGCACACCACCCAAAACGCTTCCCGCATCGGACAGGTCTGAATAGTCGACCTTTAGCTTCACCGAAATGTCATCTTTGAGCAGCGGCGACCACAAATCTGCAGCCTCCTGTGCCGCCGTTTGCAGCTCCTGCGGCACCCCCCGCCCAAAGTCAAAATTGAAGGTGAGGGCTTGCGCCGCTGACTGAGGGAGGAAAACTAAGGGGACGGCCAGAGGAACAGCGACACCCAACGGCAAGGAGAACGAAAAACAGGAACGATAGACAGGCTTACACATGGATCTTTGATTCGTTTAGGGCTTCTGCAGATGAGATGCGGATACGTTTTAGAAAAGAGCTGATGTGCAAAGAATAAGCATTATGAATAAATTATGATGCTATGCAAACTGCGACCAAGAAACGGCACATAAGTGCTCTGGACGATGAATTCATCCTTAAGTTTCTAGGCTAATCGTGAACTTTACATAAAGTCACGTTTTTAATCAGAGGGGCACAGTCATAAGGATAGTATGTGTGGGATCCGTTCTTCAGTGAATTCTCAGGTGAATTGGCTGCGGGCATAGTAATTTTTACTCAGTATTGTGCTCGCGATGGTACAAGGATTGACACCTCTCCACTCCAGGACTTACCTTACCGGCCCTGTCTCGCCAGATAGATTTCAGGCCAGCCAACTGCGGACCTTGCTGCGTCTGAGCATGGGTGTGAGCATTTGCTTGTTGGGAGAAAGCGCAGCGGTCAGTCGGCCAGCGGCTGGTCAAGTTTCAGGCGATCGCAGCTTTGGCACTCTAGTCAATGGCTCCGAGATAGAGAGCTGCCTCTCTGCCACCTGCACCATCGAAGGTGGCACCCTCAACACAGCCGCTAGCCTTCTACTCCACAGCTTCGAGGAGTTCTCCCCGGCAGCCGGGCAGTCTGTCCTGTTCATAGACCCAGATGTACAGAGCATTTTGGTCCGGGTCACGGGCGGCGCGGGTTCGCTAATAAATGGGCAAATCGCCACCCAGCCAGGCAGTCAGGCCGACCTCTTTTTAGTCAATCCCAGCGGCATTAGCTTTGGCCCCACCGCGCAGCTGAGCATCGGCGGGTCGCTGATTGCGAGTACCGCCCAGCGAATCGATTTTGACAATGGTGCGACGCTTGCCTCGGGGCAGGCAACTGCACCTTCGGCTGAGCTACTGTCTATCAGCGCGCCGATTGGCCTAGGGTTCTTATCGGCAGAAGGGGCGTCAGAAAGCGTCTCAGGAGGCGGGTTTGTACCTCCCAGCGCGCCAATCACTGTCAATGGTCCGGGGCACTTGCTCACTTTCGGTGCGCCAGATGTGCCGTCTGCCTTTGTCAATCGACAGTTTCAGCCGCCGAGCAATTTATCGGTGCAGCCCGGTGAAGCGATCGCACTCATCGGCAACGGCATTGACCTCATCGGCGGCGACCTCACAGCCAGCGGGGGCCGCGTAGAGCTAGGCAGCGTATCGAGCGGCACCGTACGGCTAAATCCAGATCTTTCTATCGACTATGCCGATGTCGAGAGCTTTGCCGATATTGACTTGGCAGGGCGATCGATCGTGGAAGTGAGTGCGATCGCGCCAGGCCAAGCACTGCTCAGAGGGCAAAACATCTCCGTTACCGAAAGCTCAGCTGTGTTAGCCGAGGTCCTGCCGGGTCCGCCCCAACCAGACTTCAATCCGGTTTCAGGTTCCCCTCCCAATTCACCGTCAGCGGGGCCATCGCTTGGCCTCATCGACATTCAAGCTACCGAGACAGCGGTCATCAGCGGATTTAGCATAGACCCCGCCACTCCCCCCTTTCACAGCTACCTGTCTGTAGATACCTCGCCCGGCGCTGCCGGTATGGGCGGCAGCATAAACCTGCAGGCCCGCAACTTGCGCATTGAGTCCGGCGGGCAGCTGGGAGCCAATACCTTTGGGGCAGGCGATGGTGGCCAGCTAAATTTGCAGGTGGCTGAGCAGGCGCTTTTGAGCGGCGTGTCGCCTTTGGGGCCCAGCGGCCTCTTTACCACCGCAGATGCTCTGAGCCTCGGCAATAGCGGCCAGCTAAGCATTACAGCCGGGCACCTGATCATGACAGGCGGCGCTCAAATCTTTGCCAACAGCTTCAATCAAGGCGTTGCTGGCAGCATTGACATATCCGCCAATCGCGTCAGCCTCACCGGTACCAGCGACCCAATTGTTCTGCCCGATAGTCCTTCACCTGGTTCACCCAATAGCCCTACCGGTCCACCAGATAGTCCCCTAGCTTCTCCAGATAGTCTTGCAGCTGTTCCAGCTGTTCCCAATGCGCCTTCGCCTATTCCAAATAGCGGTGACACTTCTCTAGCATCGAGTTCAACTTCTCCAGACAGCGTTCTATTAGACGGTCTAGCAAATGACCCCATAAGCCAATCACCAAGCGACTTACCGACTATCGAACCGACTGCAGAAGATACCGCCCCACAGGTATTTGTAACGCCAACCCTAATCCAATCGGGCATGAGTCCCGAAGCGTTGGGAGAAGGCGGTGGCATCACCATTGAGGCCAACCAAATAGACGTTACCGAAGGCGCAGAAATTAGTACCGGTACCTTTGGTCCCGGCAATGCAGGTCCCCTAAACATCACCGCTAATGAACTCATCGTCTCTGGCTTTTCGCCGCTAGAGGGACCCAGCGGTCTATTTACAGCCGTGAACTTTGGCGCTTCTGGCAACGGCGGCACCCTCACCCTAAACGCCACTCAGCTCCAGGTACAAAACGGCGCTCAAATCGCCACCAGCACAGCCGGTACAGGTCGCGCCGGAGACCTGCAGGTAAATAGCGATAGCGTGCAGCTGATCGGCCAGACGCCACAGGGTCGCAGCGGGCTCTTCGCCACCGCCATCGGTGATACAGGCGCTGGTGGCAACCTATCGGTCAACGCCAACACACTGCTCGTCGACGCTGGCGCGACCGTCAGCGTCAGCAACTTTCCCAGCGGAGAAGATACTCCCATTCCCCCCGGACAGGGCGCCTCTGGAAACCTACAAGTCATTGCCGAACAGATTACGCTACGTGATGACAGCTCACTCAGCGCAGATACCGTAGCAGGCGATCGCGGCAACATCGCCCTCCAGACCGACCTGCTCACCCTCCGCGACGGCAGCCGCATCACCACCAACGCCACCGGCACCGCCACCGGTGGCAACATCGACATCCAAGCCACCGACTTTGTCGTCGCCGTCCCCACCGAAAACAGCGACATTACCGCCAACGCAGTCTTTGGCGATGGCGGACAGGTCAACATCTCCACCCGGCAGGTGCTCGGCCTGTCAGTCCGCCCCGCTCTCACCCCCCAAAGCGACATCACCGCCAGCTCCGAATTTGGCGTCGCCGGAGAAACCCGCCTAGACACCATCGACTCAGACGTACGGCCCACCGACCAACCCCTTCCCCAGTCCACCGAAGTCGCCGTCGTGCTAGAAGGCTGCACGCCAGGCAGCGCCAGCACAGGCCGATTCGTTCAGACCGGCACCGGAGGCCTCAGCACCAGCCCCTACGGCGTATTAAACAGTCGAGAAAGTCTTTCAGATGTATCCGTACCGAGGTCGCTATTGCCCTTACCGCCCACACAAAGCAACGCTCAAACCGCTTCA
>JBCBFY010000218.1:0-5374 GCA_038527325.1 Cyanobacteria bacterium J06614_10
CCCCCCCCCCCCCCCCCCCCCCCCCCCCACCACACTCTTTCCCTCCCCGACGCTCTCCCGCTCTTGACCCGAGAGCTGCTTTTTCCAATAGGTCAGCTGGGTTGCCATGGCTCGCGTCTGTAGCGATCGCTGTTGGCGCCGGGCAAATTCTGCGTACTGAATCGCTAGCGAGGGCAAACCGGCAGGCTGACCCGTCGCGGCCGCGCGATAGAGAGCGGCGAGGTCTTGGAGCAAAATGTTGGTAGACCAGCCATCGAAAATAATGTGGTGGAAAGTGCACAGCAGAATGTGCTCTGTGGCGCTGAGTCGGAGCAACCGCACGGTAAATAGAGGCAGCGTCGTCAGGTCAAACAAGGTATTTGCTTGTGCGATCGCCCGCTGCTTTAGCACCTGTTCTTGTGCCTGAGCTGGCAAATGGCTAAAGTCTTCAAGCGTTTCCGCCAACGAAATTTTGGCGGGTAGACTTGGCGAAATTATTTGAACGGGTTCGCCTGCGGCGGATAGCTGGAAATGGGTTCGCAGCACCTCGTGACGGTGCACAAGCTGGGTAAGGCTGGCTTCGAGCGCGGAGATATCGAGGTGGCCCGTCAGTCGAATGTGAGTGGGTCGGTTAAAGGCAGGGTTGCCCGGATTTAGCTGGTCGAGCAGCCATAGGTTCTGTTGGGCGAAAGAGAGCGGGGCTTCAGTGACGCTGGGGGCAGACTCTCGCGTCCCCTTCTGCAGCACTGTTCCGGCTGGTCGATGTCCGTTCTGTTGAGGCCTGATCTTTTGTTCTAATAGCTTTTGTTCTAATAGCTTTTGTTCTAGCAGCGATCGCTTAGCGGGAGAAAGGGTGGCAATTTTGGCAGCGAGCTGGGCGCTTTTCTGTTGCGACTGCGCTAGGGTTTGCTGTGCCTGCGCCGACAGTAGAGAAAGCGCATCGACCGGTCGCTCTGGCCCTGCCACAATGCTTTCGAGCAGCGCTTGAAACTGGCTAACCATACGGCTAGCAGTCTCAGGTTTGAACAAATCCGTACTGTAGTTCCATCGCCCCTTGAGTCCTGCATCTGTTTCCGTCATCGACAGGTTCAGGTCGAATTTAGCCGCATTCCACTCAATCTCTCTTTTACGAATAGAGAGACGATTCTCTTTCGAGTCATTTTGCAGAGGAGACGAGACAGACTGACCCGCCGTCTGCAGCGCAAACATCACCTGGAAGAGAGGGTTGTGGCTGAGGGTGCGCGCCGGACGTAGCACCTCCACCAGCTGCTCAAAGGGGAGATCCTGGTGGGCGTAGGCCTCTAGCGCACACTGCCTCACCTGCTGCAACACCTCGACAAAGCGCGGATTGTTCTCTATCTTCGTCCGCATTAGCAGCGTATTGGCAAAGAAGCCGATGAGCGGCTCTATCTCCTCTCGGTTCCGATTGGCAATGGGCGTGCCCACCACAATATCTGTTGCGGGTTGGCCCTGCTGACTGTAGCGGTAGAGAAAAATGGAGAACGCCGAGAGCAGCGTCATAAACAGAGTTGTTTCTGTCTCTTTGGCAAGGCTGTTGAGCTGGCGCGTTAAGGAGAGCGATAGCTGAAAGGTAAGGGTGGCACCCTGGGGCGATCGCACCGCTGGATAGTCGTAGTCTGTCGGTAGCACGAGGCGGGTGGGTGCCCCGGCTAGCTGCTGCTGCCAGTAGCTGAGCTGACGCGATCGCACTTCACCCTGCAGCCACTGTCGCTGCCAATGGGCAAAATCTGCATACTGAATGGGCAACGGCGCTAGCGAAGCAACAACACCTTCTGCTTCTTCTCGGTACAGCAGCGACAGCTCACGCAAGAAAATAGACATCGACCAGCCATCTGCCACGATGTGATGCAGCACCAAAATAAGCACGTGAGAGTCGTGATCTAGCTGAATGAGCTGGGCCCGTAGCGGGCAGTCTTTGCTCAGATCAAAAGGGGTGTGAGCGAGCTGATTGGACAGCTGCGCTACGGTGGCTTGCTGTTGTTTTGAAGGGTGCGATCGCAAGTCAGTCTTCGGTATCGTTAGCGACAGCGTCTCGCTAACCACCTGCGTCGGCTGTCCCTCCACCATCTGAAAAGTTGTTCTCAAAACTTCGTGTCGCTGCGCAATCGTATGAATGGCCTGCTCTAGCGCGTTCACATTTAGCGGCCCGTTTAGCGCTAGCACGGCTGGCACATTGTAGGTCGCCCCGGTCTCTTCTAGCTGAGAGAGAAACCACAACCGCTGCTGCGCAAAGGAAAGCGGCAGCGGCAAATCACGAGAGACTGGCTCAATCTGCTCTAGCTCAATAGCTTCGTTGTCTGAATGCAAATCAGCTTCAATGAGGTCAGCTAGTCCAGCAATCGTCGGCTCCTCAAACAGGCTGCGCACCGTCAGCGCCACAGGCATTGCCCCACGCACCCGAGAGATCACCTGAGTAGCCAGCAAAGAATGACCGCCCAGCTCAAAGAAATTGTCGTGAATGCCCACAGCATCTAGACTCAGCAGCTCTCGCCAAACAGTTGCCAGCTGCGACTGTAGCTGGGTTTGCGGCTCAACGAGGGCAGTCTCGACTTCTCGGACGAAGCGGTCGGGCTGGGGGAGCGATCGCCGGTCCACTTTGCCATTGGGCGTGAGGGGCAAAGTCTCTAACACCACAAACGCCGCTGGAATCATGTAAGACGGCAAAGACTGCTTGAGAAAGCGACTCAGTTCGCCGCTACTGGGCGCCTCTCCCTGGCAGGTGAAGTAGACGATCAGGCGCTTGTCTCCCGGTTGTTTTTCCCAAACGGTTACCACCGTTTTCTCAATCTGCGGATGTCGCTCCAGCGCCGTCTCAATCTCTCCTAGCTCAATTCGGAAACCTCGCACCTTTACCTGATGGTCCAACCGACCGGCAAATTCTATGCTGCCATCGGCCCGGTAGCGGACCAAGTCCCCCGTTTTGTACAAAACATCCTTTGAATCTTGGCTGAAGGGATTCTGAATAAATCTCTCCTGGGTAAGTTCTGGCCGATGCAGATAGCCCGCTGCCACCCCATCTCCGCCCGCATAAAGCTCGCCATACACTCCAATTGGCACAGGCTGGCGATGCCGGTCGAGCACATAGGTGCGGGTATTTGCGATGGGATATCCGATGGGAATAGACTGTTCTAAGGGTGCGATGTGAGGGACTGGATAATAGGTTGTGAACGTAGTGTTTTCCGTCGGACCGTAGCCGTTGATAAAGGTGCAATCGGCCAGCTGAGCCCGTGCCTTTCGCAGATGTGCAACAGAAACTACGTCACCCCCAAACATCAGCTGACGGGTCGATTCGAGCCCTTTCAGACCGTGGTCGACCATGACATGAAAGAGTCCAACAGTCACAAAAAAGATAGTCACCTGATGCCGAGCAACCGTCTCTGCAATGGTCTCTGGAGAGGGCTTTGCGTGGGGAAAGAGCACCACGCTCGCACCGTTGAGCAGCGCCCCCCAAATAGAAAATGTTGCCGCATCGAAGGCAACAGGGGCAAGCTGCAAGAACACGTCTTTTGGGGTAATGGAGACAAAGTTTGTGTTTTTCACCAGGCGTGAAATACTGCGATGGCGCACACATACACCCTTCGGCGTACCCGTAGAGCCAGAGGTATACATCACATAAGCCAGCTGCTCAGCCGGTTCACCTTCGTGAAGAGGGATGTGAGAGAGATTGTCACAGTTAGCAGCCTCGGCTTCATCAAGCGACAGCTCATCGACTGCTACCACCTGAGACACGACCTCTGTCACCTGTGCGGCCAGAGCACACTGAGTCAGCAAAACAGAGACATTTGTGTCTTGCAAGATAAAAGTGATGCGCTCTATCGGGTAGCTTGTGTCTAGCGGTACGTAAGCGCCGCCAACCTTAAGAATGGCCAGCATGGAGACGATCATGTCTGGGGATCTCTCCATGAACAGGCCAACCAAATCACCCGGCAAGATATCCAATGTTTTTAAGTGATGGGCGAGTTGGTTGGCTCGCTGATTTAGGGCGGTGTAGGTGAGGGATTGGTCTTTGAATTGAACAGCGATCGCATTCGGTGTCATCGCGGCCTGCTGCTCAAACAGCTGATGTACAGCGACATTGCGAGGATAGTCAGCCGCCGTATCAGTCCAGTCAGACAGCAGCAGTTGACGTTCTGTCTCGCTGAGAATTGGCAGCATGGATACAGCAGTATCAGGCTGTTCCACAATGCTGGAAAGCAGCGTGTGAAAAGCCGCCTGCAAACGGTGAATCGTCTCTGACTCAAACAGAGCCGTCGCATACCGCCAAGTTCCCACCAGCCCACCAGCGGTTTCAACCATGGACAAACCCAGGTCAAATTTTGCGCGATCGCCCACTGCGATTTTCGTATGGGTGCTCTCCCAGTCTCGAATCGTCAGCGAAGGCGTCGTCAGCTGCGATCGCCCTTCATTTTGCAGCGAGAACACCACTTGAAATATCGGATGATAGCTCAAGGTGCGCTCAGGATTTAGCACCTCTACCAGCTTTTCAAAAGGTAAATCTTGATGAGCGTACGCCTCTAGCGTCACCCGCTTCACCTGTTCCAACAGAGAGAGAAAGTTGATATCTTCACTCACCCGCGCCCGCATCGGTAGCGTATTGGCAAAGAACCCAATCAGCGGCTCAATCTCTCGCCGCGTCCGATTGGCAATGGGCGAGCCCACCACAATATCTTCAGCATGGCTGTATCGATACAGCAGCGTAGAAAAGGCTGCCAGCAACGTCATGTACAGAGTCGTGCCGGTGCTGGCTGCCAGCTGAGTCAGCTTTTGGCTCAGATCGCGGTCCAGCTGAAACGAAATGGCAGCACCGGCAAAATCTTGCACCGGAGGTCTCGAATGGTCAGTAGGAAATTCCAACAGTTTGGGGGCACCGGCTAACTGCTGTTGCCAATAGGTGAGCTGCTCGGTAAGGCGATCGCCCTGAAGCTGCTGCCGCTGCCAGTGGGCAAAGTCTGCATACTGCACGGGTAGCGCCGGGAGTGAAGCCGGTTTCCCCTGTGCAAAGTCGTAATACAGCGCCGACAGCTCCCGCTTAAAAATATCCACCGACCACCCATCGCTGACGATATGGTGCATCGACACAATCAGCGCATGATCCTGGGCGCCGAGCTGAACCAACCGAAAAGAGATCAGTGAACTGTTTCCACTCAGGTCAAATGGGGTGCGGGCCACTTCATCGACTAGGCGCTCGATTTGTTCTAGCTGCTCAGCCTCAGCGAGCGATCGCAAATCCACCCTGGGCAGTGAGACATCAGCCGCCGGTAAAATGCGCTGCACAGGCTCGCTATCAACCAGCGGAAAAACAGTTCGTAAGCTTTCATGCCGTTGCACAATTTCTGCAATAGCCTGCTCTAAAGCAGAAATCCTCAGCGGCCCC
>JBCBFY010000219.1:0-5297 GCA_038527325.1 Cyanobacteria bacterium J06614_10
GTCTCGGAACCTTCTCCTTGATTAATCAGGGTAAGCTGCGCCTGACGGAGGGCTTCTGCTTTAGTGTTGTTGGTTTCTAGAAGGTTGCTATAGAAGGTGCTCATGAGGGTCTGGGTGCCGCCGTCGTCTACGGCCCAGAGGGAGGCGATCGCTGCATTCGCTCCTGCATTTTGCATCAAGTATCCAAACCCTAAAATCTCTTCACCCGTTTCGTCTTTACCACCGAGTCCGGTCTGGCAGGCGCTCAGGACTATTAAGTCCAAGTCGCTGAAAAACCACTCATCCTGTACTTCCTGTAGGGTGATAATTTCACCATTGCCTAGCAGAATGAAGGAGTCGAGAGGACTGCCCGGTAAAAAAGTCGCATGGGTGGCAAAGTGAACGATGGGGTAGTCGTTCATGCTGGGTAATATGCTGGCTTTGCTAAAGTCCGGATCTCTGTATACGGCACTTTCGGGCTGCAGGGCCTGTAGCGATTCAACTTCTACGCCTGCAAAAGGCAATCCCTGCAGGCCAAAGGTCTGTTCACCTACAGCAATTTCGTATCGAATCGTTGAATCTGTAAATGCGCCCGCCAGGATTCGGCGCTCGGCGGGTGGCTGAGCAGTGAGGTCGTCAAGAGATGCGGCAGTAATATTGTTGACTTGAAACTGCGTGATTAACCAGCTGTTGCCGTCGTGCAGAGCGGAGAGGGGAACGTATCGCAAGGCGCCATCAGGTGCGTAGAGAATGGTTTCAGCTTTTGCCTGAGCTAGCTGTGATTCGATGGGTCGAATCAGCCAGTCGTAGAGCTTTTGCCCGTTGGGGCGAGGGTCGCTAGCAGGGCTGCGAAGCTCTTTCCTAAAGTCTTGAATGGTTTGATTCAGCTCCAGGCGAGAAACGTGGACGGTGGTGTGGGTTGGGGGTGCGCCGGGTGCGACAACAACTAGCTCTAGCCGGTCTTCTAAAATCAGTGGGTATAGGAGAATGCTCTGCGCTTTCATATCGCGCAAATTCTGGGAGATATCGGGTAGCCGGGAGAGGCTAAGGCTTTGTTCTCTGGCGCTGTAGCTGAGTGCTTCAATATGTTTGAGAATATCATCGCGACGACTGAAGTTCCGATAGGTGCGGACGATGTCTCTCTGCTGCCTGTCAAGCTGGGCTTTGCGTTCAGTTTCTGTAGGGGTGAGCGGACGGTTTAGGTTTCTGAGTTTGTGAAGGGCTTGGGCGATCGCAATTGCCGATGCATTGATTTGTTCGTACGCGTTCCAAATCTGCTGTTCGGAGAGGGTGCGCTCTAGCCCCGTCTGAGTATTGTCATTGCCGCGGACACCGCGTAAGTATTCGTCTAGTTCTTGTACTTTTAGCAAGTCAATGACTCGCTGGGCTTCAAGAATGCGATCTTGCTGCAGGAGCAAGTCTGCCAATCGCCGATAGGTGGGGGTAATGTTATCGAGATAAGACTGTTGTAACTCGCTAGGTAAGCTTGTGAGGCTGTCACGGATAGATTCGTGACGTGTGACAGACTGTTTGTAAAACAAGATAGCGAGGATCGGCTGTTCTGCGGCTTCGTAGAGCTTGCCGAGGTTGGCGAGAACAGTGCTCTCTCCCTGTGGGTCACCCGCGAGCCGAAACTGACTAAGCGCAGATTGAGCAAGTATTTGTGCCTGCTCTAGGTCGCCTTGGCGAGCGGTGAAATCGGCGAGGCTATTTAGTCTGCGGCCAATCGTGGTAGGGTCTTGGCTGGCTTGTGCGTGGGTGAGGGCGCTCTGATAGGCCGCGATCGCTTGTTCTAGCTGTCCTTGCTGTCCAAAGAGGCTGCCCAGCTGTGCCTGTAGATGACTCTGTAAAAAAATATCGCCAGATTCTTGAGCGATCGCTAGCCCTGTTCGGGTGCTGATGAGCGCCTGATCTATGATGCCTAACCGTTGATAGACTGCGCCTTTTGCCGCTAGGATTGTGGCTTTGGTGTGGCCATGCTCTGCAGTGAGCGTCAGCGCTTGGTCGAGATACTCAAGTGCCGTTTTGTAGCGGCCTAGGGCTTCATAGGTGCCGCCAAGGTTGGTGAGCGTAGCGGCTGTCGTGGCATCATTGCCAACGGATCGCTGTATTTCCAGGGCCATTTCATAGGCGCTGAGGGCTTTTCCGTAGTTGGCTTGGAGGTAATGCAGGCCACCTAGCCCATCCCAAGCTTTGCCAAGTTGTGAGGGGTCCTGTGCGCTTTCGGCAAGTGAGCGGGCTTGCCGGTAGCTATTTTGCGCGTTGTCGTACTGGCCCTGCGCTTCGTAAAAGCTACCCAGATTGTTGAAAAGACTGGCGCGATCGCCTGCATCTGTGATGATTTCGAGGGCTTCCTGATAGCGCTGCTCAGCTTCTTGAGCGCGGCCTGTCTGCTGGGCGAGCAAGGCGAGGTTCGTGAGTATTCGACCTTCACTGACGCGGTTGTTGACAGCTTTCGCTAGGGTAAGCGCCTGTTGATAAAACGTTTTCGCTTGGTCTAGCTCACCCAGGGTATAGTAGGCAATGCCTAGATTATTGAGGGTGCGACCCCGGTAGAACTGTCGGGCAAGAATGCTTTCCGGAGAAGATTGCTGGAGCGGGGTTTGCCAGTGGGTAAGTGCCTGGTTGTAATGGGCGATCGCACTCTCTATGTCGCCGAGCTGACTATGGACTGCGCCGAGATTGTGCAGGGCATCGCCAGTGATAATTTGTTGCCTGTAATCTGTTGTCTCTGCTGTTGTAGAGAGCTGCTGTAATGCGGATTCTAGAAGGCTTAGCGCCCTGGTAGGGTTGTTTTGCCTGCGATGTACGAAGCCTCTGTAGGTGGCGACTTCAGCTAACCCCAAATTATCTTGCAGGGTTTGATAATGCTGCTGCGCGCTATCGAGCTTAGCAAGGGCCGTGTCGTAGTCTGCAAGGTTGGCGTAGGTATGGCCAAGCTGGCTGAGGATACGAGCTTGGACGGGTAGGTCGCTTTCAGCCAGTGCGAAGGCCTCTTGGTAGACGGCGATTGCCGGGTGAAAATCTCCCTGCTGGAAATGGCGGAAGGCCTTTTGTTCTAGAGAGAGAAGTTCGCTTTCCTGTGAATTGTTTTTGTGCCCTCTCATGTGAAAGATGGGTTCCTCTGCTATGGCCTGGGATGAGAATGCCGACGGAGCTTGTAGAATCAGGCTGGTCAGGATGATTGCTGAGGATGTATTCCACATAGCCCTGCTCTGAAAAAAACATGAACTGGTTAGACGTCGTTTGTATGGGCGTGCTTAGAAGATAGTTGCAGGATCGTAAAAACTGAGCCGCTCTATGCCAAGGCGCTGTCCTTGCCCATTATTGCCCGGGGGAAAGGCGGTCGCTTCATAGAGATAAATGCCATCTACAGGATTTCGATGGGCTTTGAGTGCAACGGTGATTTCCTTTCCCGGAGGGATCGGTGGATCAAACACAACGGTCATTGTTTTCTCATCTGTGTCGTTAGCGACTAGGCCTAGGGAAAGTTTGGTACTGCGATCACCTTGAACATAAGCGTAGGTCTCTCGAATGCTAAAGCTGGGATAATCTCGACCTTCTACCTGAGAAAAAACAACTTCCTCTAGGGATTCACCTGCATTTTCAGGAATCGAAATATTGAAGCGATACTCCGATTCTCTGTACTGCGTGTCATTCGTAACCCTCACACCAGTAATGCGAGGTGGGCCGCTAAAGTAGGACCTAGGCACTGCTGGTGGAACCGGGGTTGCTACCGGTGGATCTGGCATGGACGGTACATTGTTTAGAAAGGTGTTGATAGGCACCGCTAAGCTAAACCCATCTCGAACAATCGTGGTGTCGAAGTCTGAATCCGGCAAGTAAATTTCCTTTCCCTCTGCTCGGCCATGTATGCCGACGACGCTACCTTCTTCATTGAGGACGGGGCCGCCGCTCATTCCTTGTCGCGCAGTCCCGGTGTAAATTAACCCATATCCGCCGGGGAGTGGCCTAGGAGACAGGCCAGAGATATTAACCGAAATAAATTGATAAATGTAGGGGATGGCTTGGCCTGACTGAGGCCATCCGGCAATAAACGCTGGATCGCCTTCTGTCACTTTGTCAGAATCTCCGAGAGGAATCACTCTGTAGTTCTGATCGCTGCTAAATTTGGCAACGGCCAAATCACTGTCGGCAACTGGATGAATATCCTCAGATGCCAGCGGATAGATGGCTTCATCTGTTGTGATAATCTCGTATTCGTCGGGCGTGGCGACGACATGCTTTGCCGTCAGAACGTAGTAGATATTGCCTTGCTTCTCAAAGATGACGCCTGAACCTGGACTTTGACCATTGACGCGGACGGTGCCTTCTTTTGCGCTTGCGTTAATGGCACTAGGGTCTAGCGATAGTAGGAAGGGGATAGCAAATGATTTTGTCGCGATTGTACTGGTTACCAGCGTTCCGGTGGTCAAAATGCTAAGACACAGGGAGACAAGTGACGACTTTTTCATTTGTTTTATCTCTTTTTTCAGTTGTTAATGGAGTACTTTATATTTTCGGCGTTATATTCTTTTTCACAGGTATTTTCAGCTGGATTGCTGTAGCCGCCGCTTAGGTAGCGGGATAGGCCAACGTAGACATTGCAGTCGGTATCGGAAATGGGACCGCCTGCGACCGGAAGCCGAATGCGCAACACTTGCTGAAGTGCGACTCGGGGACGTTGAGTTTGGGCTAGGTTCAGTAGGCGATTGAGGCAGCGCTCGCCTTCGCCTACCGTCGCACAGACGACGAGCTGACCGTCCATTCTGCCGGTAGTAATGTGGCTGAAGGTGCCGTCTTCGTAAGCTGCCTGAAATCGCTGGGTGCTGGCTTCGCAGTCGGCTGCAGGGGTGTTTTCAATCGCGATCGCATCCGTATCCCAATGCACAATCGGTACGCTGATTCCCTCAGTATGGGCAGATGTCGTCAGGGCTCCGTTGCTTCTTTCGCAGGCAAAGGTAATAGCTGCTGGCTGAGCAGTGCTTTCAGTTTCTTGCCCCGGTGCTATCTCTGATGCAGCTGAGGGGAGACCTAACCTGAGCGAGCTTAAACAAGCCAAAGGAGCTGTGATCACAACTCCTATGAAGACTGAAAGGCAGTATTTCATAGTGTGATGACAGAGAAAAGAATTACCTTTATATTGCGCCGTATCTGGAGGATTTTCCGGGAGAATCCTCAATCTGTAACAGTTTTTCGTACGTTTAAGAGTACATAGAAAGTATCGATAACTGAAGTACCCCTAGGGGTAATGTATCAACTTATGCCATCTGTCTTTTAATGAGCTGTTGGAATACGCCGGGTTGGGCGGCGAGTTC
>JBCBFY010000220.1:0-5195 GCA_038527325.1 Cyanobacteria bacterium J06614_10
AGCTTTGCTTAGAGTAACCAAACCGAAGCGCTAACAAACATCATTCCTAGCCCCTTTAGTGGGCTTGATCTCGATAGAATTTAGGGAGTCGGTCACACCTGTCATCCGCCCCACGATTAAAATCGGGGCTAACTGATTGAAGTCCGCTAAAGGGACTTAACTAGGCCTCTCCGAAAGGGCTTCAGGCTCTAGGGCAAACAGCGTAGTGCGGTTGAGATGATGTTGTTTTTGGTTTTGGGTGTAAGCGATCGCGATGTCGAGTTGTTTGCGTCCTAGCGAGAAAACGCCGTAGTTCTGTTGCCATTTAAATTTGCTGCCGTCATCGTCTGGATAGCGACTATTGAGATAGTGACTGCTGCTGCCTTTTATCCGTCGAACAAATTCGGCGATCGCAATTTTGGGTGGTATGGAGACAATCAGATGAACGTGGTCGTCGATGCCACCGATTGCGTGGAGATGCGCGCCTAGTGCATCCGCTTTGTGATTGCAGTATGGGTAAAGTGCGGCTTCTCGTCTGGGTGTAATTAAAGGCAGCCGCTTGTGAGTCGACCAAACCAAATGATAGTAAAGTTTCCAAAGCGACATCGGATGGCATGAAACTAGGTAAGCTTTGCTTAGAGTAACCAAACCGAAGCGCTAACAAACATCATTCCTAGCCCCTTTAGTGGGCTTGATCTCGATAGCCCCGATTTTCAATCGTGGGGCGATTCTCATCTGTAGGAAACACATTAGTGCTAACCCACCAGTCCCATAGTGCGTTTTCCGGCGGAGGGAAAGACTGCCTGCGACTTACACAAGCGATAGAGCCCTGTCTCTATCAATCGCATGGGGCTCGACCTATCCGATCGCTCAGGTATGGCGTAAGGCAATAGATTGGCAAACATCCTTTGATTTATACAGTCGTGCTCTCTCCAAAAAGCTTTCAAAATGAAAGCAGCGAATAAAGCAAACACCCTATGCCTGACGATTTAACACCTATGGATGTCATGCCGACGCTCCGGGACATCGACCACAGCCAGGGCCCGCTGTCTGCCCCACTTTCTATCATGACCTACGGGAGCTATCAGTGTCCTCAAGCGGGCCAAGCGCACAGAACAACTCAGGAATTACGAGAGTCTTTAGGCGATCAGCTGTGCTTTGTGTTTCGTCACTATCCCGTGCCTGCAGACTATCCGCTCGCCCAGACTGCTGCCGAAACGGCCGAAGCCGCTGGTGCCCAGGGCAAGTTTTGGGAAATGCACAACAAACTTTTTGCCAACCAAGACGCCCTCGATGAAGCCTCCCTGGTTAAATACGCCAGCGAACTAAATTTGGAGATGTCTACCTTTCTCCATGAGATTAGTCACAACGTCCACACCCCGCGCGTTCAATCCGATATAGACAGCGCCGCGCAGTACGGCGTAGAAGCCTCTCCCACCTTTTTTATCAGCGTCCGTCATAAGGGAAACGCTAACTTAATCTCTCTAGTGCGACAAATCTTAGTCGCGACCTTAGCCCATGGCAGCGCGGAGACTTTGCATACCACTGAGACCTGTGATGAAAAGCCTGCATAGCGTCCGAGCGAGTAGTCCGGCCGATCGGATAGGTTCATGCTACGAGCTTATGCGGTAGCATTTTGGGTATGCCATAGAGTGATGGGTCAATTTTCCCATGGGTATACCCGTTCAGCGGAGTAAGCAATACTTGCGTGACACGCTCCTCAAATGTGTGAATGCAGCCGCGCAATGCTTGGTTGCCAACGACGATCTCACGGTAGCGTTGCCCGCGATGCTGAAAATTTTGGGCGAGGGTACCCGGCAGTGCCGCGCCTACATTTTGCGCAACTCCAAAGATGAACCCACTGGCGAACTCATCTTCAACCTGGCGTTTGAATGGGATGCGCCCGATATCCCGAGCAAAGTGGAAGCGGGGGGCCGGTTTCCCGTGCCGATTTCGCACTTTCCGGCGCATTTGTCTGCGCCCCTGAAAGCGGGCAATGCCACCCAGTTTTTTGCCAGTGAGCTAGACGGCATTAGCCCGGAAGATCGCCCGCCCGGCCATGCGCGCGCGTTAATCGGGGTGCCGATTACGGTAGATGGTCAATGGTGGGGGCTCTTGGGCCTAGACGACTGCCTGGATGAACGGCTGTGGAGCGAGGCCGAAATAGCCGTCTTAGAAACGGCGGCGGCGGCCGTGGGTAGCGCCCTTTTGCGAGATCAGAGTCGGCGGGCTCGCGAAGCCGCTGAACGAGAGATTTTGATTGCTAAGGTGACGGCTCAGGAACGGGCAGCGAGGGCCGCTGAGCTAGAAACGGCCAATCAAGTGCTGATTGCGCGCGATCGCTGGCTAGAGACAACCGCCACCGTGGCCAATGAGCTACTCTCAGCTACTGATATCGATGCCAGCGTAGCGACAGCCCTCCAAACCATCGGAGAAAATTTGGACTGCGATCGCGTCTACGTCATGCAGAAAATGACGCCGCCAAGTGCCTCTGATAATGATTTTGGATTTGCCAAGCTTACCTACGAATGGCACATGCCAGGACTGGAGAGCCATATAGATAAGCCAGAAATTAGCGAGGTTTCCGGCAAAGACTTTAAAGCAGCGGTAGAACAGCTGACTTCAGGTGCGTGGTTTGGGGGCTTAGTTGAAGAAATGGATGAGCCTGCACGCACTCGTCACCAATCGCTGGGCGAGAAGTCTTCTTATATTATTCCGGTTTTTATTGAAAGAGATATTTGGGGCATCGTGGGTATCGTCCACTGTCGCCAAGCCAAACGACTAGATTCAGCAGAGATTGCGGCGTTTAAGACGGCAGCGACCTGTGTGGGTAGTGCGATTTATCAGGCCCAGGTTAGGCGCGATCGCCAGCAGGCTGAGCGGAATGTTTTGTTGGAGCAGGGGCGGGAACAGGCCGCACAGGCGCGGGCAACGCAGTTACAAGAGAGTAATGAGATTTTGTCATTGCGCGATCGCTGGTTAGAAGTGACTGCTGCTGCTGCCAATACGCTGTTAGCAGCTAATTTGGAGACCTCTATCGCACCCACGATGCAAATTTTGGGGGAAGGCACCCAGGCCGATAGGGTTGGCATTATGAAAGCGGTCTGGCGAGATGGCGAGCTGTTCTACAGAATGTATGCGGAATGGACTTCTGTAGAACAACCCAGCCAAACGGACGATCCGGAAATGCAAGAAATTCCGGCTGCGATTTTGGGTGATGTGATCAACGAGCGCTTAGGTAACGGTTGCTGGGCAGGGGGCGACCTCGACGATGCTGAAGTTTTTCCTGATGATTTGCGCGCTGGGCTAAAATCAATCGGCATTCAAACCTCCTATTCTGTTCCTATTTTCACAGGCGATCATTATTGGGGCGTAATTGGGTTAGATTACTGCCGCAATAAGAGATTCTTGACCTCACCCGAAATCGCTATCTTTCGCACCGTGGCGAACTGTTTTGGCAGTGCCATTGAGCGCGATCAGAGCAACAAAGCGAGAGAGGCGGTTGAGCGTAGGGCGCTAATTGATCGAGAACGCGCTGCCCGTGCGATTGAGCTAGAGGCAGCGAATGCGGTGCTCACCACGCGCGATCGCTGGCTCGAAACCACTGCTGCTGCTGCCAATCAACTCCTCTCAGGTGACAATGTTGAAACCAGCGTTAAAGCCGCCCTCAAGACTATTGGAGAGAATTTAGAGTGCGATCGCGTTGTTGTTTTGCAATACATTACCGAGCCCGATGCTTCGGCTCATGCGTCGGCCCATAATCTGGGCTTCATGCGATTACTCTATGAGTGGGGGGCACCGGGCATTAAGCCCCAGGGAGACTACGCGGGTTTTGATGATATCCCTAGCGATGGCATTGAACACTGGTTTCGTCAGCTCATTGCGGGTGAGTGGGTGGGCGGCCTCACCCAAGAAACCTCTGAGCCCTTTCGCAGTATTCAACAGACCCTTGGTGTCCACGCTGGCTACGCGATGCCTGTAATGGTCGAAGGGAGTCTGTGGGGTGCGGTTTGTATCGATTACTGTCGTAAAGTTAAGCCGCTAGAAGCTGCAGAAATTGCGGTCTTTAGAACCGCAGCAACCTGCGTAGCCAGTGCCATTTATCAAGCCGGTGTCAGACGTGACCAGGCAGCGCAGGAAAGAGAAAAAGCAGTCCTCGAAGAACAGGAAAAAGCAGCGCAACAGCGCGCCAGTGAGCTTACCAGAATTAATGAATCAATTAGCAAAACGCTGACTGCCCTTGCCGCCAGCCCCGAACTCGACCAGTTTTTAGGCAGTACGCTCGCCGAAATCGCCCAGCAGGTGGGCGCTTACTCAGTGCATATGTTTCTCTTTGATGCGCTCACCAACACGCTCAGCCTGAGTCTTGTTGTAGAAGATGGTGAAATCTACATTGGCACCGGGCCCAACGATTCAGACTTCTTTAAGCAGCCTATTCCCGCAGACCATACCCCAGCTTGGGCCTCGGCGATGAAGTCTGGTCAACCGCTCAATTACGATGAAAATACCCCCTATGACGACAAAGTTTGGTGGCCCGAAGCCATTGTGTGGCATCAAGCCCAGGGGCACAAAGCAGTGACCTGTATTCCGATGATTGCCGGGCAGCAGCCGGTAGGCTTTTTGGGAATTGCTTTTCGCGATCGCACCGTTCTCTCCTCCGCCCAAATAGAATTTATGCAGGCCCTGGTCAACCAGGCCATCATTGCCATTCAGCTCACCCGCCTCGCCGAGCAAAACCAAAGCGCTGCCCTCAGCGCCGCCCTCAACAACGAACGCACCCGCCTCGCCCGCGAAATTCACGATACCCTGGCCCAGTCTTTCACGGGCGTGTCGCTCCAGCTCGAAGCCGTCCGAGGCCTCACCCGCAAACTCACCGAGACCAGGCTCAGATGGCAGCCCAGATGGCAGCCCAGATGGCAGCCCAGACAACAGAATCTCAGCCGCCAGCCTTGAAGATGCCCAAACCTACATCCGCCGGGCCCGCGACCTGGCCCGCAAGGGACTTTCCGAAGCTCGCCGCTCTGTTCACGCGCTCCGCTCCGAAGCCCTGGAGACCGACAAACTAACCGACGCCCTGCGCAAAATGCTCGACCAAACCACCCGCGACACGGGCCTAGAAACCCAGTTTCACCTCAGTGGTGAGGTGCACCTGCTCCCAGACGATCTCCAGCTCAATTTATTGCGCATCGCCCAGGAGGCTGTGACCAACGTGCTGC
>JBCBFY010000221.1:0-5159 GCA_038527325.1 Cyanobacteria bacterium J06614_10
CCTGATTTTGATTGTGTCGTCGCCAGCGTCGCCTTCTATCTTGGCGTTTTTGGCACCTGTGGCATCGCCCGTAATCGAGTCTTCACCACTGGCACTGCTCTGAATCGTAATGCTGTCGTTACCACCGCCGCCTCTCAGGTTAGTCCCCAAGAAGCCCGCGGCCACACCCGAAGCATTGCCACTACCGCTGACCTCCACAGAGATAGTGTCATCCCCATCACCCAAATTAATTTTCGAATTCTCAGCGCCCACTGCTGAACCGCTGTCCACACTACTCCCCAAAACGGAGAGCGTCACCACATCGCGACCGTCTCCACCATCCAAACGAGAATTCAACAGACCGAAAGCATCTGTAGTACCAGAAACCGGACCACCCGAAGCCGCATTGACACTGATAGTGATCACGTCGTCGCCGCTGCCAGCCCAGATACCGCTGCTGTTGGTGAGGGCGGCGGTTGTGCTAGCGCTGAGCCCTAGCCCAGTGGCAATAATCTCAATTTGATCGTTGCCATCGTCACCTAGGAGACGAGACTTATCGAGTGCGGTGCTCGTGACCCGGCCCGCTTCGGCGATCGCACTTACTTTCAGCACGTCATCACCACCATTGCCGCTGATGCTAGGCGCCTCAAAAGCCCCTCGCACCGTCGCTTCGCTATCAACAGGACCGACGACTGGCGAAAATCTCTCCAGGGTAACGTTCGCAGAGATATCAATCGTGTCGCTTCCCTGTCTGCCGCGAATGGTCGAGGTGCTCACACCGGCGCCTGTCGCAACCGCAGGTTCGGCGCCACTATTTTCGATAACGCTATCTAAAACGCTGTATTGAATCGTGATGGTGTCATTGTCCCTCCCACCGTCGATAAAAGACCCCGTTGCACCAGCCCCAAATGTGTTGACCAGCGCCTTGCTCACGCCGCTAATCGTAATCACATCGTCACCGTCGTTGGTAAAGATGCGACTGCGACTGGTCCCAAACCCCGAAGCCTGACCGGTCGCGTTTCTAGCTTCGCCTATGCCAGTGGCGACGACCGTATCAGCACCATTACCGCCTAGCACCGTAGAGTCAGCAACTCCGGTCGCACTGGCGCTACCGCCGCTCGCGCCCACGCCCACCTCGGCAATACCCGTAATGCCGTCATCACCATCCCGAGCAGTCACAGTGGCATCTTTGAAGCCGAAGCCAAAGGGAAAGCTGGGACCTTCTGGAATCTCAGAAAAAACAGAAAACTCTCCCAAGAACGTGTCGTTTCCAGTTGTACCTGTCTGCGGTCCTGTCAGTGTGGGCATCGTGCAACATCCTGATAACGATAAATCACTAGAAAACGGACTTAAAGCTGTCCTTTTCAGCCACTAGCTATCACATAAGACGTAAGCTACGTGATTTTTGCTTCCTACATGTATTTATTTAAAATATTTTTTGCATATTTACACGTAGTTTGCCACACATTTTCTTACTTGGGACTCATCAGTAGATAACTTACCGCTACCTTCGTCCCTGCAACCTCTCCCAAAGAGCTTCCCTAAAACTGATTCACCCACCTTTCTGATCGATCTTT
This sequence comes from Cyanobacteria bacterium J06614_10, assembly GCA_038527325.1. Classification (GTDB taxonomy): domain Bacteria; phylum Cyanobacteriota; class Cyanobacteriia; order Phormidesmidales; family Phormidesmidaceae; genus Phormidesmis. The sequence continues at coordinate 1,557 of JBCBFY010000221.1, forward strand.
AACGCAGCCTCCAGCGCGGCTTTCTCTTTCGCCCGCTGCGCGTAAGGAGCGAGTGCTTTCAGGCCAACCCCCGAGAGAATGCTCAAAGTTTCTAAATTGATGCCTTTCATCAACAGCTCTATGCACCAGGTTTGGCGCGCCTGAAAGGGGGTCGCTGGCTGGCCGGTTAGGGGCGTTGAGCCTTCTGTAAGGGTGTACCAAAGTGCTTTTAGCGCAGCCGCATTGAGCGGGGCTCCGGCTTCGGAGAGAAAGACTTCTGGGCGCTCATCTGGGCGGGCTTTGAGCCACTGGGTGAGAGGGTTTTTGGCGTAGGTGCCGTAGCGGTAGCCCATGATCCAGCGATTGACCGGGACCTGGCGAGGCCAACGGCCTGTGAGGGTGAGCACATGCTGGGTCTTGCTGGCAAATACTTGCGATCGCATCAACCCCGCACATTCTTCTAGCCGTAGCCCTGCCCCAAACAGTACGAACACCAGCGCGTAGGCCTGCGGTCCGGTTTTCTTCGCTTTTTGAAACAGCGATCGCACTACCTCCGCTGGCAAATCGGCAACCTTATCCGCGCCTTGACCGTCGTCAGGCAAAGTCTCAGTCGTCGCTAGACTTGCATCGGCCGACCGAGCTGAAAACAAACGGTTCACCGCAGCCAAAAAGTCTGACTGACTATGCCAAATACTGGCCTCACCGCTACTGGCTTCGAGCACGGCATAGCCCACCAGCAGGGTATTGAGCAGGCGAGCGATCGCATCCACAGACAGATCAGGCACGCTCACCTGTGCGCCCTGCAAGTAGCCAATCGTTTGCTGATTCGCCTGGCGTAGGGCCTGACCTAAAGCCTGACGGTTTTCGGGCGGGGAGTCTCCCGATTCTCCAATCAGCGATCGCATCAGCTCCGGCACCTGCCCCAGCAGCGCTAGCCCAGCCGCGCCGTAGGCACTCACCGGGTCATTGGCCCCCGAAATATCTGAGAGTGCCACTTGCATAGCACTGAGCAGCGGCGCCTCCTGCAGCACAGACAAAAGCAAGCCCTGCTTGCTACCAAACTGCCGAAACAACGTAACCTCATTCACTCCAGCATTTTCAGCTATTTCCTTCGTCGTTGTCGCCGTAATCCCCTGCTTAGAGAACAGTGACAGCGCGGACTTTACAATTTTTTCCCGACTAGAGAGCTTTCTTTCAGACATCGGTTGTTCCCTCTTTTTGCCCAGTGACCCAGAAAGCTACCAGGCACCCTCAAAAAATAAAATGCAAGTAGTACTTGCAAAAACAAGGCAGTCAGGTTAGGCTTTCAATGTAAGCGACACTTGCAAACACAATAGCGTGTTAGGACAACTATGACTACTGGCAACCTGCTTTCAAAGCGTCCTGTGCCCTCCTCACCACAGGCAACACACCCCTCTGATGAGCCCACAACGCACCGAATTAGCTGGGCGACCGTCGGCTTCTTTACGGCTATTCATGGGGTGGCGCTGCTGGCACCCTGGTTCTTTTCATGGTCTGCCCTAGGCGTGATGATCTTTCTCCATTGGCTGTGTGGCAGCGTGGGCATCTGTCTGGGCTACCATCGCCTGCTTAGCCACCGCAGCTTCCGCGTTCCGCAATGGCTAGAGTATGTGATTGCCACGATTGGCACCCTGGCTTTGCAAGGCGGACCCACCTTTTGGGTAGCCGGACATCGTCAGCACCACGCCTTCACAGAGCACCTCGAAAAAGACCCCTATTCTTCTAAGCGAGGCTTTTTGTGGAGCCACATGCAGTGGATGTTTTATCTCAAGCCAGAAGTGTTCGACCGTAAGGTGTATGCCAAGTACGCACCCGATATTGCCCGCGATCGCTACTACGCCTTTTTAGATAGATATTTCCTACTACTGCAAGTGCCTCTTGCAATTGTTCTCTATGCCCTCGGCGGCTGGTCATTCATTATTTACGGCGTGTTTGTGCGGGCCGTGTTGCTGTGGCACTGCACCTGGCTGATCAATTCTGCTGTGCACATGTGGGGCTATCGCAACTTCGACAGCGACGACAACTCACGCAACCTCTGGTGGGTCGCCCTCCTTACCTACGGCGAAGGCTGGCACAACAACCACCACACCTATCCCAAAATGGCCAAAGCAGGCCTACGTCCTTGGGAGATTGACACCACTTGGTGGCTCATCAAAGGCCTCAAATCTGCTGGACTCGCAACCAAGGTCGTAATGCCACCTGTGAAGGCGAGAGAACAGCTAGGGTAAAAGCGTTTTGTGATAAGTCGGGCTCAGTCGGTATTCATGACCAACTAAGCCCGACTAACGTATGGGATGAATAAAGTTTGCGATCGCCCAGAAAGGAAGAAAGGCAGCTTCTAAGAAGCTGCCCAAGGAGAATCTACCAATGGCACGACAAAAACGTAGAACCCGCTGACTGTTGGGGCTTCGTGGGGCAATAACGCTTAACCCTTACAAACAGCTAAATGGCTCGTACTGAGTATATTTTTCCCAGGTTTGGTAACAAATTCACAGAGCAGACTTTCCTTACTCCTAGAATCCTTCCAATGCCTTGTATCTTTTCGCACGGAGCATCTTTGCTTTGTGCGTCGCTTAATAGTTCTTCTGATTGCTTGACCTAAACCGTCCCACCTCAAAGTTGCGCTTCTTCGCGTGCTTTGTCTTTCTGGCAGTCACCCGCTTGCGCCACATCTTAAAGCTTGATGGCTTCATGTAGCGCCGCATGACTGCGATAACGTCTTTTTCTTTTAGGCCAAACTGCTGTTCGATCACTTCAAACGGTGTGCGGTCTTCCCAAGCCATCTCTATGACGCGGTCAATCGTCGCCGTATCTAGTTCGTTGGGCTTCATCTTTCCTCTTTTTGTTGGCCAATCGCTGTTCAAAGCAGACGCTGTGTGGCCCTCCTCCTTCACTACTTCTAACCGAGAGTGCCTACGGCTGGCAAGCACCAAGAGACAGAAGCCCAAAACTGCAAACACCGGTCAAACCGACCAAATCTCACGAAAACCCTCATAGTTTCCTCAAACTTTAGAGAGACAATCGAAGCACAAACAAAAAGCACAAACAAACCACGGGTGGTGGAGTCCTCCACATCGTCTACCTGCCTGTGGAAGGAGCAGACCCATGCTGACTGTCGCCAATATTATGACCTCTGAAGTGTTTACCATCCGTAGCTCTGCGAAAGTTACTCAGGCGATCGCACTGATGCAGGCCAAGCACGTGCGATCGCTCATCGTCGAAAAAACGACCCAAAACGGTGCCTATGGCATCATCACCGAGCGTGACATCGTCTACCAAGTAGCCGCCAAATCCGTCGATCCAGCCAACATCATGGTGTGCGAAATTATGCGATCGCCCTGCATTACCGTAGAACCGGGGCTGACGCTCGTAGAAGTGGCCAAGCGCTTTGCCGAAGCGGCCATCCAGCGCGCCCCTGTCGTCGTAGATGGTCAGCTGGTGGGCGTTGTCTCTGTCACCGATATCATCATGAAGAGCAATATCGAGGCGGTCGACTTGCCGCGCAACTGGTCGCAGCAAGTCGAGGTGGCGCTGCGACATCGGAGACTTTGCTGGGGAGAGGCCTGCGACCTCGAAAAAGAGAGTGAGCTGGCTCGCGGAATT
>JBCBFY010000222.1:0-5137 GCA_038527325.1 Cyanobacteria bacterium J06614_10
CTACCTGGTCTAGATCGGGATATAGCCCCTGCTTGTAACCAGTAACGCGCTCGGCAACGGCGCTGGGAAAGAGCGTGTAGCCCCAATTCCAAACGGTGGGATACACAGTGTTGAAATTTAACTGAGCAAGCCGGTCGAGGGCGGGCTCTAGGACTTCTCGGGAGAAGAGCACGTCGCTGTCGATGTTGGTCATCCAGACGCCGCGTAGCTCTGTGGTGGGCGCGATCGCAATTTCGGGTGGCGTGAACGGAACGACGAATTCATCCGGGATGGTGGCCACGGTGTTGCTGTCTAGGTTGGCCCGGCAGAGGAAGGCTGCCCCATCAGCGAGGGTGGTATTGCGGCGGGGTCTGAGCTGGTGGCGCTGGTTTTCGGTGGCGCCTTCTGTGTCGACGATGTAGCCAGCGGCGAGGGCAGCGGCGACGCCTTCGCGGGCGCTACGTGGGATTAGCAGGGCATCGCGAAAGGTGGAGTAGAGGGCGCGGGTGGCATCGGCCTGGTAAGGCGTGGCTGAGCCCGTGGTGAGAATGGCGAGGGCCTTAGCGCGGTCTACATACTGCTCTTGCCGGGCGTCGCTGCCCAAGGCAGAAATCAGCAGCGCTTCGCCTTCGGTCTCGGCTTCATCGAAGGTGAGGCCGAGGTATTCGTTATTAGCAGCGAAGGCACCGGGGAAGGCCTTGAGCACGGCGTCGGCAAATTCGATTTGGGTGAGGGCGCTGCTGGGGTAGCGGCGATTGACGGCGGCCTGCTCGAAGATGTCTTGGGCGATGAGGGCCTGGACGCAGGGCTCGGTGGGGTGGCCGGAGAAGCCGCGGGTGATGGCTTGGGCCTGGTTGAACCCGAGGGGGGTGAGGTTGGCTAATAGCGTTGAGCAGAAGAGGCTAAGGACGAAGGCTATGCCGAGTCGCTTTTGCCTAGAGAAGGATTTGAAGGGACTGAAGGGGTGAGTGCTGTGACGACGATTTTCCGGCATGGGGTCGCTTAACCTCCGCTAATTTTTGCTTTGTAGCCTTTTTGGGTGAGTAGGGTGACGAGCTTGGGAGCATGCTCGCCCTGAATTTCGATTGTGCTGCCTGATACGGTACCACCTGAGCCACAGCTGGCTTTGAGAGTTTTGGCCAGTGCGGCAAGTGTCTGCGGATTGTGGGTGAAGCCGCTGATGATGGTGACGGACTTGCCCTTGCGGCCCTTGCGGGAGACCTGTACGCGCAGGTCTTGCTGGGCGGGGGGCAAATCGGGGACGGGGCGGGCAGTGGCGTCGGGGGTGCCAAACTCCGAATAGACCACTCGGTCAGTGGCTGGATTTTGGCCGTTGGATTTGGCGGCGCGTTTGCGTTTTGCCATGGCAAGGGTGATCTTTTTTGTCCACGGGTGAGATTTTACTGCTTGGGGGGCGTCGTCGGGCTTTTGTAACGCGTTGTTCAGGGTTTATGCCTATCGGAAGAGAGACAGCGGGCAACGGTGAATGGCGTAAATTTACTAGTAGCCCCCCTTACTGAGAGAGATAGCTACTGTGGTTCCCATTCGCGACGATAACCCGATTACGATTACGCCCTATGTCACCTACGGCTTTATTGCGCTCAACGTGCTGGTGTTTTTGTATGAGATGACGCTGAGTGGCCCAGCTTTGGAGACGTTGTTCAATACGTTTGCGGTGGTGCCGAGGGAGCTGACGGCGAGCTTTTATACCGGGTTTGGTGCGCCCCATGTATCGGAGTGGGGGACGCTGCTAAGCGCTGAATTTTTGCATGCGGGATTTCTTCATGTGGCGGGGAATATGCTCTATCTGTGGATCTTTGGCAACAATGTGGAGGATCAGCTGGGGCATCTGAAGTTTTTTGTTTTCTATTTGATGTGCGGGGTGCTGGCGTCGCTGTGTCAGTGGTATGTGGCGCCGGAGTCGATGATTCCATCATTGGGGGCGAGTGGGGCGATCGCAGGTGTAATGGGCGCCTATATCTTTCGCTTTCCAGAGGTGCGGGTGCTGACCTTCGTGCCGATCTTCTTTACGGCGTTTCGGATTCCGGCGCTGCTGTTTTTGGGGTTTTGGTTTGTAGAGCAGGCGTTTTATGGGGTGGCGAGCCTGGGCGCGGCGGCAGATGTGGGCATGAATGGCGGGGTTGCCTACTGGGCGCACGCCGGAGGCTTTGTGTTTGGGGCGCTGCTGGGCTACCTGCTGGGGCTATTTGATAAGGCGGAGACGGAAGAGGCTGGGTAGTAGGAGACAGCGCTTTTTCGATGGCAAGGTGTTGCTGGCGCATTAAGCTCCTGTGAAGGCAATATCAAGGGAATATCTTCTCGGTGAGACACTCTCTGAAAGGGGGTTGGGCATATTGTTTGCTGTGAAGGTGTGTTCTTTTTTCGTTTCTAGGGTCTCTTTACGGTATGACGCGTCCCAATTTCCTGATCTTTGGTGTTCAAAAGGCCGGTACGACTTCGGTGTATAGCTATTTGGCGCAGCACCCTCAGGTGTATGTGAGCCCCAGAAAGGAGACTCAGTTTATGGGGCGATCGCCCGCAGAGCGACGGGGCGAAGGCATTGACCTGAAGACGCCGGGTGGTCGGCAAAAGATATTGACCATTGAGGCCTATGAGGCACTCTTTGACGGGGTGACCGATGAGCTGGCGATTGGCGAGGCATCGCCGAACTACCTGTTTCGCCACGAGTATGCGGTGCCTGCGATTGAGACCTACACGCCAGATGCCAAGCTGATTGCCATTTTGCGCGATCCGGTCGACCGGGCCTATTCAGACTATTTAATGCATGTGCGGCAGGTGGTGGGCAATCAGCGTCCGCTGGCTGAGCAGGTACGCGATAGTGGCCAGACTTCGCATACGCTGCTGAAGGGAAAATACTACGAGGGCATGAAGCACTTTTTGGAAGCCTTTGGCCCCGAGCAGGTGAAGGTGTTTCTCTACGATGAGCTGCGGCAGGACTCGACGGCGATGATGCAGCAAATGTTTGACTTCATTGGGGTCGATAGCGGCTTCGCGGTGGATACGGGCAAGCGACAGCAGACGGCGGAGGTGCCCAAGAATCAATCAATCAACAAGCTGCTGCGCACCAAGAATCCGCTGCGCTCGGCGGCGGGGTCGGTGCTGCGGATGGTGCTGCCCGAAAAGAAGCGTCAGCAGCTGCGATCGCGCCTCATTGCAGCCAATTCTCAAGGTAAAGAAGGCCTACCGCTCACGCCAGAAGACCGTACTCTGCTAAAGGACTATTACCGAGAAGATGTGCTGAAGCTGCAGGAGTTGCTGGGCCGAGATTTATCGGCTTGGCTGTAGCCAATTGGCCCAGTGCCTTTTGCTACATATAAAATCCCAGAAAACTCACTGGTGCTGGGAGCATTTCACCGCGAAAATCAAGCACCTGTACGAGCAATAGGTAGCCGATCGCCAATAACAGCGAGATCACTCCGGTGATAACTGCCACAATTTTTGAGCGATCCATAGCCTTTTCCCGATCTGTGATCTAGTATCTATCTAGCTTACTAGAGCTTGCTCCTTGGTACGTCTGCGGTAGAGAGTTTTGGCTTATGAATGCGGTTTCTTCCTATGGTCCGGCTGGTGGTGCTGTGGCGTCTGCTCCGGTATCGTCTGCGGCGCTAGTGCATCAGCCCATCATCGTTGAAACGCGGGACTTGCGGAAGGTGTATCGTACGGGCTTTTGGCTGAAGGCCGCGCCCCCATCGCTCAAGCAGTGCTCGCTGGAGATATATAAAGGTGAAACCTTTGGGCTGCTGGGGCCAAATGGCGCGGGTAAGACGACGCTGCTAAAGCTGCTGCTGGGCATTGTGCGGCCAACGGCGGGGAGCGCGACGCTGATGGGGCGACCTGCGGGCGATGGCGAGGTGAAGGCGCGCCTTGGCTATCTGCCGGAGAATCCTTACTTCTACGATTATCTTACGGGCTGGGAGTTTTTGAGCTATACCGCCGGGCTCTTTGGCATTCGGGGTAAGGCGCAGAAGCGGCGGATTGAGTCGCTGCTAGACCTGGTGCAGCTCGACCGGCGCTCGGCGACGAAGAAGCAAATGCGCCGCTATTCGAAGGGGATGCTGCAGCGGGTGGGGATGGCTCAGGCGCTGATGAACGATCCGGAGATTGTGTTTTTTGATGAGCCAATGTCGGGGCTGGATCCGACGGGGCGCTATCAGGTGCGGGAGATCATTTTGTCTTTGAAGAAGAAGGGTAAGACGATCTTTTTTAACAGTCATGTGCTGTCGGATGTGGAGCAGATTTGCGATCGCATTGCCATTCTCGATCAGGGTGAGCTGGTGTGCGTGGGGGATATTAAGCAGCTGCTAGGCAACCCAGATTATTACAAGGTGAAGGGTCGGGGCGGCAGTTTGGACATTTTGGATCAGTGGCTGCGGGACATTTCGTTTGGTGATGGCTACTGGTATGGCACTCTGTACGAAAATCCGTTTGAATTTATGGCGACGGCGCGGTTGATGAATGCGCAGATTGCCAAGCTGGCGGTGGCGAGGCCGACGCTAGAAGAGTTTTTTATGGCGCAGATTGCGCAGCGTAGGGAGCGGGCGGCGCAGGCGAAGGGTCCGGCGCAGGCGCAGCGGCGGCAGGGGAAGGGGGGTTGGTTTGGGAAGCCGGTGGCACAGTAGGTGCCAGGGCGTTTGTGGAGATGTTGGCTGAGGGGCATGGGGTGCGGACCCACCCCGTCGCTGCGCGCCACCCCTCCAGAGGGGATTTACTTCGGGCTGGGAGGCTGGGGGTGCTCGATCTCTTGAGCGGCATAGCCAGGACAGATCCCCTCTGGAGGGGTGCCCGCAGGGCGGGGTGGGTCCGCAACCTAGGCGACCAAGCCAACAACCCCAACAAACCAAACACACAACAGCCAATCCAAATCCGACACGTTGCTCAAACACTCAAACGCCTAGAACAACTTCATCGCCTTTCGGTATGTGCTGTCATATTTCCTTATTGACGCAAATTGTGATGAATCTGTCCTAAATTGCGGCGATTCATCCTGTATAAGGGTGTCAGTGGCTTTCCTGAAAATTTGCAATGACAGAAGCGTCGGATGATCGCAATCAGATAGCGGACGAAAGGCATGAGCGCATATCTGATAACGCTGCGCTCGGGCAGCAGCAGCCCGTACCGGAGACTGTCTTGGTTGAGG
>JBCBFY010000223.1:0-4824 GCA_038527325.1 Cyanobacteria bacterium J06614_10
GCTGACCAATTTAGGCAACCTGGAGGCGGCAATCAGAGCCGATCAAAAGCGCTTCGATATTGAGGAGATGTTTCGTGTGCAAAATCACACCAACTTCGGCACCCGATTCACACCTAACTTCGGCAGGTAAATGACGCCAACTTCGGCACCTGATTCACAGGTAACTTCGGCAGGTCATTCACACCCAACTTCGGCACCCCTCTACACTGCTTTTTCAAAAGCTATTCGAGGTGTAGGTGCGAAGGATGGGAGCCAAGACACAAGGAGCCAAGATGCCGATGGAGAAGTTCCGAGAAATCATTCGCCTGCATGAGCTAGGGCGCAACCAAACAGAGATCGCGAATAGCTGCAAGATTGCCCGCTCAACCGTTCAAGACTACCTGAGACGCGCTGCTGCCAAATCATTGAGCTACGCTCAGCTAGAACAGATGAGTGATAGCGAAGCGCAGTTACTGCTGGGCAAAGGTAAGCGCAAGACAAATGCATCGCCAGAAACGATCGCCTATGACCACATACATCGCGAGTTAGCCAGGAAAGGCGTCACCCTAGCGCTTCTGTGGCAAGAAGGTTTAGACAGAGGCGACTGGAGTTGTAGCTACGGCAACTTCTGCCGCCGTTACAACAAATGGAAAGGGCGACATAATCTGTCTATGCGTCAAATTCATAAGCCAGGTGACAAGCTGTTCGTAGACTATTCAGGTCTTACCATTCCAGTCACTGACCCAGCGACAGGCGCAGTCGCCCAAGCGGAGATCTTCGTCGCCTGCTTTGGGGCGAGCAACTACACCTATGCAGAAGCCACCCCGAGTCAGGCCCTCTCACATTGGATAGGGTCGCATCAGCGGGCACTGGCGTTTTACGGCGGCGTACCGGCCGCTATCGTGCCAGACAACCTAAAGTCAGGTGTTACAGACCCCTGCCGCTATGAACCCGGCATCAATCGTAGCTATCACGACTTTGCCGAACACTATGGTGTCGCGGTGATACCCGCAAGAGTGAGAAAGCCAAGAGACAAAGCCAAAGTTGAAAAGGCTGTGCAGGAAGTCGAAAGGCAGATTCTGGCTCCGTTACGTCACCGACAGTTCACTAATTTCACAGACCTGAACGAAGCCATTCGTGAGCACCTTAGCAAGTTGAATAACCGCACGATGAAAGGGTACGGCCTCTCTCGGTTAGCGCTGTTTAAACGCACTGACCAACCTGAGTTGAATCCACTGCCTGCCTATCCATTTATCTTTGCCACTTGGAAGAATGCTCGGGTGAATGTGGACTATCACATTGAAGTGGCCAAGCACTACTACTCGGTGCCCTACTGGTTTGCCCGTCGTGAGGTCACCGTTAAAGTCAGCGAGCAACTCGTTGAAGTCTTTTACGACCACGGGCGGATTGCCGCGCATCCGCGTTCTACGGCTCAATACCGGCACAGCACCCTGCCCGACCACATGCCGCCTGAGCACTGGGCCTACAAACACCAATCAAAGGAACGTTTTCTCGCTTGGGCAGAGCAGATTGGCCCACATACCAAGACTCAGGTGAACGCCATCTTCGATAAGAAAGCGCATGAAGAACAGGCATTCCGCTCTATCAAAGGCTTGCAGCGACTAGCAACTAAGCACGGTCCACAGCGGTTAGAGTTTGCCTGTCGTCGGGCCAACGCCTTTAGTATGACTGGGCTCAGACGACTCAAGGCCATCTTGAAGTCTCATCTTGATGAAGTGCCGATGGTTACCGATGAACCCGATTCTCCCGCTACCCTTCACGACAATCTACGCGGCCAGCAGTACTACAGCTAATCTCTCATCCCTCTAATACTCATACTCGATATGCAACAGACTCTCGAACAGCTCAAAGATATGAAACTCACTGGCTTGCTTGAAGCATGGCAGGAACAACAGGAACAGCCCACCTATCATGACCTCTCCTTCAATGAACGCTTAGCGCTGTTGATTGAACGCGAATACCTGCGTCGGCAACAGCAAAGGCTAAAACGACGACTCAAGCAGGCCAAGCTCTTTGTCGGTGCAGCGATTGCTGACGTTGATTTTGACGTTCCCCGTGGCTTGAAGAAGGCGCAGTTTCTCGAATGGGCGCAAGGGCAATGGTTAGCTGACCATCTCAACTTAGTGCTGCTCGGCCCAACCGGCACGGGCAAGACGTTTCTAAGCTGCGTTCTAGCTGACCATTTATGCAAACAAGGGCGCACAGTACGCTACATCAAAACCGCTGATTTAGTGATGGAACTCAAGTTGGCTAAAGCGGATGGCTCTTTTCCTAGATTGCGTAAAAGGCTAGCTGGCTTTGAGTTGATCATTCTAGACGAGTGGCTCAGAGATCCTTTGCCCAAAGCGGATGCCAGAGAAATTCTTGACTTTCTGGATGACCGCTACCGCCGTAGCTCCTGCCTATTCGCGACTCAGTTTCCTGTCAACCAGTGGCATCAGCAGATCCAAGAGCCTACGTTGGCTGATGCCATTCTCGACCGCATTGTCCACGACTCACTCAGACTCGTGCTCAAGGGCGAGTCGATGCGAAAACTAACCAGCAAAGTCAAGCCGATTAAAGAGTCTGATTGAAATGTTTTTATTTTTGTTCTTTTTTTTTTGCACTTCAGCCTATAATTCCTCTCAACGACCTTGCCATTTTTACCCTGCCGAAGTTGAGTGTGACTTAGCTGCCGAAGTTAGGTGTGAACCCCTGCCGAAGTCAGGTGAATATGCACAGCTAGAGCGCTCTCGCATCCGCGATGCTCAAATGATTGAAAGACTCTGCTTTGTGCTAGCGGTCGCGACGTTGTATCTGACGGCTCAAGGGCTTGAAGTAGTTGAGGCAGGTGAGCGTCAACAGGTGGACGTCCACTGGCTGCGCGGTAACAGCTTCTTGCGAATTGGCTGGGATTGGATTAGGCGGACTTTTATCGAGCCTTACCCGCTGATCTCTCAAGTCAGCTTTCTGGGCAGTTTTGAGACTGACCCTGTTGTCCCTTCGCTCAAGTCTCTCAGCGACCGCTTTTCCCTAGAATTCACGGTTCAGACGCTCGCTTATCCTGAATGAACAGACTTTTGTCAGTCAATCAGGTCAGCAACACGGGATACGATTCTTTTAGAGGCGATCGCACTCGCAGAAACCCTACCCAACGACTCAGAAATTAAGTCTTGGATTTTTCAAAACGCAGCCCTTCAATACGCTCGCACAGAACAACTCGAACAAGCCCGCGCTGTCATAAACAGGCTCCCACACAGCACCGACCGTCAATCAGCCCATCGAATGTTGAACCAATACATCAGCATTTTTGACCTCGGGCCAGATAGCACTGCACTATCAGAACAAACAACGCCTCTCGATAGCGAGATCAACGCCGACGCAATCGCAGTAGAGCTTCTTCCCTTCTACTACACGCTTTTGCTAGAAAGGGCTAAACATTCTGGAGAGCCCATCAGCGTTTCTCGGGAAGCCCTAGACACGGTTACAGAAGAATACGTTCAAAGCGTGCCACTGCTTACCAATCCTCACGAAAGAGGTCACGGCTACGCATCGTTAGGCAAGGTCTTTTCTTTGGTTGAGCCAAATAGAGCGATCGCTTTTCTAGACCAAGCAGTGCAAGCACTGCAGCTGGCAAAAGATACGCCCATGCCAGCAACTCTGCCAGAAGACTATTCTCTACAAGATAGCCTTTTGAGTATCGCTGCTAGCTTCCTTCGTATTGGAGACGCCGAGAAGGCGCTCGCCATCATCTCTGAGGTAGAAGCGCAGAACGCCGAAGATCCGCAGAATATTGCCTCTAAGAAAATCTTCATACTGATGAATGTAGGTAGGCTGTTTTTTGAGCGATCGCAACCATCTCAAGCACACACCGTTCTACAGGATATCGAACATCAAATCTCTCTGAATGATGACGCCTCTATCCAAAACCAACAGCGTTTGCGACTAGCCACCATATACGCAGAAGCTGGTAACCTCGAAGCAGCACAGCACACTGTCAACCGCATCAGACAACACAGCGAAGCAGCTCCTTTTCTGTTCGATGAGTTACAAAGCGGGGATTTCACAGAACTCTTACTGAAAATTGGCAGCTACGAAGAAGCCCTAGCGTATGCCAGAGACACCAACAATGCAGGCTCGCTGACCTACCTGCCTGCAAAATTGCTGGCCGCACAGCAAAATCAACTAGCCTTACAGGCTCTAAACGCTATCGAGTCACCACATCAGCAAGTGCAGGCACAGGCTAGAGTTGCTGCCGTTTACGCCACTCAAGCACTCCCTGAATTAGCCATTGAGATGATGGATAGCGCTTTAGCGATCGCACAAACAGGCGATCTCTCCTCACTCATTGCCATTGAAGAAGCCTCCCTACGCAATCCCTACAACTCTCAGGCCTACACAGAAGCAGAAATACAAGAACGCCTAGCAGAATGCCTAGCCTCACAACGCACAACCCTAGTAGAGCAAGCCATCACTGTCTTTTCCGAGACCGCCAACGACGACACCCTGCACAAAGTCATTCAACAGATTGACAATGAAAAGCTACGTACCGATCTCGCGCTCAACTTCCTATCTATCGACACCGCCATGCTTGAGATCGACTCAATCTCAGAGCCAGCGCTGGCAGATGAGTATGCCTTGCTACTCATCGCCAAGGCCACCGAGGCAGGACTATTCGACCAGGCAGTAGCAATCGCAACCAAAATTCAATCTGACTACGCCCAGGCAACCGCACTCCTCAACATCGCAGAAGCCTTTGAGCACTCCCCGCAGCCAGTCATCGAACCCTGAATACCATTTCTCCGCACACCTAGATGCAACCTGCGCATTGCTCAGCAAACCGAT
>JBCBFY010000224.1:0-4800 GCA_038527325.1 Cyanobacteria bacterium J06614_10
GAAGTGCTCGATCCCTTGAGATGCCTATCCAAGACAGATCCCCTCTGGAGGGGTGGCGCGCAGCGACGGGGTGGGTCCGCAACCTAATCAACTCAGCCAGCACTCCACAACAGAAATGTTTTTTACATTTTTGGGGTAGAAATGTTTTTTAACATTTTCAGTGTATTTGTTACGGCATCTGTTGTTTTTGTTAAGGCAATTATCCGTATCCCCGCTCTTAGTAGACAATAAAAGTCCGATTATCGTTGTAGAACTCGTGTGCTCTTTTGGAGCGGAGAATGCAATGGTATAGCTGATACGGGCGCTTTTCCACATCATTATTCTCTAATGAGTGGATTTTCTATTTTCTACCGCTCGGTCCCCACGTTTTGTATCTTGCGTGGCTGAAAAAGATGGGTTGTTCTTGCTTTGGTAAGCTCAACTGCTCTGGGCTCATTTAATTCGAGCTCATCTGCTCCAAGGCATTCTATTTTCCAGTATTCCTTTCTCGGTCTTTTGCGATGGCTCCCTCCGACCAAACTGTGAACAGTCCCCAAACTCAACTGTCTGCGCCCACTCGACAAGGCCTTTACGACCCGCAGCATGAACATGACGCCTGTGGCGTTGGCTTCGTGGTGCAAATGAAGGGAAAAGCCTCCCACGATATTGTTCAGCAAGGTCTTACGATTTTGCTGAATCTGGATCATCGAGGGGCTGTTGGCGCGGAGCCCAATACTGGTGATGGCGCGGGCATTCTGATGCAGATTCCTCACCGCTTTATGGCCAAAGTAGCGGCTGCGGAGAGCATTGAGCTACCGGCAGCGGGTCAGTATGGCGTTGCGATGATCTACGCTAGCCCAGATGCCGAGGCGCGAGGGAAAGGCCGGGAAGCTTTTGAAAAGGTAGTGGCTGAAGCCGGTTTGGCAGTGTTGGGTTGGCGAGACGTGCCAACGGACAATGCCACACTGGGGCCTACCGCACAGGCTAGTGAACCTTTCATGCAGCAGGCCTTTATCGGGCGGGGATCCCTGGGTGAAGGGTCCGATGAGCTGGCTCTAGAGCGAAAGTTGTACGTGATTCGCAAGCTGGCCCACAGAGCGATTCGCGGCGAAAAGATTGATGGCTATTGGTATGTGGCTAGTATTTCCTGCCGCACGATTGTGTATAAGGGCATGTTGATGCCTATTCAGGTCGGGCAATATTACTTGGACCTCAGCGACCCGGATATGGAGAGTGCGCTGTCGCTGGTACATTCGCGCTTTAGCACTAACACTTTTCCGAGCTGGGAGCGATCGCACCCCTATCGCTACATCGCTCACAACGGTGAGATTAACACCCTGCGCGGCAACATCAACTGGATGACCGCTCGCCAGTCGATGTTCGAATCTGCGCTGTTTGGCGAAGATCTCGAACGGGCCAAGCCGCTGATCAACATCAACGGTAGCGATTCGACGATTTTTGATAACACCTTGGAGCTGCTGGCTTTGAGTGGGCGATCGCTGCCCCACTCGCTGATGATGATGGTGCCTGAGCCCTGGTCTGGCCACAAGACCATGGACGAGCAGAAGAAAGCTTTTTATGAGTACCATGCTTGCTTGATAGAGCCCTGGGATGGCCCGGCTTCTATCGCTTTCACCGACGGCACCCAGATGGGCGCAGTGCTAGATCGCAACGGTCTCAGACCCGGTCGCTACTACGTCACCAAAGACGACCGCGTGATTATGGCTTCTGAAGCTGGGGTTTTGCCTGTGCCTCCTGAAGATGTGATCGAAAAGGGTCGCCTAGAACCTGGCAAAATGTTTTTGGTCGACACGAAGGCCGGAAAGATTGTTTCAGACCAAGAGATAAAGCAACAGATTGCGAGCGCTCAGCCCTACCGCGATTGGCTGAACCAAAACCTGATCACCTTAGATGAGCTGCCTGCTAGCCCAGCGGCAGCAGAGCCTGAAATAGACACCAGTCCTGAGGCCATCACTCGCAGGCAAATGGCGTTTGGCTACACCTTTGAAGAGCTGCGTATGCTGCTGGCGCCCATGGGCAAGAACGGCGTAGAAGCCATTGGCGCAATGGGCACCGATACGCCGCTTCCCGTTCTCTCCAATCGCCCGAAGCTGCTGTACAACTATTTTCAGCAGCTGTTTGCCCAGGTGACCAATCCGCCTATTGACTCCATCCGGGAGGCGATTATCACCTCGGCGACCACCACCATCGGCTCGGAGCGAAACCTGCTTGAACCTACTCCCGAAAGCTGCCGGTTGCTACAGCTCAAGACGCCGTTTATTACTAACGATGAGCTGGCCAAAATCAAGCATAATCAGGCTTTCAAGACAGCTGTCTTGCCTATTTTGTTTGACCCGGATGCGGGTGAAGCTGGGCTGAGCGGTGCGCTAGAAGCGCTGTGTCTGAAGGCTGATGAAGCGATCGCTGATGGCGACGAGATTTTGATTCTTTCTGATCGGGCGATCGCTCAAAACCGAGCCCCTATCCCCGCCTTGCTTGCGGTCGCAGGCCTGCACCACCACCTCATTCGCAATGGCACCCGAACTCGCGTCGGCATCGTGCTCGAATCGGGAGAGCCCAGAGAAGTGCATCACTTCGCCGTTTTGCTGGGCTATGGCTGCGGGGCTATCAATCCCTACATGGCCTTCGAGACCTTCCAGCGGATGATCGATGAAAACCTGCTGCGGGAGGTCTCCTACGCCGACGCCTGCAAAAACTACATTAAAGCAGCCACTAAAGGCGTAGTAAAAGTCGCCTCGAAGATTGGCATTTCTACTCTGCAGAGCTACCGAGGCGCGCAGATTTTTGAAGCGATTGGTCTAAACGACACCGTCATTGGCAAATACTTTACCTGGACGGCTTCTCGCATTCAGGGTGTCGGCCTAGACGTGCTCGCCCAAGAAGCCATTCAGCGCCATCGCCATGCCTTCCCCGATAGAGTCGAAGCGGGTAGCCACAATGCGGCCACCCTAGATGTGGGCGGTGAGTATCAGTGGAGAAAAGACGGCGAGGCGCATTTGCTCAGTCCCCAGAGCATTCACCTGCTGCAGCAAGCCACCCGCGATGGCAACTACGACCTGTTCAAAAAGTATTCTGCGCTGGTCAATGAGCAGGGCAAGCAGTTCTTCCGCCTGCGCGACCTGCTAGAGTTTACGCCGCAGCAGCCGATCCCCATTGAAGAGGTCGAGCCGGTTGAGGCGATTATGAAACGCTTTAAGACGGGGGCAATGAGCTACGGGTCTATTTCACAGGAGGCCCATGAGACACTGGCGATCGCAATGAACCGGATCGGTGGCCGCTCCAATACGGGAGAAGGCGGCGAGGACCCGGCCCGCTACACCTGGACCAACGAACAGGGCGATTCTAAAAACAGTGCCATCAAGCAGGTGGCCTCTGGTCGCTTTGGCGTGAGCAGCCTGTACCTGTCCCAGGCCAAAGAAATTCAGATCAAAATGGCGCAGGGGGCAAAGCCTGGAGAAGGCGGCCAGCTGCCGGGGCGCAAGGTGTACCCCTGGATTGCCAAAGTGCGAAATTCTACGCCGGGCGTGGGACTGATTTCACCGCCGCCACACCACGATATCTATTCGATTGAAGACTTGGCGGAGCTAATTCATGACCTGAAGAATGCAAACCGAGCAGCGCGGGTCAGCGTCAAGCTCGTTTCTGAGGTTGGGGTTGGCACCATTGCAGCAGGCGTCGCCAAAGCCCACGCCGATGTCGTGCTCATTTCTGGCTTTGATGGCGGCACGGGCGCATCACCCCAAACGTCAATTAAGCATGCGGGTTTGCCTTGGGAGCTGGGCCTGGCAGAAACCCATCAGACGCTGGTGCTCAACAATTTGCGCAGTCGGATCGTGATTGAGACCGATGGGCAGATGAAGACGGGGAGAGATGTGGCGATCGCAGCCCTCCTCGGAGCCGAAGAATTTGGCTTTAGCACGGCGCCGCTGGTTACCCTGGGCTGCATCATGATGCGCGTTTGCCATCTCAACACTTGCCCAGTGGGCGTCGCCACCCAAAATCCTGACCTGCGCAGCAAGTTTAACGGTGACCCGGCCTACACCGTGAACTTCATGAAGTTCATTGCGCAAGAAACCCGCGAAATTATGGCGGCGCTTGGCTTCCGCACCCTCGATGAGATGGTGGGCCGCACCGACATGCTCGCCCCCAAAACGGCCATCGATCACTGGAAGGCCAAAGGCATCGACCTTACGCCGCTGCTGCACCAGCCAGAAGTCGGGCCAGAAATCGGTCGCTACTGCACCCAAGCGCAGGACCACGGCCTCGACAAATCCCTCGACATCACCCGGCTACTTGAAATTTGTCAGCCCGCGATTGAAAAAGGTGAACCGGTGGAGGCGACGCTGCCCATTCGCAACATTCACCGCGTGGTGGGCACCATCGTGGGTAACGAGATTACTAAGCAGCACTGGGAAGGTCTTCCACCAGATACCGTGCAGCTCCACTTCCAAGGCACTGCCGGGCAAAGCTTCGGGGCCTTTATCCCCAAAGGAATGACTCTGACACTTGAGGGTGATGCCAACGACTATCTGGGCAAAGGACTCAGCGGCGGCAAAATAATTCTCTTCCCGCCACCGTCTTCACCGCTGGTCGCAGAAGACAATATCGTCACTGGCAACGTCGCCTTCTACGGGGCTACCAGCGGCGAGGCCTATATCAATGGCCAAGCCGGTGAACGCTTCTGCGTGAGAAATTCCGGCGCTGAGGCGGTGGTAGAAGGGGTAGGCGATCATGGCTGCGAATATATGACCGGTGGCAAGGCGATTATCTTAGGTCGCACCGGGCGCAACTTTGCGGCGG
>JBCBFY010000225.1:0-4744 GCA_038527325.1 Cyanobacteria bacterium J06614_10
ATGGCTGAGCGTAGTCGTTCGCTTTGCGTCGCCGTAGGCGTTAGCCAAAACCAACCGACATGCAAAAGTGGATGTTACTTAATCTTTTTTCCTAAGTCTTATATGAATCCTGGCGTTTGATGTATTTGATGCCACAGTCATAGAAGGTAGGTGCTCCTACATTTTTAGATCTAGATATGGTTTGTAAGATGCCTATAATATACAAAACGGGTAAACCGGTACTTTTATGAACTATCAAAACATTATTACTGTCGAACCTGGTAAACGTAGTGGAAAAGCATGCGTCAGAGGCATGCGGATCACAGTCTATGATGTCCTGTCGTATTTGGCGTCTGGGATGACGCACGAGGAGATACTTACTGATTTTCCTTATCTCACTCAAGAAGATATCTTTGCCTGCCTCAGCTACGCAGCTGATAGAGAACAGAAGATGATTACAATCACGGCATGAAGTTGCTCTTCGACCACAATCTTTCCCCTCAATTAGTCGCTCGCTTTTCTGATCGATACCCCAACTCTCAACATGTCTTTCTACTGGGAATGGATAGGGCAGGCGACGGCGTAATTTGGGACTATGCGAAGCAAAATGACTTTGTAATTGTAACTCGTGACTCTGACTACAATGATCTCAGCATAATGAATGGCTTTCCGCCAAAAGTCATCTGGATTCGTTGCGGCAATTGCTCTACGACGGAGATAGAGCAATTAATTCGCACTGCGTTTACTGCTATTGAGTCGTTTGAGCGAGACCAATCCCTCGGAGTTTTGACGTTGACCTAGATGTATCAGGTGTGTGGAATTATCTCTCTCTGAAATGCCTGCTGAATCTACTCTATGGCGATATCTAGGTCGTAGGTGGCGTTGCCTCGGGTGCCGCCGACGATGATTTGATAGTCGCCTGTTTGGGGAAGGGGAATGGTGTCTTGGGTGAGTTCGGTGCCGAGGATGATGCCGCTGGGGGTGACAATATCGAAGACGGCGTTGTCTTCGGGTGAGCGGATGGCAAGGGTCATGCGTTGGCCACCTTGGGCTGTGAGAGTGTAGATGTCGCGATCGCCTCTGAGGACTGTGTTGCTAAGCGTGGTGCTACTTTTGCCAGAATCGAAGAAGACTTGCTCGGTTTTGACGCGGTTGGCGCTGCTGGTGAGGTCGCTGGCTTCTAGGCCGTCTTCGTTTTGGAAGGTGCTGTCTACGATTTTGCAGCTTTCTTTGGTGAGGGTGTTGCCGGTGAGGGTGAGTTCTTTGTCGCTCACTTTCCAGGTTTCTTGCTTGTTCTGGCGGTCGTATTCTATCCAGGTGGCAATGTCGAGGTTGAGGTTGCTACCGTCGATGGTGCCGTCTAGGTTTTGCCGGTAGCTGGTGTAGTAGCCCTCTGCTTCGTTGTGAATGGTGCCTTGGGCGTTGCCGATGACTCTGTCTGAAGGGTCTACAGTGAAGCGGACGTGAATCGTTTCTATGTCATTACTGGTGGCGTAGCAGTATTTGCCCGGATCTAAGGCTGGGTAAATGGGTTGGGAGGTGGGTTTTTCTGGAGATTTTTTGGCGTCTGGATTGACGTCGGGGTTGCTGCTAGTTGTGGCTTCGTCGCTGCTGCCTGTGTCGGGTTGGGTGGCGGATTGCTCACTGTCTGTCGCCGGGGTGTCGGGGGAGGCGGTTGGCGGGAGGTTGGGCTGACAGCTGGTGAGGGCGGCGAGGAGTAGGAGGATTAGGGGATAAGCGGAGGGTAAGCGCATGGTTTGGGTGACGTTTTGATGAGTCCAGGTTGTTCGGCGAGGTGGGTTGGGCAATTGGTATTAAACAACCGCAAGGTGATAGTAGCAACAGTAACAACCGATAAGTTTCCGAATGACGCTGTGATAAAAGCTGTGACAAAAGCTGTGACAAAAAAGGGCGACGGCGGGTAACGTCCGCATATCGGGCAGGGGACGGACCCAAATAAACGGTACTGAAAGGGAAAGATAAGGGCGGTGCTGTCTCCCTAGTAAATTTTCTCTGCTGTCATGGCTCAGTCTCCAACGAGTAGCGTTTTTTTGTCGTTGTCCCATCACCATCAGGGCCGTTTAGCTGAGTGCGTTGAAGATCTCTCTATTCCTGACTTTATTGAGTTTTTGGAGCGGACAACCCGCGATTTTAAGCAGTTTTTGAAGGTTATCGACCTGATCAACAATCAGTCGTTAGAACCGATGCTCGATGAGCTGCTGGAGACGTTTACGCTCAAAATTGGTCAGATTTTGCAGGCGGAGCGGACGACGATTTTTGTGGTGGATGAGGACCGGCAGGAGCTGTGGTCTAAGATTGCGCAGGGGACAGGGGCGGATAGTTTGGAGCTACGGCTGCCTTTGGACCAAGGTATTGCGGGCAGCGTCGCGACGACGGGGAAGGGGCTGAATATTCCGGATGCCTATGCCGATGAGCGCTTTAGCGATGCGACTGACCGGCAGACGGGCTACCGGACGCGCAATATTTTGTGTATGCCGGTAGTGAATAGCGATCGCAAGGTTGTGGCGGTGGCTCAGCTGCTAAACAAGGTGGGCGCGGCGGCGTTTTCGACGGATGATGAGGCGCGGTTTGCCCGGTTTGCACCTTCGATTGGCATTTTGCTGGAGAGCTGTCAGTCTTTTTACCTGGCGGCGCGCAACCAGAAGGGGGTGGCCGCGCTGCTGAAGGCAATTTCTTCTATGGAGCAGAGTCTGAATTTGGCGGTGACGCTGCAGTCGGTGATGGCGGCAGCGCGGGGGCTGATGCAGGCGGATCGCAGTACGCTGTGGCTGCTGAATGAGGAGGCCGGGGAGCTGTGGTCTCAGGTGGCGAGCGCTGATGGGGAAACGCTGATCGATTTGCGAATGCCTGCCGATAAGGGGATTGTGGGCCATGTGGCGGCGACGGCTGAAACGCTGAATATTCCGGATGCTTACCGGGACGCGCGATTTGATGTGTCGGCGGACCGCAAGACGGGCTACCGAACGCGCAATATTTTGTGTATGCCGGTGTTTAACTCTGGGGGGAAGCTGATTGGGGTTAGCCAGCTGATCAACAAAATGCAGGGGCAGTTTACGACGCTAGATGAGTCGTTTATGCGGGCGTTTAATACGCAGGCGGGGATTGCGCTGGAAAATGCTCAGCTTTTTCAGGAGATTTCTCTGGAGAAGCAGTACCAAAAGGACATGCTGGAGAGTCTGTCGGATGCGGTGATTTCGACGGACATGGTAGGCCGGATCGTGACGATCAATGAGGCGGCGCTGAAGCTGCTAGGGTGCCCGGTAGGTGAGCTTGGCGGGTGGAGTCAGGCAGGGATGAATGAGGGGGATGAGCAGCGGGTAAATAGAGCGATCGCAGCTCAGTGGCAGCAGGCGCTGACGGGCCGATATATCTGGGATGTGGTACCGCTGGAGCGACTGCAGCAGCGGTTGGAAGACAGCCTGCACAGCGGGGCGCGGCACTATGTGCCGGAGCAGGGTCTGACGGTGGCGGTGGCGGCGCTGGGGAAGATGGGGAAATGGGGCGATGGAGAAGATGGATTAATTGGGCGGGTGCGGCCTGAGAACTGTGTGCTAGTAGTGCCGGATGTGGAGGGCTATCGGCTCTGGGGGAGTGATGACTGTGATCTGGATGCGAAGCAGGTGACGGGCTGGAATCGGAGCATTAACCTGACGGTGAGTCCGCTGAGTGACCCGAAGGGTGGGGTGCGGGGTGGCCTGGTGGTGCTGGAAGATATCAGCCAGGAGAAGCGGATGAAAACAACGCTGTACCGGTATATGACGCCGAGCGTGGCGGACCGGGTGATGGCGCTAGGTGAAGATGTGCTGATGGTGGGTGAGCGCAAAGAGGTGACGGTGCTGTTTTCAGATATTCGGGGCTACACCACGCTGACGGAGAAGCTAGAGGCGGCTGAGGTGGTCTCAATGCTGAATGAATATTTTGAGACGATGGTGGAGGCGGTGTTCCACTGTGAAGGCACGCTGGATAAGTTTATTGGCGATGCGCTGATGGCGGTGTTTGGCGCACCGCTGCCGCTAGAAAACCACGCTTGGGCAGCGGTGCGCTCGGCGCTGGATATGCGCCAGCGACTGGTGACTTTCAATGCGGATCGGCGGGTTCAGGGGCAGCCGGAGCTGCGGATTGGGATTGGCCTCAGCTCTGGGGAGGTGGTCTCGGGCAATATTGGCTCTCAGCGCAAGATGGAGTACACGGTAATCGGCGACGGGGTGAATTTGAGTTCGCGGCTGGAGAGTATTACGAAGCAGTATGGCTGCGATATTGTGCTGAGTGAGCACACCTATGAGCTGTGTCAAGAGAGAATCAATGTGCGGGAGCTGGATTTGATTCGGGTGAAGGGGAAACTGAAGCCGGTAAAAATCTATGAGCTGATTGGAGAGTGTGCTCAGCCGCTGGATATGAAGATGAAGACGTTTTTGGACCTGTACGCTCAGGGGCGGGAGGCCTACAAGGCTCAGTCGTTTGACCTAGCGATTTCACTGTTTAGGCTGGCGCAGGCGCTATTTCCAGAAGATAAGGCGGTAGAGCTACACTTGGCCCGCGCGAATAGCTATTTGCTCAGGCCGCCAGCGGCAGACTGGGACGGGGTACATACGATGACGATGAAGTAGGCCTGTAGAAGAAGAACTGGGCTTATAGAAGAAGTGAGCTTATAGAAGAACATTCGGCGCAATAATGGGTAAGTCGATTTCACTTTTTAGCGAGCCCCATGAGCGATTCTTCAGCGCCCGATGCCCAGAAACTCTAT
>JBCBFY010000226.1:0-4665 GCA_038527325.1 Cyanobacteria bacterium J06614_10
TATTATTCCGTTATATTCTGAAGCTGAATTATTACAATCAATTAATAGTTTCATAATTGATTCTCGCGTCATCAGTGCGAGTTTTAAACGCTCACACTCTGCTTGAAAGGCCAAAGGATGTTGGTTAAGAGTTAGGGATCGAAGGGTTGTTAGTAGTTCGTAGGGTAAAGTTAGTGAAAAAGGGGTGATGATGAAATGAATATTACTGGATGAAATGAATAGAGATTATGGAATAATATTAAATGAATTGACTTAAAAGAATAAATTGTGGTGAAATTTCCACACGCTCCCGGGGGAGGGAACTGTGTCTGAATAAAGACACGGTTCTTAAAAGCTATGATTATATACATGTACGCAAACTACAATTGCTCAGTGGCAATGAGCGCTCGCCTTTGGCTGGCAGCCGCTTGCGCCGCTAAGCGTTGGGGACGTCTTCCCGGAACCTCGGGTTCTGGTGCGGTCGGTACGGTGTCCACATACTCCGGAAGTGGAGCACTCTCGAGTGGCACCAACTTGTCAATTGTCCTGACATGATGGTGCCCCTGGAAGTGCACTTCCACAGTACGGATGACGCCGTCCGAGTCCGGAAAGACGTTGGTGATCCGGCCCAAAGGCCACTCGCTGCGGGGAAGATCACTCACAATGAGGACAACATCTCCCTTGGTAACGGAATTGCTCTGCTGGGCCTTCGCATTACCATAATGTTTCTCACGTAGGGAGGCGATGTAGTCTGTAGCCCAGGTTTTGGAGAAGTGGGCTACGGCTTCAGAGAGTCGGTTGTACTGCTCATTTAGCGAGCGATGATCCAGCAAATAGAGCGGATCTAGGCGATCAGACGTGACTACTGGTGGCATGATTCTCACTGCACCACCCTTCAGAAGATGATTCGGAGTAAGGGGACGTAAATCCGGCAACTCACTCTCCATGTACGTCAACGGGCGATTGTTAACTATCTGTTCTACTTCTAGTAAGATAGTAACGAGATCATTCCATCCAACAGTACGCTTGAAAAGCGTCTTGCGCAGACAGGACTTCACAACACCCACAAGGCGCTCGTAAAATCCACCCATGGAAGGGGTTCTCGGTGGAATAAATCGCCACGAGATTTTATGGCCGGCTAAATATTCCTTCACGGAGGGTTCTTCTGACAGGGATCGTAAGAACTGACTAGTGGCTTTAAAGTTGGAGCCGTTATCAGAAATAATCAAACTGGGAGTGGAGAATCTGGCACAGAAGCGTCTGAATACGGAAATGAAGGTGGTCGCGGTGAGATCGTTGGCGAGTTCCAGGTGGACTGCCCTAGTACTAGCACATGTGAACAGACATACATAGACCTTTACTATATCTCTCGTGATCTCGTCTCGGATGGAAATGGCTCCTGTGAAGTCTACTCCGACGGACTCAAAAGGACGATGAAAGTTCACCCGTTCAGCAGGTAATGGAGGCGGTCCTGGAGGGGAGTGAGCCTTCGCCTGAGTCCTGCGACAGTGGTAGCATTCTCGGATGATCGTCTTGACTGTCTGACGCCCTTTAGGAAGCCAGAATTGGTGTCTAACTTCAGAAAGGGTCTCTGACATTCCGCCATGGTTAACTGCTTCATGGGCTTGTAGGATAAACAGACGGGCAAGCCATGATTTTGGAGGTAGCAAAATGAGGTTTTCGGAATGGTACAGAGAATGTTGAATGCGTCCGTAAGAACGTATCAAGCCGTCGTCATCGAGATAGAGACCAAGGTCACGGATTAGCTTCTTAGACTGTGACAGCAGGGTAGTCGTCTCGGATTGAGAGTGGGACGGTTGCAAGATAGCCGAGACTGTGGGATATTGAATCAGCTGACAGCGTTTCAGGAGATACACTTCCGGTGAGGGTAGCGAGAGTGTAGGGAACTTCAGACTGAGGAACTTGAAGACTAGACGGGTCACAGCAATCAATCGTTTTACTGAGGAAAAACGGCTCGGATCTATGCAGTAATCCGGAGCGGGAGCGGTCGGAGTAGCTAAGTCGGTAACAATCTCCCCAACAGTTACGTGAGGCTTCTGCTCAGGCCACTCTTGTTCATTTGTTAACCAAGGAGGGCCTTTGAACCAAAATGTCTCATGCTTCTTGCGGAATTGTGTTATTGAGACACCTCTGGACAGTAAGTCAGCTGGGTTCTGGTTGGAGGCTACATGTAGGAGTTTCATGTCTTCGCTCAGTTCCCGGATGTTGCTGACTCGATTCCTCACGTAAGGTATGGTACTGTGGTTGTTCCGTACCCATTGGAGAGCTGCTTCATTGTCGTTGAAGACTGTGACTTGATTGAATGTGATGTCCGTCAAGGTCCGGCGTACATAGTGGGCGAGTTGAACACCGAATTGAATTGCGGTCAACTCTAGCTGCGGTAGGGTACGCGATTTGAGGGGGGTGACTCTAGCCCTGGACATGAGGAGATTTGAATCGCCGTTGGTGACGACATAGGCTACAGCACCGTAGGCTCTTTCTGAAGAGTCGCTGAACACAACAAGATGCGCTGGTAAGTCCATTTGGCACACACTCCTTGGAAGACTAAACTGGTGAAGTTGATTCAAGTCAGCTGCAATGGTGGGCCACTGACTTGCGAGGTCGGACGGGAGGATCTCGTCCCAAGGGAACTTGAGTCTCCAAGCTTCTTGTAGGAGTTTCCTCCCCCTAATATTGATGGGAGAAAAGAAGCCTAGAGGGTCGAAGAGGGACGAGACGGCAGATAGGAGTGTGCGTTTAGTATGATCGGGTCTCTCCAGCCCAGGCACCGAACGGACATGAAGGGTATCTTCTAGGGAATTCCAAAGAAGACCCAGAATATTAACTTCAGCAGACTCTGTGCCCAGGTCGTTTTCTCGGATGACAGATTGGAGGTTGGCATTGTTTGACACCCATTGCCGTAACGGCATGTTGGCTCGTGCAAGCTCCTGATTTGCATGCTCATAGATCTCAAGTAGAGTCGATTCGTCATTGACGGAGTTGACCATGTTATCCACATAGAAACTCGTGGAAAGGTAATCTTTGTACGGGGACTTAGATGAGCGCAAATGGTGATCTAGGGTAGCTTGCAACAAGAATGGTGAGGATGTCGCCCCAAATAAGACCACAGCAAACCGGTAGGTGATCAGCTTGGAGCTGGGGTCATTAGGGTTCTCCACCCACAGGAAACGGGTGAAGTCACGATCAACTTCCTGGAGTCCAATGCGTAGGAATGCCTTGGAGATGTCAGCCGAGAAGGCATACTTGTTAGTACGGAATCGGAGCAGAATAGAGACAAGGTCCTCAGTCATTGATGGTCCTTTCATAAGGCAGTCATTCAGAGACGGTAGATGTGGGGCTGCCTTTGCACTGCAATTGAACACCACCCGGAGGGGTGTGGTAGACGACGGTTTGCTTACTGCATGATGTGGAAGGTAATGACACTTGTCATGTACCTTGGGGGACTCGACCCTTTCGATGAAGCCACTCGCTAGCTGATCCTGGATGATCTGGTGGTAACATTCAAGCTGCTGGGGCTTCCGGCGTAAGGAGGATGTAAGCGCGTGAAGCTGTCCCAGAGCTTGTCCGTAGTTGTGTGGAAGGGGATCATGGTCACGCTTCCAAGGTAGCCTCGCGTAATATTTGTCGAGGTAGAGGAGGCTGTTCAGGTAACTTTGGTAAGCGTCTTCATCTTGAGGGGATGGAGCGGTGGCGTTGATGCCGACCGCCTCCAGGTCCCAGAGTTTGTGCACTGGCAAACATCCATCTTCAATTGCGTCAATACGGTGGTCCACTGGAGGGCTTTCGGTAGCGATACGGGCAACGATCACACTATTGACTTGACTGGTGAGCGAAGAAGTTTCGGAGCATACAGGGCCAAAGATAAGATACCCTGCTGCTGAGTTAATCACATTTACACCACATAGGTTGGTCTGACCATAGAGAAACTGGGTGTAATAGTCGCCGCCAATCAGGAGTTCCACATCCGTGACTGAATCAGAGGTGATGTTATCTGCAAGCGGGTGATCATGAGATCGCAACAGGTCAGCTGCCTGCAACAAACCAGGAGCATGGATCTTCCTGTTCAGTTCTTCCACGACATGAGCCATAACGAAACCTCGACGATTCCCAAGAATTAGGTGCACCTTGACGAGTTCATATTTCGTCAGGGGCTCCATGTGGCCAAATCCAGAGCCCACGCTCTGAGGAACGAGCGCGACGGGTTCTAGGGCCAGCTCCTTCTGTAGTCGGCGGGTGATGAAGCTTTTTTGGGCTCCCTGGTCAAAGAAGACTCGCCTTTCCAGAGTGGGGCCGTCGCGGGTTTTCTGTAGGAGGACCGTGGCTGTGGGAAGAGCCGCCGCCGGAGTCACCTGAACGCGGTCAGGGGGCAGATCTACATTTAGGGATGACACCTGGGCGGTAGGTGCCTCCGTATTGGGATCTGGACTCTCCCCTCCTGTGGGGGGTGCGTCCTTCTTCTTGGCAGACCGGCCTCCACCACGTTTCTTCTTCGAGGATTTCTTTTTGGTAGCAGCGGAGGCGTTAGCTGGAGGCTGTGCTGTTAGTTGCTGGACAGTGATTGGTGTTGATATCTGTTGGCATAAGAGGGGGCAAAGGTATCCATGGTGGTTGTTCAGTCTACAAGATTTGCACGGGTAGAATTGCTTCCACTGGCAGATCTGAGCC
>JBCBFY010000227.1:0-4651 GCA_038527325.1 Cyanobacteria bacterium J06614_10
CTGATAGGTGAGCTGTTGGCCGCAGGCTAGGCGTGTGTGAGGGGTGGTGGGCTGACCATTGAGAAGGATTTGGCCGGTTTCTATGCGGGTTTGCCAGGTGGCTCGGTTTGAATGGTGGTAGCGCTGGGTGTAGTAGGCCAGCACGGTTTGGCCTACGGCGTTGCTGCGGATAGTGTCTGTGTAGGTCCAGCCTTGATTCAGCATGGGGCGGCGACTGATTGCTGCGAAGGATTCGATCTAAGGATTCGATCTAAGGATTCGATCTGGGGATTCGATCTGGGGAGGCTTGCGAATGGGCCGGTCGCTGTGGCCTAAATCATCTATCGTGTCTTTGTACCGTGTCTTTGTATTTACCTGTGTACTGAATTCTCTTACGAAATGGCTTCTGAAAAAACGTTTGAACCGGCTCGTGGCGGGCTGTCTTGTTGCTTGGTTGGGCTGATGACTGTCTTGGCGGGTGCAAGCAGGCAGCACTTCCGGGCTGTTTTTGCCTGGGTGGTCAGCGCTGTGATGGTGATGTCTCTTAGCGGCTGCAGTTTGCCACAGGTCAGCGCCGAAGATCGGCTCTTTTTAGACCTTTCGGTAGAGCTGGTTGGTTCGGCTGTGCTGCCGAAGCAGAGCTTTGAAGGGGAGCCCGTCGGTGGAATTTCGGCGATCGCTTACGATGTGCCCCGCGACCGACTGTATGCGCTTTCTGACAACCGCGATCGCCCGCGCTTTTACACGCTTACGCTGCAAAATCTCTTCTCAGCGCCCACCTTCGCCGTAGAGTCTGTTACCTATCTAAAGGACGCTAAGGGCAACCCTTGCGAGCCTGGCAGCCTAGACCCGGAAGGAATGGCGATTACGCCTAGCGATACGCTGCTGATTTCTTCTGAAGGTTCCCCCAAGATGGGCATTCCCCCTGCGATTGGCGAATACGACATCACCACCGGTCAGCTCACAAAAGAGATTCCTGTGCCAGGGCGCTACCTGCCAGACGGTCAATTAGGTAGTCAGCCAGACGGACAAGATGCAGTGCCTCAAAGTAAGGGCGTACAAGAAAATTTGAGCTTCGAAGCGCTAGCGGTCAATGTTTCTTCCGGGACGGGTGGGGTGTACGAGCCCTATCGGCTGTTTGTCGCTACGGAGGGACCGCTGCTGCAGGATCTTGACTTTGCACCGGAGATTCCCTACAAAAATCGGCTGCTGCACTACACCATCGACCCCTACCAAACGACGCTAATCTCGGAGCATTTGTATGAGATGGACCTGGCGCCGACGGGGGCGGTTTTGCACGGGGTGCCAGAAATCGCCGTACTAGATCAGGGAGGACACTTTTTGAGCTTAGAGCGGGCCTATGGGTTTCAGGGCCTAGCGATTAAGCTGTATCAGCTGGCCTCGGGTGGGGCGACAGATATCAGTGCGATCGCCTCTCTGCGAACCGACAATGGAGGCGATATTAGCGGTATTAACCCCATTCGGAAGGAACTGGTGCTAGACCTTGGCACGCTGTCGATGCCGCTGCAAAATTATGAAGCGATGACATTTGGACCCACGATGGGCGATCGCAGCCGGAGCCTGTTGCTCATGAGTGACGACAACTTTTCGGCAGACCAAGAGACCCAGCTACTTGTTTTTCGACTGACTGTCGACCCGTGATAATCCGGCATCAGACGAGTCTTGAGATAAGTCTTAGGGCTGAACTTAAGGTCAAAAATTGGCCAGATTGTTCTTAGTTTAAACTTCTCTTAAACGAGAATTATTGGGTTCCGCTGCATTTTATCCCTCTTGAAAAAAAGTGGTTGGAGGCAATCTCCGGCTTTTTTGTGCTCGCTGTGAACGTTCTGAAAAACATTATGGGTCGGGGTTTCAGCCTTTGTGCCACGGGTTAAAAACTACCGCACCGACTGTTCATCAGTACCTTTTAGAACGACTCCCTTTGCAAGAAACTACCCACCAGTACCCCTAAACCTGATAAATTGAGCATCAGCAAAGATCATTAATTAAAGGTTTCATAAAGAAGCAACATGCGAGTCTTAGTAATCGGCGGTGATGGATACTGTGGCTGGGCGACGGCACTCTATCTCTCCAATAAAGGTCATGATGTAGCGATTCTAGATAACCTTGTACGGCGACTCTGGGATATGGAGCTTCAGTCGGAGACCTTAACCCCTATCGCGCCCATCCAAACCCGACTGCAGCGTTGGAAGGACCTCACTGGTAAGGACATTGAGCTTTACATTGGCGATGTCAACAACTACCCCTTCCTTGAGCGCTCGATGCTCGAATTTAAGCCAGATGCGGTGGTTCACTTTGGCGAACAGCGCTCTGCCCCCTTCTCCATGATTGACCGTGAGCACGCAGTCCTCACCCAGGCAAACAACGTGCTGGGCAACCTGAATCTGCTGTACGTGCTGCGCGATCATTTCCCTGAGTGTCACCTAGTGAAGCTAGGGACCATGGGCGAATACGGTACGCCCAATATCGATATCGAAGAGGGCTACATCACTATTCAACACAATGGCCGCGAAGATACGCTGCCATTCCCCAAGAGCCCAGGCTCCTTCTATCACCTCAGCAAGGTGCACGACACTCACAATATTCACTTTGCCTGCAAGATTTGGGGCCTACGGGCAACCGACTTGAACCAGGGCATCGTGTACGGTGTGCTCACCGAAGAGACGGGTATGGATGAGCTGCTGATCAATCGTCTCGACTACGACGGCGTATTTGGTACGGCGCTCAACCGGTTCTGTATTCAGGCGGCGGTTGGCCACCCGCTCACGGTGTATGGCAAGGGTAGCCAAACCCGGGCGCTGCTAGATATTCGCGACACGGTTCGCTGTATCGAAATCGCCTGTGAGAATCCGGCTGCGGCAGGTGAGTTCCGCGTCTTCAACCAGTTCACCGAGATGTTTAGCATTAACCAGCTAGCCATGATGGTGAAGAAAGCAGGCAACACGCTAGGTCTAGATGTAGAAGTGAAGAATTTGGACAATCCTCGGGTTGAAGCAGAGGAGCACTACTTCAATGCTAAGAACACCAAGCTGATTGACCTAGGGTTAGAGCCTCATCTGCTCTCTGATTCTCTGTTGGACTCTGTGTTGAATACGGCGATCAAGTACAAGCATCGCGTCAACAAAAAACAGATTTTGCCAACGGTTAGCTGGCATCGATAGGCTGCTTTAGAGGACGATACTGAGTGGCCCTAAGGTTAACTAAACCGATGGTTACTAACATTGTCTAGAAAGGTCATTGAACACTATGAACGCTAAGTTCTTAATGCTCGATGACCTTTTGTCTTTTCATTCATCTCCGCCCCGCTAGGAACTATGCGCATCGCTATCTTCACCGAAACGTTTTTGCCTAAGGTCGACGGCATTGTCACCCGGCTAAAGCACACCGTCGAACATCTGCAGGCTTTTGGCAATGAGGTGTGTGTGTTTTGCCCGGAGGGAGGGCTAACGGAGTACAAAGGGGCAAAGGTCAAAGGGGTTTCTGGCTTTCCGCTGCCGCTGTACCCAGAGCTGAAGCTGGCGTTTCCGCGTCCCTCTATGCGAGAGGCCATCGAAGGCTTTAATCCTGACCTGATTCATGTGGTCAATCCGGCGGTGCTGGGCCTCGGAGGTATCTACTACAGTAAGTCTCTAGATATTCCGCTGGTGGCGTCTTACCACACTCACTTGCCGAAGTATTTGGAGCACTACAATTTGGGCTTGCTAGAAGGCGTGCTCTGGGAGCTGCTCAAGGCCATGCACAACAGCGCGGCGCTGAACCTATGTACTTCTACGGCCATGCAGGCGGAGCTGACTGCCCACGATATTGAGCGGGTGGAGGTATGGCAGCGCGGGGTGGATACGGATCTGTTTCGGCCTGAGCTGCGCAGTGAAGAGATGCGATCGCGCCTGAGCTCTGGCCACCCTGATGCGCCCATCTTGATCTACATCGGTCGGCTATCTGCCGAAAAAGAAATCGACCGCATCAAGCCCGTTTTAGAGGCTATTCCGGGGGCACGGCTGGCGCTGGTAGGCGATGGCCCCCACCGCGAAGACTTAGAAAAGCACTTTGAAGGGACACCGACAAACTTTGTCGGCTATTTGGCTGGTGAGGAGCTGGGCGCAGCCTACGCTTCTGCCGATGCGTTTATCTTCCCCTCGCGAACGGAGACGCTAGGGCTGGTGCTGCTGGAGGCGATGGCGGCGGGTTGTCCGGTGGTGGCGGCCAATGCGGGTGGCATTCCCGACATTGTGACCGATGGGGTGAATGGCTTTATGTTTGACCCGACCGATGAGGCCGGGGCAGTAGTGGCCACCCAAAAGCTGCTAGGTATGCGGGCTGAGCGAGAGCTGTTGCGCCAAAATGCTCGGGTAGAGGCGGAGCGCTGGGGCTGGGAAGGGGCCACGCGTCAGCTGGAGCGGTTTTATATTAGTGTGCTGAACTCCGGTGAGATGGCGATCGCAGCCTAAGCGTCTCATACACCGCGCTTGATACCGAAGTGATAGCTCAGCTGACCAGCGGACTTCCTGGCTCACTTCGCTGCTGGCTCACTCTGTTGCTGGCTCAAAGGAAATCAACAGATTGAACTTTTCGGGCAGGCTGGGCTTGAGCGTTGCGACGTGACTGACCACTAGCCCAAACTGCTGTTGTAGTTCTTCTAGAAACTTCTTTT
>JBCBFY010000228.1:0-4634 GCA_038527325.1 Cyanobacteria bacterium J06614_10
CACTACCATCACCGTGAGTAAGGCGGCTCGGCAGCTGATGGACCCCATCGCTATCATCGATGCCAATCCCACCACGGGCCTTGCTCCTCTGACCGTAAGTTTCGACGGCAAAAGATCCTACGATCCGGATGGCGGAGAGATCACCAGTTATTTCTGGAATTTTGCCGGTGAAAAATATGTAGAAGAAAGAGCGCCCACGCATACTTTCAGCCTGCCTGGAACTTATACTGTTTCCCTGACGGTAAGTGATGATGAGGATGACACCAATTCCACTCGAACTACTATCTCTACCATATCTATCCCTGCAAGACAGATTGTACCAAAATCTTCTCCTGTTGTAATCATAAAAATAGATCAAAAGAAGGTTACAGCTCCTCTGACAATAAAGTTTGATGGAAGGGATTCTTATGATCCTGATGGGGGGCAAATTGTAGCTTATCAATGGGATTTTGATGGTTTAGGTAAGTCCTCTTCTCCAAACCCAAGCTTTAGTTTTAGAACTAAAGGAACTTATTCTATCTCATTAGTAGTAATTGATGATCAAGGGGAAAAAAGCTCTAACTTGGTAAAAATTGTAGTGAAGTAAGAAAGTCATATTCTATATTAAATTTTTGAGGATTTTCTTCTCCCTTTCTATTCTAGCGCATTCAATGTTGTTTGATTGATAACATGATTGGTCGGAGGAGCTTCCGGGGTGCCGGGCTTGTCTTGGCAGATGGCACGCTTTTCCTCACAATAATATTGTCATCCCGGAATGGCCTCCGGCTGTAAGGAGGGGGACATATCCGGGTCCTTAGATCCCGACTTTTGGGTATCCAGAACGTCGGGAATCTCCAGGTTCATGATGTCGTTTGTTTGCTGCTAAAAAGATCTCGGAGACCCCCGACGATTAGACACCTAGTGTCGGGATCTTTGACCCGGATAAGTCTTTTTCCCTGGCGGTCAAAAGTCTTTCCGGGGTGACATGTGAATATGTGAGGGAGGGGCTTTTCTTCGACATGTAAGTTCCCCGCCAGACCTCTTCGAAGGGGGCGATAGGCGGAAGGGGATGTTACCCTCCCCCAAAAAACCTTACTTTAGTCTCACCAAAATCATCCTCAATCTCAAAAGACATGAGCCAGACTATCCTCATCACGGGCGCGACGGCCGGCATAGGCGAAGCGGCGGCGCGTTTGTTTGCGAAGCATAACTATCGACTGATCCTGACCGGGCGGCGGAAGGAACGCCTGCAAGCCCTGGAAAAGGAACTGGGCGTGGAGGTGCTGAGTCTGGTCTTCGATGTGCGGGATCAGGAAGCGGTCAAGGCTGCGGTGGCGAGCATTCCGGAGGACTGGCGGGATATTGACATCCTGGTCAATAATGCCGGACTGGCAGTGGGCCTGGAACCTATCCATGAAGGCGTGGTGGACGACTGGGAGCGCATGATCGACACCAATGTCAAAGGCTTGCTGTACATCAGCCGGGAGATTTCGCCCTGGATGGTGGCCCGCAAGCAAGGCCATATCATCAACATTGCCTCGATCGCGGGTAAGCAAGTTTACAAAGGCGGGGGCGTCTACTGTGCGTCCAAGCATGCGGCTGATGCTTTGTCGCAAGGCATGCGGATTGACTTGCTGCCCTATGGCATCCGGGTAACCAATGTGGCGCCGGGCATGGTGGACACCGAATTCTCGGTGGTGCGCTTTAAAGGCGATCAGGAAAAAGCCGATGGGGTGTACAATGGTCTGGCGCCCTTGACCGGACATGATATCGCTGAGGTGGTGTATTATGTAGCCACTACCCCGGCCCATGTCTGTATCAACGACATTGTGGTCATGCCTACGGCCCAGGCTTCGGCTTATTATACCCATCGGGAAGGCTAAAAGCTGCTTTTTTGCGAAAAAACGCGTTTTGAAAATGTCTTCCAGGAAAGATTGGTAGAGCTATAGCTTCAAGTGGTAGATTTTGTAACTTTCGTGGCTTTTTTCCATCTAATTTTAAGACTGGAGAACAACAAACCAGAATATTTATCTCAATATGAACCTTAAAAACAGGATCGCCGTTGCGCTAATGATCCTCTTCACCCTGCCTCAGTTGGGCTGGGCGCAGATGGATGCGGCTAAGGCGAGAACTCAATCTAATGCGGGGATGTGGATCCCCTACAAAGCCCCCTCCCTCAACTATGAGGACATGCAAAAGCTGGGCTTTGAACTTCCCAAAGAAAGAATTTATAACGAGGAAGAAGCCAGCCTGAAGGATGGTATCGTACGCCTCAACGGCGGCAGTTGTACCGCGGAGATGATCTCCCCTCAAGGTCTGATGCTGACCAACCACCACTGTGCATATGACGCCATTGCTACCCTCAGTAGCACCGAGGCGGATTATTTGACGGATGGTTTTTGGGCGGAAAGCTTCGAAGGAGAACTTCCCATCCCTGGTGGTTCAGCCGGATTCCTGGTTCACTCAGAAGACGTAACCGCTCAGTTGGTAGACGAAGATGGAAACCCCGTAGCCGATTACGAGGACAAAGTGAAAGAAATTACCGAGAAGGCGACGGAAGGAACGGAGAAAGAAGCCGTCGTGAAATCTATGTTCCACGGCAGCGAGCACTACCTTTTTGTATACGAAGTGTACAAAGACATCCGTCTGGTAGGGGCTCCTCCTTCTAGCGTAGGAAAATACGGTGGCGATACCGACAACTGGATGTGGCCTCGCCATACCGGAGACTTTTCTATCCTCCGGGTTTACGCCGGTCCTAACAATGAGCCTGCGGAATATTCTGCTGACAACAAGCCTTATGCACCCAAGCATTTCTTCCCCATCTCCATCAAAGGGGTGGAAGAATTTGACTATGCGATGATCATGGGCTATCCCGGTAGCACTACCCGCTACCTGACTTCTTCTGCTGTACAGTTGGCCCTGGATCAAACCAATGCCGACCGCTCTCACCTCTTGGGTCAGAAGGCGCGCATCATGAAGAAGTATATGGACATGGACGACGCAGTACGGATTGCCCAGGCATCTGACTATGCCAGCCTGATGAACTATTACAAATATCTGATCGGTCAGACTACCATGATGAACCGCTACGATGTAGTAGGCGAGAAAAAAGCAGAAGAGAAGAAATTCCAGGCCTGGGTAGAGGCTGATCCTGCTCGCAAAGAAAAATACGGCAACCTGCTCACGGAGATGGATAAGCTCCACAAGGACTATGTAGATGCCGACAAATTTTCTTCCTATATCAACTTCGGGGTATTTGGTCCGGAAGCAGTGCAGACTTCTCTGGAAGGCCTCGCGCTCCAGGGAGCTTTGGCCCAGAACAATGAAGAAGCCGTTAAAGGAGTCGTGGACGAAATGAAGTCCGCCATGGCTGAATACTTCGAAAAATTCCAATACGAAATGGACAAAGAAACTTTTGAAGCCAGCATTCAGAGTTTCTACAAAAACGTACCAAATCGCCTGCATCCCCCCATTATCGGAGAAATTATGGATGCTATGGAACCTGCCCCTCCTGCGCCACCAGAGCCAGAACCAGTGGTAGAAGACGAGGAGCCCAAAAAGAAAAAGAAGAAGAAAAAGAAAAAGAAAAAGAAAAAAGACGCGGTAGAAGTGGTGGACGCCATGCCTCCTCCGCCTCCGATAGACTTCAAAGTGGTACAGCCTGAGCTGACCCCTGAGCAGAAACTGACCAAGTTCGCCAACCAGGCCTACGAAACTTCGATCTTCACCGATCAGGAGCGTATGAACGGTTTCCTCGAAGCGCCAGAGTTGGAAGTGCTACAGTCTGATCCGGTACTACAGTACGCTTATGGCATGCTGAGCTACTATTATCAGCGTGTGAACTTTAGCGCACAGACGTTTGAGAATGGCATTGAGGAGCTGCGACGCGATTACCTACGCGCCCTGCGGGAAATGCACGCTGATAAGAAATTCTACCCAGATGCCAACTCTACCATGCGGATGACCTTTGGTCGGGTGCTGGCCTACGAGCCTAAGGATGGCGTATTCTACGAGTACACTACCTCTATGGACGGGGTGATGGAAAAAGAAGATCCTAACAGTGAGGAATTTATCGTGCCTGCTAAGTTGCAGGAACTGCACAAAGCCAAAGACTATGGGCAGTATGGCAATGAGGACGGTGAATTGATCGTCAACTTCCTCACCAACAACGATATCACCGGTGGTAACTCTGGTTCTCCTGTGCTGAACAGCAAAGGAGAGCTGATTGGATGTGCCTTTGATGGCAACTGGGAGTCTATGTCTAGCGACATTCACATCTTCCCTCAGTTTAACCGGACCATCTCTGTAGATGCGCGTTACATCCTGTTCATCATCGATAAGTTTGCCGGTGCCCAGCGCCTGCTCGACGAGATGACCATCGTGAAAGAATAAGGATTCCATCCTTTCGAGATGAAGCCTTCCTTCGGGAAGGCTTTTTTCGTACCACTGGCTTCCAGCCGGTCACTGCGTGTCACTGGCTAAACAGCCAGTGAAGAGGTTTTTACCGGCCGGAGGCCCGTAGCATCGGCTTCCAGCCGGTCACTGCATGACACTGGCTAAACAGTCAGTGCGGGACTTTACCGGCCAGAGGCCCGTAGCATCGGC
Source organism: Cyanobacteria bacterium J06614_10 (assembly GCA_038527325.1). Classification (GTDB taxonomy): domain Bacteria; phylum Cyanobacteriota; class Cyanobacteriia; order Phormidesmidales; family Phormidesmidaceae; genus Phormidesmis. Next base: position 4,585 of record JBCBFY010000228.1, read on the forward strand.
TTCCAGCCGGTCACTGTATGACACTGGCTTGATAGCCAGTGAAGAGGTTT
>JBCBFY010000229.1:0-4606 GCA_038527325.1 Cyanobacteria bacterium J06614_10
CATAAAGCGCGATGTTATTCATGATTGCAGTAAGCTTTATGTCAGCCAATGGAAAATGAAGCTTCATTCCGATACTCATTTCGAGATGAGATTTGCGATGTTGTCGCCTACGAACGCGCTTCTTCTGGCTCTCTATCTACCAGGCGCACTTGGTCGTCTTTGACAACGACGGTAACGAGGGAGAGGGCGCGGGAGGCGGGGCCGCTTGTTCTTTCGCCGGTGGCATCGAAGCGTGAGCCGTGGCAAGGGCAAGCAAATTCGTTTGACTCGGGTTCCCAGGCTACGGTGCAGCCTAGGTGAGGGCAGACGGCGCTAATGGCGTAGTTGGCGAAGGCAGGGCCTGCTTCGATGACTAGAAAGGCGGTGTCGTCGAGTCCTTGGGCGGGGAGGCGATCGCTCTCCTGAACAGCTGCCAGAGTCGCGTCCGCCTGATAGGGCTCCCCAGCTTCATCTAGGGCCGCTACGCCAGGGAAATAATTTTCGCAGCGAGAATTGAAGGGATAGCTGAGGCAAAAGTCTTCTAACTCATCTTCGGCTTGGGCTGATTCGATGAGGGGCCACAGGCTGCCGATGGCGACGGTCGCCGCGCTACTGCCCAAAAAATACTGTAAAAACCGTCTGCGCTTGATAGCTGATGGAGAGACCATGGGGTAACCGATAAGAGAGAGAAAAAGGGGGCTGTTTTTCCGATGCCTTTTTCTCAAGTTTATAGCGGGTATATGAGAGTGCGATGAACTCTGGGTCAATCTAACAAATCAGAAGTTTCGCTTTTGTCTTGTAAAAGGCTGTAGATATCTATTTCTAGTGAGATTTGATAGATTTCGCGTTTGGAGAGGTGGGTGCGCTGGGCTAGGGTACGACTGGCTTCGGTGCGAGACTGTCCGGCGGCGAGGAGGCTTTTGAGGTCGGCGATGATGTCTGCTTGGGAGAGGGTGGGGGCTGAGGGGGCTGCAGGTGCTAGCAGCAGTGTGAATTCACCTTTTGGTGGGCTGTCTTTGTAGTGGGTGAGGGCTGCTTGGAGGGTGCCTCGCCAAAATTCTTCGTAGCGTTTGGTGAGTTCTCGGGCGAGCACAATGGGGCGATCGCACCCCAATTTTTCGCTCAGCTCCGTAAGCGTCTTCACCAAGCGGTGAGGGCTCTCGTACAGTACAGCAGTGCGCGGTTCTGCCACGAGGGCATCTATGCGCGCCCGGCGAGCTTTGCCCTTGGTGGGTAAAAAGCCTTCAAATACGAAGCGATCGCACGGTAGCCCAGCGGCTGCGATCGCAGTTGTAACGGCAGCTGGCCCGGGAATCGGTACGACCGTAATGCCTGCTTCTACGCAGGCGCAGACCAGCTCGTAGCCGGGGTCTGAAATGCCCGGCATGCCAGCATCGGTGACCAGTGCGATCGCCTGCTGCTGTTTGAGCTTGGCAATCAGCTGAGGGATTCGCTGCTGCGTATTGTGCTCGTGATAGCTCAGTTGCGCAGTCGCTATGCCAAAATGCTGTAGCAATTTGCCCGTGTGGCGCGTGTCTTCTGCCGCAATCAGGTCGGCTTGCTTGAGCACGCGCACCGCCCGAAATGACATATCTTCCAGGTTGCCAATGGGCGTACCCACGAGGTAAAGCGTGCCGGGTGCCAGCTTGGGTTGATCGGTCGCGGCAGCATCTGGCACAGGCGAAACCCCCGAGAAGACGGCAGGGCAGCAGAGGGCAGGTAATCTTATAGTGAAAATCCTATCAGGGTTGAGGGTGTTCCTGGCAGAATGAGACAGTATCCATTGAGCCTATGACGACTGAGCCATTGACTAAAAAACGGGGCTTGTTTGTCGGTGTGACAACGCTTGACTGTATTTATCAGGCTGCGCATCCGCCTGCTACCAATGAGAAAGTGACCGCTACCAAAAGTTTGATGGTGGCGGGTGGCCCGGCGACCAATGCCGCAGTGGCCTTTGCCCAGCTCGGACGGGCTAATCAGGCGATGCTGCTGTCGGTGATTGGGTCGCATGCGCTAGCCAGCCTAATTCGAGAAGATCTGCAGGGGCAGGGGGTGACGCTGGCTGACTTGGACGCAGACCGGCTGTCGCCGCCGCCCGTCTCATCAATTGTCATTTCTGCAGAGTCTGGAGACCGCGCCGTTGTTTCACGCAGCGCTGAAGATTTGCAAGTAGGGCCCAGCCAGCTTGCGGACAGCCAGCTTTCTAAGGAGATCTTGTTGGGGGTCGATGTTGTTTTAGTCGATGGCCATCAGATGGCGGTGAGCGCTCAGATTGCGCAGTGGGCAAACGCGCAAAATATTCCGGTGGTGGTGGATGCGGGTAGCTGGAAGCCTCAGTTTGAAACGGTGCTGCCTTTGGCGACGGCGGTAATAGCCTCCGATAACTTTCATCCGCCGGGCTGTCAGCGAGCTGAGGATGTATTGGCTTACCTAGCTGAGTTGGGCGTGGGCAGACGAGCCATTACGCGAGGGGCGGCGCCGATTATTTTTCAGGAGGGCGATGCTCAGGGGAAGATTGAGGTGCCCAAGGTGCGGGCGGTCGATACGCTCGGTGCCGGTGATATTTTTCATGGCGCGTTCTGTCACTTTTCGCTGACGCATACTTTTGAAGAAGCGCTGCTGAAAGCGAGTCGTACGGCTTCGTTTGCTTGTCAGCACTGGGGCACGCGAGACTGGACGAAGATTTATCGGATGACGGGGGACGATGCTGATGCGTGCTCTGAGAATGAAGAGACAACAAATTAAGTAGATACTCGTCTGTGCTAGGGGGCGCTTCGCCGTAGACTGATTGAGTCTGAAGCGGTACATACAATTCATCCATCGGGAAAAGGGTTTTTATGGCTTTTGAGAAGGAAAAAAAGGTTGCGATCGCAGCTGCCTCAGCGGCGGCGATTGTGTGTGAGCAAGTTCGCAAGACGATGGTGCCTGAAGCCATTGAGAAAAAAGACAAAAGCCCTGTGACGGTGGCTGACTTTGGCGCTCAGGCGGTTGTTTGCAAAGCCTTGCTCGAAGCTTTTCCAGACGATCCGGTGGTGGGTGAAGAGGATGCTGCCGAGCTAAAGACGCCGGAGATGGCCGACCGACTGCAGCAGGTGACGGGCTATGTGAAGCAGGTAGAACCCGATGCGACGCCTGAGGCGGTTACCCGGTGGATAGACCATGGTAACGGCGCTGTGGCCGGTCGCTACTGGACGCTAGACCCGATTGATGGGACAAAAGGCTTTTTGCGGAAAGACCAGTATGCGGTTGCGCTGGCAATGTTTGCAGAAGGGGAGATTAAAGTTGGCGTGTTGGCTTGTCCGGCACTGACGCTAAAGCTCGCATCGGGTGAGGCGACGGGCATTTTGTTTGTAGCGGTGCGCGGTGAAGGTGCGACGATGCAGGCCATTGATGGTGGGTCGCCCGAGCCTATTAAGGTGACTAGCTCGGCAGATACGGAGCACTTCCGTTTTGTTGAGAGTGTGGAGTCTGGGCATGGTGACCAGAGTTTGCAGAGTGCGATCGCCAAAGCTGCAGGCATCACCACCGACTCTATGCGAATGGATTCCCAGGCCAAATACGGCGCAGTCGCTTCTGGCAATGCCGTGCTCTACCTGCGACTCCCCTCCCCCAAATATCCTGGCTACCAAGAAAAAATTTGGGACCACGCGGCTGGCGTGATTGTGGTGGAAGAAGCCGGTGGTCGTGTGACGGATATGTATGGTGAAAAGCTAGATTTTTCGAAAGCAGATCGTCTGACCACGACGGGTGTAGTGGTTAGCAATGGCGAAATCCACGACAAAGTTCTTGAAGCGCTGAAAGCTTCTAGCTAAACTCGTCCACGTATTTTTTGAATACGGACAAACTGAAACGTGGTTGCTGAAGAATCTAGGCCGAGATGCACTGCATCTTGGGCCCAAGTTAGGCATGCTCAGGAACGAACGTAGTGCTAACTTAAACGCAGTTATCAAGATTATTGTTTGTGCATTTTCCTCACGTTCCGTTACCGCCGAGCGAGACGCTTCCAACGATGTATGATCTTCCGAGCGAAGATCCAGATGATCCTGGGCCGCCGGACAGTTTTCATGTTTTCCAACAGTACTTGCTGAGAGAAACCTGTCAGCCAACTACCTACCCACCTGAACAGGTTTTTCTAGGTACGAATTTGTACCTGTATTACGACGCTCGATATATAGACCGGTACAAGCGCCCAGATTTCTTCGCTGTGCTAGGCGTAGAAAGAGCCCAAAAGCAAGCCGACCTCCGTTGGAGCTACGTTATTTGGCAGGAAAGTGTTGCTCCTTTTCTAGTGGTAGAGCTACTTTCACCCGGCACTGAAGCGGATGACTTGGCTCTAACCCTCAAGGCGGTAAATCAGCCACCGACAAAATGGCAGGTTTACGAGCAAATACTACGCATTCCCTACTACGGACTATATAACCGTTATGAGAAGCAGTTCAGGCTGTTTCAGCTTGTGGGTGCGTGCTACGAAGAACTTTCTTTGGTGGATCAATATTACTGGTTCAAAGACATTGGGCTTGGGCTTGGCGTTTGGCAAGGAGAGTATAAAGGGGTTTTAGGTGCCTGGTTACGCTGGCAGTATGCTGACCAAAGATGGGTCCCAACGGATAGTGAGCAAGCACAAGCT
>JBCBFY010000230.1:0-4563 GCA_038527325.1 Cyanobacteria bacterium J06614_10
CCCTGTGGCTCTGTGAGTTGAGCTTGTCAAAGAGCAGTAAACGATTACACCACTCACCAGGCTTGCTTTTTTTAATGATTAAGTGTTTACTGCTTGCAGTAATGCAGTAAGTGATTGACTGATTATGTCATCAATAGCGATAGTCAACCAGAAAGGTGGTTGCGGAAAGTCTACCGCAGCAGGCCATCTCATTAGGTGGCTGCATAGTAAAGGCCACTCAGTTGCGCTGGTAGATGCAGATGCTCAGCAGAGTAGTTCGATGTGGATTAATGCGATCGCATCCAATGAGTCAGAAAAGTTTACTCCCACGGTTGAGGTCTGGAGTACCTCTGATGAAATTTTGGAAGGATTGCCAGAGGTAGTCAGCCAACATGATTTCACAATCATCGATGGCCCTGCCGGAATTTCTGAATTGACCCGAGCGATTCTGCTAAGAGTGGATCTAGCGTTAGTGCCGGTGCAGCCTACAGGTTTCGATATTCGTAGTGCTGCTGATGCTGTGAGGTTGATTAAGCAGGCCCAGTCCGTTCGTGGAGGGATGCCGAAGGCTGCTCTATTTCTCAGCAGAGCTGTCAAAGGAACCAAGCTCAAGGAAGAAGCGGGTGAGGTACTAGAGGAATTTGGCCTGCCGGTTCTATCAACCATCATTCATCAGCGTCAAGTGGTAGCGGATACCTACACGCAGGAACTGACGGTCTTTGAAATGAAAGGGCGACCAGCTACTGACAGCGCCCGTGAATTTAATGCTTTGTTTGAGGAGGCGATCGCACTATGACCCGTAAGAAAATGACTGACAAGAAAGATGAGCTGACGAGTGCAGAAGCCAGTTTCTTAAAAGGCGATGCAAAATCGAAACCTTCTGAACCAGTTCAAAAGTCTGATAGCAAAAAATCCCAGGGCGACATTATCAGTCAGATACTAGCCCCTGCTAGTAGCAAGGAACCGACTACACGCTTCACGGCAGATCTGCCTGACAGTCTACACAGAAGGCTAACCATAGCTGCTGCAATGTCTGGAAAGAAAAAGGTAGATATCGTCCGGGAACTACTTGATGCATCATTACCTCAAGTGCCGCAGTAATTACTGCATTACTGCATAAAACGGTTTATTGCTTTAGGGTTTAATCACGGTAGGTGCCGCCCGGAATCCATGCTGTCATGTAATAGCCTGACTATCAGAATGGAGTCACTGGTCACTCTGTAAAAAACGTAGTGCCGATATTTTTTGTCTAGGTGCCGCCGAAAATAGCCATTGCTACAGTCTTCTGATTTGATTCGAGGTGACGGGTTAGCTTGAATATCTCTGAGGCATCGATCAATTGCGAACTTGTATTTTTTTCGCTGCTCGTTGCCCCAAACTCGCTGAGTGTATTTGAGAATCTGCTTGATATCCGTAGCAGCTTTCGGAAGTATTTTAAGCGGCAGCTGAGGGCCAGACACTAGGATCAATCTCCATATCGCCCGTCTCTAACTCTGCTAATGCTTCTGTTTCAAAGCTATCTAGCAGTTCTGATGTGTACGGGATTGGTTCGCCGCTATCTTCACCCTTGAGCAATTCCTCACGCAACCAAGCTTGTTGACGTGCTTCCAACGTGCTGACCCGCTGAAGCAGCGTTAGAGCCTCATTGATAACGTCATCAGCAGTTTTTCCAGCTGCGATCGCCTGCTGGACGAATGATTCTGCTTGTGGGGTTAGAGATATTTCCATAGCCTTACAGACGATGTTACGTGTGATCGTACTCGATCCTCTTGAGAAGCGCTAACTCTGGTGAATTCGGCGCTTATGGATATTCGAGAAATATAATCTGCGATGACATGATTGATTAATGCTTGCAGTAATGCAGTAAGTAAATCAGCAATGAATACTGCAACTATCCTAATGATTTTGGCAGTTCAAAACCTCCCTGTCCGGTTGTCAGCCGCTGACGCACGAATTTGATGTGCTCTACAAAATCAATTGCTTGTGGCTGGTAGCCAGCGTACAGAACGATCTCAGCCGCTTCCTCAACTGCCGTCAACGGGTGCAGCTCATCGCGAATCATGAAGTTAGCAGATACCTCACACATAGCGATGTAGCGCTGGAGGACTAAGGCCGGGAAATAGTCACGGATGAGTTCTTTTTGCTTGACCTTGCGGCCTAGCAGCTCAGCAAGCCGTATCCTCATTTCCTGAGCTGTTTCCCCTGTGACGGCTTGGTTGATAGCGTCATGAACCTGAGCGAAGAACCTGCCTCGATATTTTCTATCGTCATAGCGCTGGATTTGCTCTAGGTAGACTTTGACTTGATCAGTCATCCGCAATCTTGAGTCATCTTTTAGCGTATTTCTAAGCCCTACCCGATCAGAGTCTGCGAGCGGACTGCGGCCCGTCGTCAGCCATTCGCGCACCCATCGACTGACCTGAAGCGCAAAGGCCGGACTGCACCACTGAGCAAACTGAATTGCAATATCTGGATGCGCCCAGGTGCCACCGCCGCCGCGTTGCCCTTTAATGCCGCTAGTGCTTGTAATGAGTGCGGGTGATTGCTCCCTCGGATCTGAGGAAGCAATCTGGCTGTCAAATTCAGCAATGAGTTCTTTGGTTGACTGTAAGCGTGTCCAGTTATCAATCCGCTTCCCTGTGGCCTTTGCCATCTGGTTTAGATTGATGTAGCCATCGGCTATCCGTTGCTCAATGTCAGCGTCATTAAATCGTCGAACGATACTGTCTTCAGCCATATCAGTGAATCCTGTCTAGTTCCTTTCTCAAAGCATCAACGAGCTTTAGCGGCCTGATTTTGAACCCTTTACGCAGTAGGTCTTTAACCGCGATTACAGGCTGCTCATCTAAGTGGTGAATAGGCACTCCCGAGAGGTCAATAGTTTTTGAATTTGTAACGTTATCAAGCCGAATCCCCTTATCTAGCTGTCGAGCCAAGCGTAAGACCTCGCCAGCCAAGTCTTCCGGTACACGAATCGTTGTCGTCTTACCGTGAAGCCATTTCGATTTTCTGCCTGCACCTTCTCGCTTGCCGCCGTGCATGTGCGTTCTTTTGAATTTGTGACGTTATCAAGATATCTCAATTGTGCAGCGCTCCGCTGCACTAATTTTCGGTGCGATCGCACTGCCTCAATTGATCATCGCTAGCCCTCCCCTACGAGCCGCGTCAACTGTCGCCATGCCAGCGGCGACACCTCCTCACGATTGACCGTCCACAGCCCTGGCCCAACGAAGGGACAAGCCTTACCCAGCACTTGCAGCAGCTGTGCCGCCGTCGCCCTGATAACGTCCTCAATACCCTGAGTAGACGGCTCATCTGTGATCGCCACCAAGCAATCCCCTGGCAGCATCAACGGCTCACCCTCAGCCCGATGCTCAAGCCGATAGAGCAGCTTGCCGTCTTCATCCGTTGCTTTCCCCGTTACCCGTGTTTGAACGCCATCTGCGTCGCTTCCAGACTGCTGGACTTTGACGACGGTTCCCATTGCCAGCTCGACAGACTCCTGCGAGCCTTCAACTACCTGAGTACTCCCCTGCTTCAATCCCAACTTAGAGGGGGTGCTAGACGGCCTCAAAGCATCGCTATCACTAGCAGTCACACACCTAGCAGTTAATAACTCTGTTAGATGCTTTCTAGGCTCTGCTCCAGCTTCAGAAGCTAACGGCGTAGCCAGCTCCGGAGAAGAAGAATTTTTACCCTCTTCATTACTTCTAGAGAGGCCAACGTTACGAGAACTACTGACCTCAGCCAGAATCAACTTCCGGTGCTTCTGAAATAGCCCCCAGCTAAAACCCACACCAAATAGCTCTTTAGATATCTCAGAAAGTGCCTTCCACAGCTTCTTAATTCCGAGCTTGCCAACGATAACGACTTTGCCCAACGCCACCATCAATCGCTCCAATGCCTCAGCAGCCACCACCGCATTGTGGTCAAAGCTAGACCGCGCGGCATACTGTCGAACGCTCTCAAAGTGACTTTTGGCCCAACGATAGGCCCAGTTCTTGCGCGTCAGGTCATTCTTTGACTCCTCACTGGCAAACTGCTCAAAGCCCGATAGCTGTGGAGCCACTGCCACTATCCAATCCCCTAGCGCCGGAATCGTCTTCAATCCCAGATAGCGATCACCGTAGTTAACCAGCTCTTTCATCACCTCATTGGACTGCCCTAATCCCGTCCAGGCAATAGGTGGCAGCGAATTAACCGAAATGCGCTTTGGTATGGTCAAAGGCTTCTCAGCCAGTACATTAGCCAGCAGTGCTTCATCCTGACCTGCCCCGCAGTGCTGCCACTGCTGCAAGAACACCGCCCTATCGTTGCCGATACAACGAAAATCGTCATCGAGGATGAAAGACCCCTGCTGAAGCGGTAGGCGATGACCATTGTGCTCAGCGTTGAACGCTTTCTTATTTGGGAATAGCTCACAGATACCCCCAGCCACCCTGACTCCGGCAGTCGTAAGGACGGCATGAGCCGCACAAGCAATCCCCCAGGCGCTTACCGGTTCTGCCAACGGGAAGTAAATATGCAACCCATCTGATACGCTTGAGCGTATCAGTAGGAACCGACAGAGGCCCAGGGATTCCA
>JBCBFY010000231.1:0-4559 GCA_038527325.1 Cyanobacteria bacterium J06614_10
TTGCCCTGAATGAGCTGATCTTCTCGGGGAATATGGCTTCCCGGCTGAGCAACGACCCGGTGGGACTACTTGCACAAATTGGGGAGGGAGTGGTTAGCAGTAATCTGTTGCGAAATAGAACCTGACGCCTGTATTTTTCTATCCTTTTGCGCTTCCTGCTTGTTACACAGATATTATTTCAGCGTACACACCACACATGATTTGTTCTAATCACATTTTTTATAATGCGAACTCGTCATCACTCGTTATGAAGTTTGAGGTTGCGGACCCACCCCGACCTCCGCTGCGCTCCGGCCACCCCTCCAGAGGGGATTCTTTCCTGGCAAGGAATCGAGTAGTGCTGATCTCGATATATTCAACCTCCTGACGGAAGTAAATCCCCTCTGGAGGGGTGGCGCGCAGCGACGGGGTGGGTCCGATCACGCTCGCTACTCACCGATCCAAAATCACCCGCTAAAAAGTGCACTAACACTATTCATCCGTAACTTGGAGACTGATTTCTATGGAAACTATCGCTTTTGCGACGCTCGCTAACACTAATCTGGTTTATACCAGCGTAAATGATGCGTTTGTACTCGTCACCCGAGATGACCAGCCTGCTTGCCTCAAGATCGGCAGAATGCAAGCGGGGACGGTCACAGGCAACACGTCTCAGAGGGCGTTTGCCATTGAGCTGATCCAGAGCCCGCAGGTGCAAGCCGGTTTGAATTCTCCCGCTGTGAGACGTTTGTAAGGGAGCTGCAATTAAGCAACATCCCGGAGGCTCTCACCCTAGCCCTCTCCCCGAGGGAGAGGGCGGCAGCAATGCTGAGAGTGGGGACAGTATTAATTTGCGTTTCCTTAAATTGTCTCTGTACTGTGCTTCTGCAAGGTGTCTCAACTAAAAAAATCTTCTTTCTAGAAACTCGCTATGTCAGAAACTAATACTTTTTCACTTTCGGGCTTGGTCAACAATTTGCTAGACGATCTCAATGCGATCGCACAATCAGCAGAACCCTTGCAGACCCGACAAGAAATAGAGGCACTCTCGCTGCTACAGAGCACGCGATCGCAAGTTCAAACGGTTACCACCTCACTCTCCACGCAGCAAACACAACAGGCACAGCAGCAAAAGCAAACCTTTACCCAGCGACGAGAAACCTTTCAGCTGGGCCTACAGCAGCGCCAGCAGCTGATCGAGCAGGTCGCCTTTCAGCGGCGCGAGCAGCTCGCCCGCCCCGTGCCCGATAAGTTTGTAGTAACGGGTCAAATCTTAGACGATGAGACCGGCAACGGGTTGCCCAATGTGCAAATTCAAGTTCTCGATTTTGACCGGCAGGCCGATGATGTCATTGGGAAAACCATCACAGATGTAGATGGCTTCTATCGGCTGGAGTACACCCGAGAACAGTTTCAAGATAGAAATGAGGGCAACCCCGAAGTCTACATTCAGGTGAAAGACGAAGCCAACGAAACGCTTTTTCAATCGCCTAGAACCTTTGACAATAACGAGGGAACCGTAAAGACTTTGAATGCCAGGGTAGATGGCGCAAAGCTACCTACCAGCAGAGCGATCGCAACTCAAGTCATGCGATCGCGCACCCGCCGCATCGCCACCCTAATCGAAAAACAACAAGAACTCCAAATTCGCAACTTCAATCGAATTTCCCTACAGAGACCAGCCGCCCCAATTAGGAATGTCGTCGTCAACCCAACCAGACTGCCTACCCTTCGCAATCCTGTTCTTCGCAATCCTGTCCTCCGCAATCCCAACAACAGAAACGTTCGAATTGAGACCCCTCTGATCGCGAATCCTTCCATCCTCGACCCTGTGATTGCAGATCCTTCCATTGCGGATCTTTTGATTACGCCAACGGATGACGCTGACGGTTGAGTCCCAAAGAGAGTTTTTACTAGAGACCCTAGTCCCAAGTTTCTAATGCGGTTGTCCAAGCAGTCAGCTGCTGGGTGATTTGCGATCTCCGAGATTCAAACGTGGCCGCCACCCAAATAAACATCAGACCCAGCACAATGCCCACGGCCCACAGCAGCAGCGAATTACTGCCCACAAATACCCACATGACCCGCAGTATCTGCGCGATAAAGGTCACCGTGCCCACATACAAAAACGCTCTGACTTTCAAGATAAGACCCGCGAAAACAAAGGCAATGCCAAGGGCGATCGCAACCGCCGCAAAGAACAACATCGCCTCAGAAATTTCTGTCTGATAGAGCGCGCTCAGCCCGACTAAGCCAGTGGCCAAGGTTCGCAGCCAGTGCCGCTGCTGTCTTCGAGTGCGATCGCGTAGATAGGGCTCCATCTCAGCCACATACAGCACAGAGAGCCCGCCAATCAGGCTCACGCCCACCGCTGTCAGCCAGCCCCTAGCCTCCAAAAAGTCAATCAGCGTCAGGTCCAAAAGCAACACACTCAAATAACTCAGTCGGATGCGTCCTGTCTGCTTCGCCATCCAGGCATAAAAGGCCGCCACCAGCAGCAACCCCTGCGTCTGCACCCAGGCCAGCGTAATGCTCAAGGTGAGCACCGGCAGCCACAGGCCCAGCAGCCGCCATGGAGAAGACCATCCCAGCCGCTCCCAGGGCAAATAATAAAATGCAGCACCAATCAAGCAGGCAATCACCCCGCCCCAAGTGAGCAGGCCCGCCCGATCTGGAAACCACACGTAGCGGTCGTAGGCAATGCACAGCAGCGCGCCGCCCAGCCCTAGCCAAGTCCACGCCTTGTGGCTTAGCCAGGTGTTTTCAGGCGTCCAGCGCCGATTGCCCACGCTCAGCGCATAGCCACAGAGCAAGAGTGAGGTCACCGTCCACATCGCAATTCCCCTCGGCTGACTCAGCCCATCTAGCGCAGCGATGAGGCACAGCCCGCTGCCCAGCGCATAGTGGCCATGATTGGCAACTTGAAGGGCCGGTGATGAAACATGCAGATATCTCTGTGCCCAATGACCAAAGCCGCGATACAGCATCGTCAGCCCTAGGGCCAACATCGCCAGCAGCGTGTAGCCATCACCTGGGGTGCCCCCCTCAGCCTGCAGCAAACGATAGATCAACAGTTCATAAGTGCCTGCCGTAATAGCGACCAATCCCACATAGCTAAGCAGCTTGAGCCTGGCCTTTCGCCGACCAATGCCGAGGCACAGGAGGCCTGCCGCTAGTGTGTACAGGCCGCTATCTGCTCGGAAGGTGACATGGCCGAAACAAAATCCAAGGACCGCGTAGACAAATGGAATATAGTGCCAGCTGTTGCGATAGGGGGGCCGCCTCAGCACCCACACATCCGCTACCATCTGCGCGGCAAAGCCCAGCCCAAGGGTGGCAATTCCCAATCCCGCTATCGAAAGGCTCTGTAGGACACAGACCAAGACCAGCGCCAGCTCTAGGGCCCAGGCCAAGCTCCAGTATCGCCATTCTCTCGGGCGATGTCTGACACATTCCGCCATCGCCGCAATCAAGAGAACAACTGCTGTCAGCAAATAGCGAACATAGGCCATTTGTCCATTTTCTAGGCTCGCTGAAGAGTCTAGGGCATCTGCAGCAACAAAGCTCCCCCACAGCAGCAGCCCCACCATCAGTAAGGCTCCCCATCGCCGGGCCGCCCGCTCATACAGGGCGCTCATCTCGTCCGAGCGCCGGGCCAACCCCCGCTGCAGCAGCCAAAATGACCAGATTTCAATCGACCAAAAGATCAGCATTCTGCCCAAGCTGTTGTCCATGCCTTCAATCAGCCCGACCCAGAGCAAACTGCTGGCGAGCAAAACGCCGTTACCCAACATCGCAAAGGCGGCGTAGCCACTGCGCCAAACTCGGCTGTTGAGCCCGATGCCAACCACGCCAAGGCTAAAGGTAGCGATCGCAACTGGCCAGCTCAGCATCCAGGGCGTCTGCATAAATAGCGTTATCAGCATCACCTTTGCGGCGATTTGCGGCTCTAGTGAACGGCGGTGATTGGTCACGTAGGTCAGCACAATCGGTATGCTCAGCCAAGCCCAATTGGTGAGTATTCGCCAGTCTTGCTGTGCAGCGGAAAGATCCCAGTTACTCAACAGCAAAATATAGCTACTGAAAGCTAAAACCAGGCCTGCTCCCCAGGTTTCTTGCTTGAGGCGGTTGCTCCGTAGGAAGGGATGATAGATCAGTTCTGCGATCGCTGCTCCCAATGCCAGCGTCCCCCACACTGCCAGGTCCAGCTCTGGCGCGATGTAATAAATCCAGCTCGCCGCCGCCGTCGAGCCGACGACGTGGGTCAATGTAGTCAGCCCCTGCGGTAAGTTGCGACGATTGGTGAGTAACCACACCAGTGTTATCCCAGAGAGGGAGAGATTCACCGCTGTGGTAAAGCTATTGCCTAGGCTTAGCAGGGAGAGAAATGCGCCAAATCCCAGGGCAATTTGTTCAGTTTGCTTGGCGAGGGCGCGCTGCTGCTGGCGGCGGAGATAATAGGCGAAGGCCAGAACGCCCAGTAAGTACGGGAAATAGCCGATGCTTGCCCAGTTCTCTAGGGTTATATTACCGACTTCGAAGAGGGTAGAGAGCCAGGAGAGTAGGCGATCGCGCAGTGC
>JBCBFY010000232.1:0-4488 GCA_038527325.1 Cyanobacteria bacterium J06614_10
GGAACAGCAACGGCAGAGATGTCGTTTGATTGGGTCATTTTGGCTGTATCAAGATAAGACCGGACCAAACTACCTCAAGTCCCGCTTTTGCACAAGCGAGTCTTAACTTAATTCTATTTTCGTGTTTTTAAGACTCAAGTGAATCGCAAAGAGACTATTTATGATTTTTTTGAGTCTCAAAATGAGATTAAATGAAGTTATCGGCAAGTGTTTCTGGGGCTATGTTTTCGGAGAGGATTTCGAAGGCTGCTGTCACAGTGGGTGGGATTGACCGCGGTCGACCTGTTTTGATATCTGCGAATATCCAATCGGTTTCACCTGAGGCGATGAGTGTGCGATCGCGCTTTCGGAAAAATCTGTACTGGCGCTGAGCGCGCACCCTCCGGATGCTGGCGCACCACGTCAAGATAATGAGCTGGTCTGGCTCGAAGGCAGGGCGAAGATAGTCGATATGGTGAGAACGGGCTATCCAAGTTGCGCCTGCTTTGGTTGTTTCTTCTGCGCCTAGCGTGCTTTTGACATGTGCGATCGCAACTTCCTGCATCAGCCGCACATACTCAACGTTATTCAGGTGGCCATTTCCATCAATGGCCTCTGTCGGAACAGCGAGTTCATACCGATAAATAGCACGGCTTGCTTGGGTCATCTCAGCAACTGACTTTTTCTCTTTACGGGGCAATGAACGGGCAGAAGTCTGTAAATCTTATCAAGAGATTGGCTTGATCATCTAGAGACTCAAGAAAAAATCAATTGGTCTCAACTTGAGAATTTGATCTCTGTAAATATAAGGCACGGATAGAGAGTGGTTTGTATTACATTCTGCTTTGTTTTTTGTTTGAGGCTGTGTGAACTATCAACAGAGAGATAGTCCGGTCAAAGAGTGTATTTGACTAGGGTTTTGGCTACGCTGCGGGGCATCCTGATTCTAGTCGCGTTTCCATGAGTTGTGTCTGGCGGCAGGGGGGAGGTTGACTGTTGCTGTTGCGTCGTTTGCTAGAAGCTGTTGTCGTCTGGCTGGTGTTGGGTGGTGCTGCGATCGCGCAGGTTCCGAGCGTTGTAGAAGATGCGACTGCAGTGGGTACGGTGGTAACGCCAGGGGTTGGCGAGTTTACGATTACGGGCGGCACGGCCAGCGGCCAGGCGCTTTTTCACAGTTTTGATACGTTTTCTCCGCATGGTTGGAGCGCCATCTTTGATTTAGATGCGTCAAGCGGCTATGCGGGTATTGAGAGTATTTTTGGGCGGGTGACGGGGGCTGAGCATTCTATTATCAATGGCAGGCTGAGCGTCGTTGGTGGTAACCGTCCAGATTTGTTTTTGTTTAATCCCAATGGCATCACTTTAGAAGGAGCCTACCTGGACTTGGCGGGTTCTTTTAGCGCTAGTACGGCGACATCTGTTTTGTTTGAAGGGGGCTGGCAATTTAGCGCAACGGAGCCAGAGGCGTCTGTACCGTTGTTGCAAGTGAGTGTGCCTGTTGGATTGCAGTATGGTGCAGTGCCTGCCTCGATTGATGTCCGTAATATTGGGCTGACTGTACAGTCTGGGCGGTATTTGAACTTGCTGGGGGGCGAGGTTTCTGTGATGTCTGCTTATTTGGGTGCGCCCGAGGGCAGTATCAATCTTTCTGGCGATTCGATTGTTGTGCAGTCTGCAGGGCTAGAGTCGGCGACGGGTAGTATCAATCTTTCTGGTGATTCGGTGGCTGTGCAGTCTGCAGGATTGAGTGCGATCGCTGGCTCGGTGAACCTATCAGGAAGCGACATTGCCCTATCTAATATAAGTGTCACGACAAGTACAGATAGCGTATTAGATGCCGGTGATATTGACATTAGCGGCGATGTTGTCACGCTTCAGAGCCTAACCTTGGCCGGTCAAAGTACGGCTGCGGGTAATGCGGGCAGTATTCACGTTACCGCAACTGATACGCTACTCCTAGAATCGGCTAGCTTGGCGAATTACGCTGCGGGTACGGGAGCAGCAGGTGATGTTACCTTGAGCGCGCAGACGCTGACGGCGCGTAATGGTAGTAACCTCAACAGCAGTACGAACGGGGGTGGCGCAGGTGGTGACATCAGCTTTTTGGGTGAGACAACCTTGCTAGAAGATGTGAGCTTCAGTAATAAAACGGACGGTGCGGCGGCAGCGGGTAATTTGCGCTTTGTGGGGCGCGATCGCCTGACATTGCGTAGAGTTGGCTTTAGTTCAGAAACGAACGGCAGCGGAGACGCGGGAAACGTGGCTTTTGTCGGTGGTCAGGTCTTGCTAGAAGAGGCCAATTTTGGCACTCCTTCCAATGGCAGTGGCTCGGCTGGTCAAATTAGCTTCACTGCTGATAATTTGCACCTTGCAAACAGCGGTTTTGGTTCTAATGCTAATGCGGCAGGCGACGGTGGCTCTGTGGAGGTTTCTGTTGCGGGGCGATTGGAAATGCAGACTTCTGGGTTTGGAACAGATACTTATGGTACGGGCAGAGGAGGCGATATTGTTGTCACCGCTGAAGAGATTGTTTTGAACCGTTCTGGCTTTGGAGCAAACACCTTGGCAGCAGGTGATGCAGGCGTTGTGACTGTTGTTGCTAGCAGTATTGAAATGCAAGATTCTGGTATCGACAGTGAGGCTACCACAACCAGCACAGGTAATGCAGGTGATATCAACATTACGACAGGAACGCTGGTTTTAAGCGAAAGTGGAATTGGGACAGAGGCTAAGGGCACTGGGCAAGGCAGCGGAGGGCAAATTACTATCATTGCCGATGAGATTACGCTGCGAGAGCAAGACAATGATGGAAGACGCACTGAATTAGATTCTCAGAGCTTAGGTGGCGGTGATTCTGGCGGCATCGCGATTAAAACAGGTGCGCTAAATATTGAGGGTGGGATTATCTCGATTGCTAATTTTGGTACGGGTGGTGGGGGATCTTTAGAGATTGATGCGCAAGGAACGATTACGCTGAGTGAACAGGGGAGTATTTTTGCGGCGAATGGGACAGGGGCTACGGGTGCAGGCAATGACGCCAAGATTGTGGCGGATACGCTGATATTGCAGGACGGCAGCGATATTACAGTTGCTACTGGGGGCGAGGGGACGGGTGGCAATCTGCTGGTGTTTGCGGATACTCTCCAGGTTTTAGGTGGTTCAGAGATTAATGCCTCTAGTCTTTCAGAGATTGGCTTTACTTTGGAGGAAACTTATATTTTGTCGGGTGAAGAGATTGGCAACCTGACGTTAGTTACTCCTACTTTGCCGGATGGAACACAGTATGGGGACGCTGGCGATGTGGTTGTCAGCGCTGGTAATATTACGGTCAGCGGCACTGATGGTAACGGCGTCGCGAGTAAAATTACGTCTTTTTCTGAGACGACTGCGGCAGCAGGTTCTATTGAGGTTTCGGCTGAGAGTTTACAGGTGGATGAGGCCGGAGAGATTTCTGTCAGTGGGCTGGGGGAAGGTTCTGCGGGCAATTTGTTGGTTCACACGCATACGCTTGCTTTGGACCATGGCGCTAGTTTGCAGGCGCGGGCGAGAAGTGGAAGTCAAGGAAATCTTTTTGTGACGGCGAGTGATTTAGCGTTTCTGCGGGGTGGTAGCTTTATCTCTACTGATGCAACAGAGCAGGCCAATGGTGGAAATATTACTATCCAATCTCCTGTAATTGTGGGATTTGAGAATAGCGATATTGCTGCGAATGCGGTGACGGGCAATGGTGGTCGCATTAGCATCGCCACTGAAGGGCTAATTGGCTTACAGTTTCGCGATCGGTTGACAGATCAAAGCGATATCACCGCAAGCTCTCAGCTAGGTATTGATGGCACCGTTGAGCTTGAGGGATTTGTGACAAAGCTGGATTTGGGGCTCGTTTCCTTGCCTGAGAGTTTGGCAGATGCCAGCAGTGAGGTGACAAAAGGCTGCGCTGCAACGGGTGAAGAGAGTCGGTTTGTTGCCTCTGGGAGAGGGGGTGTGCCGGTCAGTCCGGCGGTCACGATTGATCACGCTCGACCTTGGGCTGACATTCGCGATGTCTCTGCCTTTCGAGGTGGGGTTTCGACGACGGAATTTGAAATGTCGGAACCGAATACGGCAGAACCTAGAGAAATAGTCGCTTTGGTGGAGGCTGATGGGTGGCAGACTGAGGCAGATGGCACTGTCCACTTGCTCAGTGTAGCGGCGGAGAACAGTGCGGTTGATGTCGCAAGTTGTGCGGTGCTGAGCGATCACACTTTTGTGTTAGAGCAAGGCTAGCGATCTCATCACCAACCGTAGCGAGGCCGCATCCTTTTTATACAAGTTTAAAGGATGGTAGGATTTTTAATTCTTATATGGAGACTCTAAGTTTCACCAGTAGACCCAAAAAGATATCTATTAGTCTCAATGCGAGAATATCCTTTGAGCGGATATTTAAGGTTGCAGAGGCGGGAGCCGTCTTTTGACTGGTGATGATTGAATTAGGGATGTGTTTGTTTGGGCGTAGGGAAGTAGGCGGTCAAT
>JBCBFY010000233.1:0-4470 GCA_038527325.1 Cyanobacteria bacterium J06614_10
CCCGGCCTGCTGATGCTGGGACAGCTCTGCTTGCAAAACGGGATGGTGTTTCTTGTATGGAGTTCTGTCGTTGTCTCCTCCGATCTCGTCAGGGGCGCGACCGAGCGCGGCATCGTAGGCGGCAATCGACGCTGCATAGCTCTGCTCGGCCTGCTGATGCTGGGAGAGCGCGGCTTGCAAATCGGCCAAGCGTTGCAGCGAATTGCCCTTGTTGTTCAGGGTTGCTGTATTGTCTGGATCGCTTTCTAAGTCGTTATTGTAGGCAGTGATAGCTTCTTTGTATTCTTGCCGCGCGGCTACATACTGCGACAATGCCTGAAAATATTGTCCCTCTGCATCAGACACCAATCCCAATTTGAAATCTGTTTCAATGTTCAGCTCTTGCCGAATATCTAGCAGTACTCCGCATTTCTCATACCAGCTTCTCGACAGCGCTTTCTTAAATCTCTTTACCCACAGGTCTACCCCTCGCACCCAATCCAACTGATTTACATGGTAAATGGCCTCTAATTCATCGTTAGCCTCGTAATATTCTCGCAGCACATCGTGTGCCTCTGTTGCGGCCTCACTCTTTCCTAAACGCCGAATCAACTCATGAATTCGATATTGACCGTCTCCTAGCCGCTCACCGGTTGCGCTCACCTGGCGAATAAATGAAAAGCGGATCAACCGCTTAAACAGTGTTCTATTTGCTGCGAAACCCAGCTTTTCGCCCAGCATCGTATACAGAGCCCGATCAAACGAGCGGCAAGCACTCAATGCTAAAATCGCATCTTCCAGCTCCTCATCCACATACTTCAGCAGCTGCCGAATCAGGTACTGGCTCTTCTGCTTAAACTCAGGCACGTCAGAAAAGTCACCTGGCGTCAGCGGCCTTTCTTTTCTCTCAGCCTCCAACACCACATCCGCACACAGTCCCAAATGCAGCGGATGCACTGCATTCTCCCGCTCACTGGCATATCGAATCAGGCTTTCGCGCATCGTCACATCTGCAACGCCCGCCTTCCGCAAGAACAGGTCCGCATCGGAAGCGACCAAACTCTCGACAGACTCGACCTGCACACTTTCTGTAGATATCTCTGTCTCTAGCTCATACTCACCCGCCTCATCCCACCGGGGCCGGTCCCTACCAGCCACTATCACCACTACATTCGGCACCTCCAGCAACCCTCTCAGTAGTCGCCTTAGCCAAGCATCGCGAAAAAAGTTTGTTTTCCGATTGCGATCTCGACCATAAAACGCTTCGTGGGTATCAAACAGCAGCACCACTTTCTCAGGTGTTTTCTCAGACCGGTCAGACATCGCTGCCTGCATATCTTGCGCCAGCATCTGTGGCAGCAGAGGCAACAGTTCTTTTTCTGCATCCATTGCCTGTAGCCGTTTCACCAGCTGCTCACTCAAACCAAAGCGACGCTTATAGTGCGTCAATTTCTGCCCAGAATACTTATTCACCAGCTTCAGGGCAGACAGCCCCAACCCAACCCCAGCAGGCAGCGCTTGAAACAATCCAACAAAGTCTTTGACAAGACCTACTTCTTCAAACCGAAATAGATCGTCTACTTCATTGAGCCGGTTTGTCTTTTTTAGATACAAAAAGCAGCCATAGGTATGCAGCGGAAACCGCAGCTTTTGATGCTTGCCGCTCATAGAAGCAGCCAGCTCCTCTCGAATTTTCACTAGGCCGTAGAAGGCATCTGTCGTTGGCTTTTTAGAACCAGACGAAAAATCAATCAGTGCAGAAGGAATAAAGACATGTTCAGTTGACGGCAGGTCTGTCAGTACCTGAACCAACCGTTCGTCTGAGCTGTGTTTGTCTGAGCTAGGTTTAAGCTGTGCCCACAGGTCTGCAGGTAGCCGCTTGCAAGCAGTCTGCTGCAAATACCTCAACAGCAGCGACTTACCATTGCCCCCCGCCCCCTGGAAAAACAAAATCTTCCGATGGGGCGGCTCATGGATGCGCTCTGCCAGCAGGCGCGTAAAGTAGTAGCGATCTGTAAAGAGGTATAGGGCGCGATCGCGCTCCACAACCGAAGCCTTCGCCTGCAAATCGTCCTCAAAATTCACCTGAAACACCGAAAGAAGGAACTCGCCCCCATTTTGGCAAATTTTGATATGACCTGCACCGTCAAAGCTGAAGGCTGAAGATCTGATTTCTATGCGGCAGCTGTATCATGGTGCAATAGCAGAAGTAGCTGAGTCTCCAAAGACCGATGATTGCAAGTAAAAGTCGAGGCCCATACTTTACGCCCGCAGAGTACTTACAGCTTGAGCAAGCAAGCGATATCAAACACGAGTACCGACAGGGGCTTGTATTTGCGATGTCAGGTGCAAAGAAGGCACATGTCGTTATCACGAGCAATGTGTCTGGCCTACTATTCAGCCATTTGCGACAGCAGCGCAACTGCGTAGTCTATTCAACAGATATCAAAGTTTGCTTTTCAGCAGACAGCATTTACTATTATCCAGATGTCGTCGTCACCTGCGACGAACGCGACCAGGCAGACAATACAACTTTCATTCGGCACCCTAAGTTAATTATTGAAGTCTTGTCAAACTCCACAGAGGCCTTTGATCGCGGCGAGAAATTTGAAGACTATAAAGCCATTCCTGAACTAGAAGAATATGTGCTCATCCACCAAAAACAAATGCTGGTAGAGCGATTTTGGAAACGCTCTCCATCGCTGTGGGTGGCACAGAGCTATCAACCAGGCGAACAGGTCCAATTCACGAGCGTAGGCTTTTCCTGCCCGATTGAGTTTCTCTACGAGAAGGCAGAACAATTTTTGGAAGTGCAGCCTTAATCAACGAAACAGTCCCGACTGCTAGTCAAGCTGAGCAAACACCACCTTTAGGTTGTCTCGCGGGTGAGGAGTGGGCACCACGACCATGCTGAGGTCTTGATCTGGCAACAGCGTCCATTGATACTGACGCAGCAAATGCACCGCGAAGAGCTTCATCTCTAACCGGGCAAACTCTTTTCCTAAACATTCGCGAATGCCGCCACCAAAGGGAATGTAGCTATACTTCTTGCGCTTTTCATCGTCATTGTTATCAAATCGATCAGGGGAGAATCTCTCAGGATTGTTGTACTCTGCTGAACTCATGTGGGTTTGTTTTATCTCATAGAGCACATTCCAATCTTTTGGAATGCAGTAGCCCGCAATTTCACACTCTTTTAGCACCTTTCGAAAGCCACCACCTACGGGAGGGATAAACCGTAAAACTTCTTGCAAAACCTGTTCTAAATACGGCATTTGCTTGAGGGTGTCTAGCGTCAGCGGCGCCTGAAGGTCGAGCTGTGATTGCTCATCTCGCAAGGCTTGTAAAATGTTGGGATTTTGCGCAGTGAGAAGGCAGAAAGATGCGATCGCACTTGTCAACGTCTCATGCCCAGCAAACAACAACAGCAAAATCTGATCCTTCAGCTCCGCCACACTCAGCCCTTCACCCTCCTCATCTTTCGCCTGCAACAACAAGCCCAAGGCATCTGTCCCGGATGGCTGCGCAGCCTGACGCCGCAAAATAATCTCTTCAATCAGCGACAGCAGCGTCTCCCGACAGCGCTTCGCCTTAGCAAACGGCGTCCCCGGAATCGCCAGCGGAATCGAAAAGAGACCCGCGCACCACGTTTCAAACGCCTCTCCCAGCTCCGTTTCTGACCCATGGTCAATCCCCACGAGTAGCTTACAGGCCACATCCAGCGTATAGTTTCGCAGCTGCGGATACCAGGTGAGCTGCCCCTCTGCCTGCCATCGCTCAGCGTAGGCCTGGGTAATCGTTTGAATATCGCCGATATAGCCAGAGAGTGCCCTCGGCATGAAAGCCTGAGCCAGTAGCTTGCGGCGGTCTCTGTGCTCATGGCCGGTCTGGAGCGCCAGCGATAGGTTGCCCAGTAGCGCCTTGGTGCTGGGCGGCCAGCTCACCTGAAAGTATTCATTCTCCTGAGTGAGCACAAATTCATTGGCCTCTGCCCCCCGCAAAAATATCGTCGGCGTGCCCAGCAGACGAGTTTTGAAAATGTCCCCGTGCTTTTTGTGCTTCCGGTCGGCGTAGTTGGCATCGCGAAAAAAGCTAAGGGTTTCGCCGATGAGCGGCAGGCCCATCTTTCCAGGGGGAAGTGGAGGCTTGGCAGAAGCGGGGGACATGGTGTGCACATTGCGATGAGAACTGAACCACTGATTATTTTACAGCCCGTGCTTCTGGTCATCACGTCTGCGGGTCACATCTATCCATCAAGATGGGCCATTACTCTTTCTAATGGTTCGGCTTCCATAGAGCGCTTGGTAGTAGGCGGCATACTCCTCCGACAGCAGCGGCTCCCACCAGTCGCGGTGGGTGAGGTACCAGTCGACGGTTTGCCTTAGCCCAGTGGCAAAGTCGTAGGTGGGTGACCAGCCAATTTCCCGTTGGATTTTAGTGATGTCCATGGCGTAGCGGCGGTCATGACCAGGGCGATCGCACACAAACTCA
>JBCBFY010000234.1:0-4451 GCA_038527325.1 Cyanobacteria bacterium J06614_10
GAGAAGGTGATCGCCCTACTGAATGCACAGTCTTATTAGCAGCAACACCTGTCCTCTAACGTCAATTAATTCAGTAAGCCGAAAAGATGCAGGCATTCTTACCGCTAGTGATTGCATAGAGATCACACAAATCTTTCTAAGCAGCTCACACAGACGTACGGCAGAGGTTGGAGCGCTAGCCAATTGCGTCACTGCCTACATTTTGCTAAGGCCTTTCCTGACCAGCAGATTGTATACGCACTGCGTACACAATTGAGCTGGACTCACATCAGGTCGCTAATCTATATCGAAGAGTAGTGACCTCGCCAAGCTGCGCAAAGATCAAAAAGTTGCGCCCGAACTCTTGCTGAAAGATCCTTACCTTTTGGACTTTTTGGATTTGAGCGATCGCTACCTCGAAAAAGACCTAGAAGATACCACCCTAGCCCCCCAAAGAACTCCTGCAGGTCAAACTTCACAAGGCAATCATCTCTGCCCGTCGCCGATTGAACGCGTCAGCAAAGCAGGAGTGGAAACACCTCATCGCACGAAAGCCGGTAATAGTTCAGGAAATGCACGAGCAATACGTTTTTGTTTAACCACGCCATTGATGGCAGGCACAAGCTCTCCTTGAATGACGCTATGCTTCCCCTGAGGCATCGACTTTTGAATAATTTGGCCATCAATATATTCACTGGCAGGCTTAGTTTCCGGCAGCTGTAAAAACTCTGCCAGGGTCAGTGTTTTAGAGGGGGCTTGTACCCTCAAGGGTTGCCTCTGTGCCTACTAAATCTGAAGCTTACTGTTTATTCTAAAGCTCCAGTACTTGTGACTGTTATCCGCCATGCAAATCCGGGTCAGCTTGCTGGAAATTTGCTCGTAGGCTTAGCCCGGTAGCCGCTGCTCTGGCATGAGGCCTTGCTGGATTGCTGGGCAACGCTGTAGTGCTTTATCCAAGGCCTCTCGCTTGATCGGCTTGCGCAGGTAGTCGTTCATGCCTACCGCGAAGCATCGCTTGCGATCTGCAGCCATGCCGTTGGCGGTCATCGCAATAATCCAAATATCTCTGTGCTGGGGCATCTGCCGGATTTGGCGCGTGGCCTCTACACCGTCCATCTCAGGCATGCGCATATCCATCAAAATTACCTCATAGCGCTGTTGCTTGAGCGCAGTCAGCACCTCTATCCCCGAACTCACGACATCTGCCTGATAGCCCAGCAGCTCCAGCAGTCGCACCGCCACCCGCTGATTGGTCCGGTTGTCTTCAGCCAGCAAAATCCTCAGATCTTCCCGCCGCCTGGCGGCCGCGAGGTCGGGGGGCGCTCCATCCGGCCCGTTACTGTCAACTGCGCTGTCTGCTGAGGGTAGGGCTGTTCTGGGCTTTGGGGTGAGAGGAGTGGCTTTGGGCACTACGGGCAATCCTGATGTGGGCACTAGCCGGATCGGTCGAATAGAGCGCAACGCCTGGTGGAGTGAAGACTGCTTTACCGGCTTCCAAAGCATGGTGGCATTGCTCACTGCTAGGGGGGGCTCGCTTTTGAGCGCGCTGAGCAAAATAACCGGCAGCTGCTCGTTGCAAATTGCCTGACGCAGGTTTTTAATCGCTGCAGACACAGTGCTCGATCTCAGCGCCACCGCCTCGTCTAAAATGACGCCATCAAAGGTGGGCGTGTTGTGAATGAACACAATTGCCTCCGACAGCGATGCGGTCTGCACTAGGCGAATATCTAGTGTCTGCAGCTCTCGGCTGAGCTGTTCACGCCGGGTGGGGTTGCGGTCAATGACCAATAGATGGGTGCCCTTTAGTCCTGATAAATGCTCGGGCGTCGGCTGGGCTATTTCAGCCTTCTGCGCCTGACAGGTAAAGTAAAATGTGCTGCCCTGCCCCAGTGTGCTCTTTACCCACAAATCGCCGCCCATCCGCTCGCTAAGACGCTTACTGATAGAGAGGCCCAACCCGGTACCACCATATTTTCGAGTGGTGGAAGCGCTTACCTGGCTAAAGGGCTTAAACAGCTGAGCCATGCGCTCTTTGGGGATGCCAATGCCAGTATCACTCACTGCGAAGCGAACTTCGTAAAGGTCGGCTGGTGTGGCCTGCAATGATCGCGGCTGCAGTCGCAGTGCCCTCGGTGCACTCCCTAGCAAGCCCCCCTGCAGTAGCCCATTCTGCGAGAGGCCTTGCCGCACCCAACTGCTCAATTGCTTGCCGGTAGGCAGCCTCCAAAAGAGAGAAGTTCGCCTTGCTGACTTTTGCCCTGCAGATTTTCGAGGGAAGGTAGTCGGCAGTAAGCGGCGCTTCGGTCGGTAGGGCCTTGCGGCCACGCGCACAGAAACCTCACCGACTTCTGTAAATTTCACCGCGTTGCTCAGTAAGTTGCTCAAGATTTGCTGAAGCCGTACGGGGTCGCTGAAAATCATCGCCGGTGCCGTGGGCGCGATCGCATACACCAGCTCAATACTTTTCTCAGCGGCACGGGGTGCAAGCAGCTCAATACTGCGCTCCACCGTTTCTGTAATGCTGACAGGATAGTCCTCCAGCATCAGCTGTCCCGACTCAATCTTTGAAAAATCTAAGACGTCATTGATCAGCGCCATCAGGGTCTGGCTGCTGCTGTCTAGTGTTTCTACATACTCCCGCTGACGGTCATCTAGCGGCGTTTCTTGCAGCATCTCCGACAGATTCACAATCGCATTGAGCGGCGTGCGAATCTCGTGGCTCATTGTGCTCAAAAAGGCAGAGCGCACCTGCAAGAGCGCATTAGACTGCAGGCGACCCCATACGATCACACTGGTCATCGTTAAGACCATCACCACCAGCGGCGAAATCACCGGTAGTAAATGGCCCGCCTGCAGCGCCGTTACGCAAACTGCAATCCAACCCACCGACAGGCTAAGTCCTGTCACTAGCTGCACCAGCGTCTGCCGCCGGTAGAGCAGCCAGCTCATCAGCGGCCCGCCAATTAGCAGCGCGCCCATGGCTGCAGAGTATGGCGTGGCGCGCAGCCAGTTTTGATTGAGCAAATTGTCTACCACCGCCGCGTGCATGTAGCCGCCTGGCACGGGCCAGCGGTAGTCGAAGGGGGTGCGCATGGGCGCAAATCCAGAGGTCGCGCCATAGCCCACAAACACAATCTTGCCTTCTAGGGCCTTGGCTTTTACCTTTCCCCGTAAAACGTCGACTAGGCTGAGGGTGCTTAAGCTGTTGATTGGGCCTGGCCAGTTTAGTCTGAGCTTGCTGAGATCTGAGGGGATCGTTACCAGCTCATCTTCTAGGCTGTAGGCTTGGGCAGCGGCTACGCCCAGTGCGGGTAGCTCGTTGTAGGTCACTTCTACCATGCGGGTGAAGCCGTCGCGGTCGGCTTGGAGTCGCATGTGGCCCACGGCGATCGCAGTCTCAGAGAGCACCGGAATGGGCTCAACAGCCTCACCCTCATTACTCCATGCTTGACCAATTACCACTCGGCCATGGGTAATCATTGCCCGTGCTAGCTGGGTGGTCGCTGCCCGGCTGGCCGCGCCGAGCTTACCTGCGGTTGCTGCATCTGCTGAGAGAATATCTGCCGAAATCGTATCGGACAGCATCAGGTTAAACACGACAACGCTGACCCCTTGCTCTCTGAGCCGGTCGAGCAGTTCGGCGTAGTAACTGCGAGAAATGGGAAACTGCCCGAGTTCGTTGAGGGTTTTATCGTCAACGCTAATCATGACTAGGCGCGGGTCCCAGGCGTTTGCCCCGCGCCATCGCATAATCTGATTGTTGACCATTTGCTCGATGGGTTCCCAGGCCTGCAGCTGCATTAGCATAATCACGAGTAAGCTCGCCATTAGGCCTGGCACCATCCGATTGAATCCCTTAAACCGTCTGCGCACAGAAGAAATCATGGCAATACTAATTCGTATTTTTGCTGGGTTCCCAGGGGCGTAACAACCAAGGCATCTAGTGTGCGATCGCGCAATAGCGGCAGCGTAACGTCAAACTGACCCTCTCTTCCAAGTTTTTCTTCCTTACTATTTATCCTTAATAGGTTAACTGGATCTGTGTAGCCCGCCACCTGAACGATGGGTCTGCCTGCCGCATCGGTTCGCCCTGGCAAAATGCGCAATACCTGAACGTACAGCGACGGATCATCCCGCAAGGCCTCTGGCGGGGTGGGCGGCTCGCCTGGTCGAATGATGGATTGCTGCTGAGCATTGACCACCACAGTTTGGCCCTGAGCGCTCGATGCGACACTGCCTTCTAGGGTGGCTACGCCGGTTTGCCCGTCAGGGCCCACCGCTACGCCAAAGTCTGTCCCGCGCACGCCACTCACGCCAGCAGGGGTATAGATTTCGATGCGGCTGGCTGGATTGGTGAGCGATCGCAACCTTAGCCGTGCCTGCCCCTGCGGAACATAGACCTCCGTAATGTAGCCCCCGCTTCCCGTAATGCTGAGGGTTTGTACCTGTAGGCGGCTGTTTTCAGCCATGGT
>JBCBFY010000235.1:0-4440 GCA_038527325.1 Cyanobacteria bacterium J06614_10
GTTGATTCGGCACCCTGGAGCTTCTCCACGGTCGCCTTTGAACAGGGTCTCCACAGAACTACTGCGCTTAGTGGGCAGATAGGCCAAAAGATCAACTCTCGTTCCGGGAACGGTTTTCGCCGCCATTACCCCTGTTAATGGACGACATTATCCGTGCCGCGAGAGAATTGGCTCAAGCGGACTTTGCTTTGCCTGATTTAGAAGGCAGTTCGTCCGATACTCCGGACACTAACACCAATACACCACCTACGCCCACACCGCGCGCTCGTTCGCTGACCAGGCATAGGCGAGGACGGACTTCGCAACGTTTAACCGGATCGGGATCTGTAGGACCACCGGCAGTGCGCGCCCGTCCCCCCTCCTCGTCTCCGATACTAGGTTCGAACCCTAGGGGACGCCCTGGTCACGCTTCGTCAGTCTCGGCTACCATTATACCACCTGTCGTACTTACGACGCCCATTGAGCCTCCTATAATCATGGCTACCGGAGAAGAAGCTCCCAAGGGAGTGGGTTTCCCCTCCAAATTTGTTGGTGTAGCGCATGGCGACGAAGGTCGCCGGTTGATGCGCTACACCGTGGATCAATTCCTCCAGGATATGGAAGCATTGATAGCGTGCAGGCAAGTCACAGACGACCAGACAAAAATACACCTGGCACGGCTTCACATACATCAGTCAGTTGGCGACGCTTTTAAGTTCGTCAATTGCCCTGATATAAGGGCCATAACCTCTTGGGCCGAATTTACACGTCGTCTCAAGCGGACTTATAAAACCGCGTATGTGAGCGAGCCCTTGCTCGCCGTGGCTGAATACGTAACCATGCCTGTCGCTACGTCGCTCCTGGATTTGGCCCTAGAATTTGCTCATCGACGAGACACCTCAATCGCCAGCATGAAGAGCGCTAAGCTAATCGAGATAGGAGACCTCGCCTACTTTCGGACACGGGAAAATACCGATCAGCTCGTCCGCTTACATGATTTCATGCACTTGGTTGGTCAGGCAGTATTGTACGGCCACCTCAGCGAAAGCAACCGGAAAATCTTTAGGGATAGTAAAGTCAACGCGACAGAGACAATTTCCACACTGACCGAAGCCATCAGGGAGAAGGCTGGGAAGGACATTATAGCCGAAGACGCGCATGACGTTTTCGCCGTCTATCAGCCAGCGGCTGGGCGCACTCAGAATAGGCCCATACCGCAGCCAGCCTCATCAACCCGCCGAGAAGCGAACAACACCCAAGAGTCCAGAACACCTCCAAAAACAAAGGAGAAGTGTCCAAGGTGCAAGAAGAAGGGACATACACGGGACCAGTGCCGGGTTAAGTTGGAATACTGCGAATACTGTGGCCGGGATAACCACACCGTCACAGAATGCAGAGATAAGCAACAAGCCGAACGGAGAATCCGCGGCAAAGGAGTGAATCCGCACTTCGGTCCCCCCTTCTCCAATACGCCCCCCTCACCTACTGCGGGAGGAGCGCACCAAAGAACCAACCAAAGAGCTAACCAAGGAGCTGGCAACCGACAGTTCAACTTCTATGGACGACCAAATCGACCTCAGCAGAATTCGTGACTAGAAGGAGACTCACGACCCGAGCAACCCAGCGCCAACGAATGCAATATAACAACCACTGTACCAGAAGAAGGCAGGTCTGGAGGCAATCACGCACTTGATGGACTCAATTTAAACATGGTCCTTTACACCGTACCCATCATCGAGGGAAAGGGACTCCCCAGTCTGGACGTCCACATAGCCCACACTCCGGGCAAGGCGTTACTAGATTGTGCCAGTACATTAAACCTCGCACACGAGGACTTCCTATTACGGGCTGGAGTGGATATTGCTGAACCACTACCAGCCAGGGTCCTCATACGTGGCATAACTGGCAGCACTCGAGAATCCCAGGGGATGGTAGAATTACCCGTGCAAGTGGGTGATGCCACTAGCCATGATCGGTTTGTTATCACGGACGCTAACTTTCCAGGGGATGCACTCCTCGGATACCACCTTATGAAAGACTTGAAGCTCTTAGTCGACTTTGGTCGGGGCGCCGTGTATACTGATCGGCTCAGTCAAACACGACTGATTGATGGCCTGGTCGGAATGACAGGTGAGCGCGCGATAACACCTGTTCATCCCCGCCAGGAGGCAATTGGTCTGGGGGATATCAGCCGAATAAACCAAACTTCTCCGGTTACAGGTTATGGTAAAAATCGGGGAGCACTGGACGCTGATGAATTGCTTGAGGCAGGACCACCTAACCTAACAGTCAATGTCATAACATCAGAGTCAACCGTGCCACATGGCATTCAGGGGAATGGACCAGGGTGGGTTGAACTTACAGGGGGCGGGAACTTAAGGTCAAGGTATGAGTCCATAGTCTCACAGGAGACCCCGGGGGGTACCCTAGTAGAGACTAATGAAGGTCAAAATGAAGGTCAAGGTCAAGGTCAAGGTCACGAGCCAACCCCTACCCTTGGGGGAGGGTTGAGCTTGACTGAGGTACCCTTACCTCAAGGGAGTGTTCTAGTGCAAACAAATGCTACTCAGAGTCCGTTAGGACACTCCCAAGACGAGCAATTGGACTCTGAGAGGATAGTTACGTGCCCCACTAGTACTGAACCTAGTATGGCAAACAATAGGGAAAACGGGAGAGAGGCGGGGCCCTCCTCCGAGAGCTTCGATGAAGAAAGAGCCGTGATGGCATACCTCCGTCAGGATTGTGTGCTAAAGCCTAATGAAGCAACCGTTGTTAAATTAGAAATTCCTAAGTTGGCGTCAGCACCCACAGTTTTATTGATAGGGGAGACTGTCGTGCCCGCGAACGTTATTTGTCCGGATGGATTCACTGAGTGCACGGCGGGAAGCTTCTCAGCCGCCGCTTATACCAGTTTGGCGATGCCAATTCATCTCAAAGCTGGAACGCCATTCATTAAGGTAGCCACGTCCGAGGCACCAGTCTTCATCATTGATTCCCCTGTCGAGGAACTATGGTCGAGCCCGGACCAAGCCGACAGAGATCGATTGGACCAAGAGCTAGTCTTGCAGGATTTCCCTGAAGCACGCCAGAAGGTCCTCGATCTACTACAACGACACCGTGGGGCGATCGCCATCGGGAAAGAGAAACTTGGACGCACGGATATTATCCGGCACGCAATTCCATTGGAACCGGGGAAGACTCCTAAGTATATTCCTGCCTACCGGTTGCCGCACAGTCGCAAGCAGGTTGCAGAAGACCTGGTGGAAGAAATGAAGCGAGAAGGTATAGTACGGGCCTCCTGTAGTCCGTTCAACTCGCCTCTGATTCTTATTCCAAAATCTGACGGGTCGTTTCGGCCTTGTGTTGATTACCGAGCCCTCAATGCGATTACGGTACCAGATAGATTTCCGATGCCTGTATTAGGAGAGATTCTCCAGAGTCTCGGTCAAATGAAGATCTTCACGAACCTGGATCTGCTCTCTGGATATTGGCAAATTGGCTTGGAGGAAGAAAGTAAGCCCCTAACGGCCTTTAGCACACCAAAAGAGCACCTCGAATTCGAAGTGATGCCCTTTGGATTGTGCAACGCGCCAAGTACATTTTCTAGGCTAATGAGTACCATCTTTCGAGACTTGGAAGGCAGCCAGATGCTGTGCTATTTGGATGACATCCTGATCTTTTCTAAGGACGTGGATAGTCACCTTAACGCTCTAGATGAGACTTTGCATCGCCTCCGAGAAGCAGGACTCAAACTCAAGCTAAGAAAATGTACGTTTATGGGCAAGCAGTTGAAGTTTCTAGGACATGTTATCACTGACCAAGGAATTGGAGTCCAAGGAGAGAAGATTGAGGCAATAGTAGGATTTCCAGCACCCAAAGATCCGAAGGGCCTCAAGAGGTTCCTAGGCATGGCTGGCTACTACCGGTCCTTTGTTGCAGGATTCTCCAAAATTGCACACCCACTGACGCAACTCTTGAAGAAAGACGTACCTTATGTCTGGACTGATGAGCAAGCCGCAGCGTTCGATGAACTGAAACAACGACTTGTATCTGCACCAATTCTACACTACCCCGACTTCGAGAAGCCCTTCGTCATAGCTACAGACGCTAGTGGAACCGGCATTGGAGCTGTTCTCTTGCAGAAAGGTGAACGTAAGTACATGCCTATCGCATTTGCCTCCCGGGCGTTGAATCCGGCTGAGCAAAGATATTCAACCACTCAGAAGGAAGCTCTGGCGGTAGTATGGGGATTGAAGAAGTTCAGAGACACTTGTCTCGGGTACCCAGTCACTATCTTGACGGACCATCAACCCGTGTTGGGCCTGTTCAAGGGAAGAAACCTCACTGGCAAGCTTGCTAGGTGGTTCCTCCAGATACAGGAGATGGAACCGCAACTTAAGTACATTCCGGGCACCGCCAACACCATAGCGGATGCCTTGAGCAGGGTTCATCAACCCCCTG
>JBCBFY010000236.1:0-4429 GCA_038527325.1 Cyanobacteria bacterium J06614_10
AAGAAAGGATAAGTGCATACAAAGTAATAAATAGTGTACGTACATTTTAGGGCTGTGTAACACAAACCGTTTAGTTACCGTTGATGACAAACCTTATCGTTTTCCTCTAGTCATTTCTGCGCCGTATGCAATGCAGGCAAGCACGTCTTGTCTCGTAATACTGGGGTAGGCGTCTAAAAC
This sequence comes from Cyanobacteria bacterium J06614_10, assembly GCA_038527325.1. Taxonomy (GTDB): domain Bacteria; phylum Cyanobacteriota; class Cyanobacteriia; order Phormidesmidales; family Phormidesmidaceae; genus Phormidesmis. The sequence continues at coordinate 181 of JBCBFY010000236.1, forward strand.
TCCCTCAATGGATTCCCCAGCGGCCAAATAGTCCAACACTAGAGCTACCCAAATGCGATGCCCCTTAATGCAGGGTTTACCAAAGCAGATATTCGGATCAATCGAGATCCTGGAGAGCAAGTTAGCGGCACTCATTACATTCCACCAAACAAGACTGCAAAAGTATATCAGCCTTCTACAAAAGAATAGTACCTGCAAGCTTAAAATAGAAGTGTACGCATACTGAGTCATTTCCCTGTGGGTCGTAAAGGTCGTTCAATCACTATCTCATTAGAGGAAAAAGACAAAGCGCAGCTAGAGGCTCTTGCGCTGGAGTACGACATGACCTGGGGCGATCGCGCCAACATTTCCAAACTCATCGAAGCGATCGCCCGCAAAACCCTCAAGCTTGCCAACAACCACGACTGGCCCATGGTCCGCATTGAAGCCCTCAACAAAGCGCGCATTGCTCTAGAAGATAAAGGTGAAGTTCAAGATGCGATACTCATTGCGGAGCTGCTGCGCGATCGCGGTGAACTCTCCATTCCCATGCGCCGAGAAATTGAGAACTTTTTAGATCGAGATGTGCGGCCATGGCGTGTGCAGGTGGAGCGATACATTAAGCGCGGTCAGCCCTTTCAGCTGTCTTATCAAGATGCGGCAGAAAATTTGTGGCAGTTTACGGTTCACTATGCTGAAATCGTGCCTAGAGATGATCGAGAGTATTTGGACTGTTGGTGTGAGGAAACTGAGGGCAGCAAAGACCTGCCTGAGCTAGCGCACAATCGCACGCTAAGACTTGATCGCATTACCGAAGCAGATGTAACCAAGGTGAAAGCGAGCTGGCGCGATCGCTTAGATGCTGTAGATGTGGAAATGCACCTATATGGTGGCCTTGTTCCGGCCTACCGCAGTAAGCAAGGTGCTGACATCAATGTGGAAAAAATTAGTACTTCGCCACCAGTACTCAAAGTAACCCGGCGCATTACAAGTACCTTTTGGTTTCAACGGGCAATTTTACCCTACGGGGCAGATTGTGAGGTGGTGGGTCCGCCTGCGGTAAGGCAAATGGTGGGCGATATTGCGATCGCAATGTCACAGCGCTACCTAAACAGTTAGCCAGCCTGCTCCAACCGGTCCACACGTTAATTAGTCCTAGTTAGCTCTACCAGTAAGGATTGCAGAATTTCTTGCGTCGCCGCATGGCGCTCATCTGCTCTTTGGCGGTCAGCACGCACTTCATCAAGTAAAATATCAAACCGCCGAGCATTTTCTAAAATCTGCTGCCGATCTAGTTCAGCCTGCTGCCGGTCTAATTCAGCCTATTGCCGGTCAGCGCGCATCTCATCAAGTAAAATATCGAACCGTTGGGCGTTTCCATCGATTCGCTGACCTGACTCATCAACACGTTGAACCACTTCTCTGATTTCAGTGGCAAGTCCACTAATGCCTTCCACCAATGCATCTATGTCTCGTGTGTTAGTTGCCTGTTGTGCTGAAATAGCGGCGATAATTTCAGCCTGCTGATTAGCCGATGCTTCAATCGTTCTGGCGTTGGATTCTGCAATTGCTTTTGTCTCAGCTAGGTCCCCTCGAGACGCTTCAATGTCCCTAGCGTTGGACTCTACAATGGCTTCTATTCTGTCTAGGCGATCGCTCATAGATACTGGTCGCTTTCAGGCTGCCTATAGTCTACATCAGAACGTTAGTACTTCCTTTGTTAGCACCTAGCTATGAAGCTATAGCCGGTCACATCCTACCCAAACGGTGCAACGATCCCGGCAGCTGACTTTCAGTATGCCAGCTTCGGCATCCAGCCATTTACTCAGAAAACAACCCATCGACAGGTCGTCTTTTGCTTTTGCTGGATTGTTCTCGCTACAGTGCAAAACTACGCAGACACAACAAACATGAAGTTAGGACAGTTACCATGCAAAAGCAACAGCTGGGCTTATCGCTTGCGGGCGTCGTTCTGGGGTTCACGGTGCTCAGCGTGCAAAAGGCAACCGCAATAGAAAGCCAAACAGTCACTATCAACTTTGTCGGGCAGGTAGGCGAGGAGACTTTTGCATGCGGAGAAACCTATTCCCTAGGTGTAGGTGCTACGCCAGTCACCGCCATGGATTTCCGCTTTTATGTGTCGCAAGTATCGCTGCTAGATGCAGCCGGTAACGAGGTTCCGCTCGTGCTTCAGCAAGATGGCAAATGGCAGCATCAAGATGTGGCGCTGCTCGACTTCGAAGACAAATCTGGTGCTTGCGGCAACGGAACTACTGAAACTCGTACACAGGTAGTGGGGTCGGTTCCCGCTGGTGAATATACCGGTCTGAAATTTACGCTGGGCGTACCGTTTAACCTAAATCATATCGATTCGACATTAGCGCCTTCCCCGCTGAATTTGACCTCAATGTGGTGGAACTGGAACTTTGGCTACAAGTTTGCTCGCATTGACCTCATGCCTGAGATGGACATGACTAGGGTTCGGCAAGATGGGCACGGTGGCAGCGAGCATGGTGGACATGGCACCGACTCTCAAGCTTTTGCCATTCATCTGGGAAGCGTTGGCTGTCAACTAGATGCGGCTGAGGCTCCGGTCGTCTGTAGCATTCCAAATCGAACAGATGTCGTGTTTAGTGACTTTGATCCAGCAGAGAATGTGGTCGTCGCAGACCTTGTAGCGCTGCTGTCTAATACCAACCTTGCGGAAAATGAGAAAGACACTGCGGTTGGCTGTATGTCTTCACCAGAAGATAGCGATTGCGCCGGTATTATGCAGTCTTTGGGCTTGCCATTTAATGAACAGCCGCCGGGTGAACAGCGTTTTTTTACCATAGAATAATTTAGTTGCGATCGCGTCGCTATCCTTAGCCAATACTAAGGAAGCGGCAAGGAGAATATTCTTTGTTTCGTCGTTGGATAACCTGGGCACTCATCAGCGTGTTCACGTTTGTACTCTCAATCCAATTTGAACACGCGCTAGGTCATGAGGAGACAAATAACGGCACCACCTCAATTCCCATAGAGCCTGCTGAGACGATAATCTCCTCAAACTACGAATGGGACCTGCCAAGCTGGGTCCCCCGACCAGCAGTACCCGCCGACAATCCGATGACAGCAGCCAAAGTCGAGCTGGGCAGGCACCTGTTTTATGAGCCACGCCTGTCGGCCACAGGAGACTTTTCCTGCGCATCCTGCCATGTACAGGCTCTGGCCTTTACCGACGGTAAGCCATTGTCAGTTGGAGCAACAGGACAGACCCATCCGCGCAACGCTATGAGCTTGACCAACGCAGGTTACAACTCAGCGCAAACCTGGGCAAACCCGCTCATGCAGCATCTAGAGCAGCAGATGCTAGTGCCTTTGTTTGGCGAAGCGCCGGTAGAGCTGGGCATGGCCGGACGAGAAGATGAGCTGATAGCTGCGCTGGCTTCTGACCCAGAATATGCGCAGCGGTTTGAGACCGTGTTTGGAGAGAACGCGGTTAGCGTGCGAAATTTGACGTTGGCGATCGCCGCCTTTGAACGCACCCTAAATTCCTTCAACTCCCCCTATGACCGCTATCGCTACGGCGGTGAATCCACCGCAATCTCCGATGCCGCCAAGCGTGGTGAAGCCCTATTCACCAGCGAACGCCTAGAGTGCTTCCACTGCCACAGCGGTCTCAACTTCAGCGACTCTAGCCACCACGAACGCTCCGGCTTCATCGAGATAGCCTTTCACAATACCGGCCTGTATAACGTAGACGGCCAAGGCGCATACCCATCCAACAACACTGGATTAAAAGAGATTACGCTGAATGCGACAGATATGGGTAAATTTCGAGCACCCACGCTGAGAAACATCGCCCTAACTGCGCCCTACATGCACGATGGCAGCGTCGCAACGCTAGAAGACGCCATTGACCACTACGCCGCTGGCGGACGCACGATTGAATCTGGAGAGTATGTTGGCGTAGGAAGCCAGAACCCACTCAAAAGCTCGTTTATAAAAGGATTTACCCTAACGCACAGCGAGAGAGAAGATTTGCTCGCCTTCTTGAACAGCCTGACAGACGAGTCGTTTATCACCAATCCACGCCTTAGCCCACCGACAACAACGGTGGGTGAACGCAGACTTAACTTGTAGAAAGCTGGTTTTTAGACATAAGGACCTGACATGCGTGGGTGAATTGGTAAAGAGCAATATGGACTACAAATCGCACCGACTTTATAAAACTGCGCTGGGCAAGACCTAATCATGCGGAAATTGTTGTCTGCACTGAAGACATAGC
>JBCBFY010000237.1:0-4427 GCA_038527325.1 Cyanobacteria bacterium J06614_10
ATTGGAGATTATGGAGAGGTCGCGCGCGTGACAGATCAGCAATCAAAACAAGCAGTAACAATGGCGAAAGCTTTTATAGAACAGGCACAACGGTTGATAAAAAATAAATACAGTGAGGATTAAACGCGCGGTGGAACATGGGGGGATCATTTGCTCGAACCGGCCTACAAGCTTACTTGTCCCACTGTTTTTTCAATCGCTCAATGCGATCGCGCAAACTCTCATTACTCAACCGAGAACTCAACCGCTCAACCAACAGCGGAAACCCCAGCGGAGAAGGCCGCTTTATATTCATCCACACCAGGTCTAGCTGACGCATTCTCTTGAGTGCGGCGGTGAGTCTAGGTTCTTCCATTTGCCCTTCGATGACTTCTCTTTCTGCCTGCTGCAACAGCAAATTGTCCGGCTCGTATTTGGTAAAGACTTCGTAGATCAGAGAGGAGCTGATTTGAACTTGGTTGGCTGTTTTCTTCGAGCCCGGGTAGCCCTTAAACACCAGACCGGCCACCTGTGAAATCCCTCTAAACCGGCGCTGCGTAAGCTCGGAGATGTTTAAACTTTCTTTTATTTCTTCGTAGAGATTGCGCGTTGAAAAAAAGTTTTCGTCAAAGACAGTCTCAAACGGATAGTCTTTAGGGGCCAAAATTTCAAATCCGTAGTCGTTTACAGAGACCGTAAACGTGGCCTTCTCCAACCTTGAAAATCGATATGCCCACAAAAAGCCTAGTCCCTCATGAACATTGCGTCCTTCAAACGGATAGACATAGAGATGCTGTCCTTCTCGCGTACGGCAGCATTCAATCAAAAATTGCTCAGCACCTGGCAAATGAGAAATCCTATCCTGCGTCGCCAAGATCGGCATAATGCAAGCCACCTCTGGGCTGACATTACCTTCTTTCGCTTCCGTAATTTCTGCCCGAATGTATTGACTCAGCTGGTCGGAAATCGCCAGATAGCCGCCACTCCACACCGGCACAACGCTAGATTTTTTCTTGGCGTTTTTCACATACAGGGTCATGTCTTTCATCTGAAAGAACGCTAGCTGCCTGCCTGCAAAAAAGAACACATCCCCCTTTTTTAGCCGAGAGACAAAACTTTCTTCCACCGTACCGATTTGTCGGCCCTTAGCGTAGGCAATCTTGACCTGCTGATTGCCGGTAATCGTGCCGATGCTCAGCTTGTGCATACGAGCAATTTTGGCATCAGCGATCGCATAGCGCCCCGCCTCAAAAACAATCTTTTTGTAGCGAGGATACGCCTTTAGGCATTTACCGCCCTTCTCCAAAAAGTCTAGCATCCAGTCGAATTCATGCTGGGTGAGCGTTTGGTAAGAGAAGGCTTGCCGCACCGCCGTGAAGGTGTCCTCCGGGGAAAAGCCATCTCCACAGGCGAGCGTCACCAAGTGCTGAATCAACACATCGTAGGGTTTGTTGAGCGTGTGTCGAGATTCTATTTGGCCTGCGGCGAGGCCACGGCGAAAGGCTGAAATTTCTAACAGCTCTAGCGCGTTGGTAGGTAAAAAGAACACTTCAGAAGTGCCGCCAGGCAAGTGAGCAGAGCGACCCGCCCGCTGCAGCAACCGGGCAAGATTTTTGGCGCTGCCGATTTGGACGACGCGCTCTACCGGCTGAAAATCTACGCCAAGGTCAAGAGAGGAGGTGCACACCACCCATTTGATGTCACCGCTTTTGAGTCCGGCTTCTATGGCGAGCCGTTCTGCAAAGTCAATTGAGCCGTGGTGTAGCGCGATTTGGTGTTCGTGGTCGGGAAGGGAAAAAGTGAGCGCCTGGAACCATCTTTCGGCCTGCGATCGCGTATTGGTAAATATCAGCGTCGACCGGCTGATATCCAGCGCATCCACAAGCTCTTCAAACATTCTCAGACCCAGATGCCCCGCCCAAGGAAAGCTATCCACCGAAGCGGGTAAAACGCTGGTGATAACGGTCTCTCTTTGAATATTTGACTGAATGACAACAGGACGGCTGCCAACGCCCGTAGCCGCCTCTGCAGCCTCTTGCAAATTGCCCAGCGTCGCTGAAATTGCCCAGGTCTGCAGCGCCGGATTTAGCTGCCTGAGCCGGGTCATACACAGCTCTGCCTGCGTGCCCCGCTTAGAACTCATCAGCTCGTGCCACTCATCTAAAATGACACAGCGAAGAGAGCCAAACCGCTTTTCCGAGTTTTTGTAAGAGAGCAGAACCGCGAGAGACTCAGGCGTCGTGATCAGTACGGTCGGCATTTTTTTAATCTGCCGACTTTTGACCGAAGACTTGGTATCCCCCGTGCGAGATTCAACAGACATGGGCCATGCCATCTCTTCGATAGGGCGACGGATGGAAGTCTCAATATCGCGGGAGAGGGCTCGTAAGGGGGTAATGTACAGCAGCTGCAAGCCCGACTGCGATTTCTCATCGAGTATCTGTGCCAGCGGGCCCATGACGGCAGCGTAGGTTTTGCCCGCCCCTGTCGGCACTTGAATGATGCCGCTCTTGCCAGATAGATACGCCTCCCAGGTTTTACGCTGGAACGCGATGGGCGACCATCCCTGCTGCGTAAACCAGTCGTGGATAGGGGCCAGAATAGACACAGTGTAAGCGTGTTAAGCAGGTATGTTTACTATAAACAAAATCAGCATTCACATCGTTAATACGCTTCATCATGTGTACCAACGTCGAGTAAAACAATCACTTCATCATTAGTTTCTGCTTTTCGCTCTATTGAGAAGATAATACGACAGTCATAACCACAAGAGCACGATTGTAGGCCATCCAATTTACCGCTGAGCTTATGCGTTGCTAACCTCGGGACAAATACATCTTTTTCCATTTGCTGCAGAACGCCTGCAATCCGTTGCTGAAGATCTGGATTACGTTTTGCAAACTTTCGATATGCTCGCTTGAATTTAGGAGTCGCGACTAGCGCTCTCATTAGGCTGGCTCATCTAAAGACTGTGTCAGTTCTGCAACAATCTCATCAGCTGACTGAACTTGAAAACGACCGGCATGAAAATCATCTAGGGACTGTTTTGCATCCCTTGCTATTTGAGCTCTATGGTTTTCTTCGTACCGTTTTTTGAGAATTTTAATCAACATCTCCTGCTGTTCGTCCGGTAGTTTCAGAGCCGTTTCTAAAACCTGATCTAGAGTATTCATCTCAATGCTTTGCTGTCTTCTTAAACTATTCGTGAATGCGACCGTTCGGCATGATGGTGCCCGTGAGGCGAGCGCCCAAAAGCTTGACCATGATTTTATCGCCATAGCCAACCTTTGCGCCGCTCAGGTCCGCGTGGCGCAGGTACGCGCCGCTCAGGTCCGCGCCAATGAGATCGGCGCCGCTGAGGTCGGCGTGGCTGAGATCGGCCTGCAAAAGGTTAGCGCGAAATAGCCGGGCCTTGCGAAGGTTGGCGCGATTGAGGTTGACCTTGTGCATGAAGGTATCGCTGAGGTCGGCGCCGCTCAGGTCGGCGCCGCTGAGGTTGCGACCCGAAAAGTCTTTTTCCTTGAGGTTAGCACCGCTCATATTGACGCCGCTAAGATCTGGATTTCGCTTTGTGCGGGCCGGTTTATAGCTATCGTTGGCGGCAGACGTTTTTTCGCTGCTACGGGACGACTGAGACGTCGAAGATTGAGCAGTCGACTTCTTTTTGGTGTCTGTTGAGGCCGTTTTTGAGCTGTCTTTTGAGCCTGTACCCTTTGCAGAAGTCGCTTTCGAAGAAGTGGCTTTTGAAGCTGTTTTGCCAGTCGCTGTGCCATTTGCTTTGCTACTGGCTTTATCAGCACTGTTTGCAGAGGCTTTATCGGTCGATTTGTTGGTGGCGCTGCTACGGGCGGCTTCGCTCTGCCTAGGCCAAGGGCTGCTAGGATAGCGAGCCCGATACGTCGCCCCATACTGACCGGCAAAGCCACTACTCGCGGCGGCAGCAGCTCGGCGATAGGCTTCGTAGGGCGGGCGGTAGCCACTGCCTCGGCTATTGCCATTGGCCGCTGCCGCCTGGGTGTAGGTGGAGCGGGCGGTGGCCCGGTCTCGGCTAGGTCGATAGGTGGAGTCGTCGCCGGGGCGGTAGGTGCTGTAGGTGCGGTTGCCGCGGCTGTAGGCAGACGTTCGACTGCCGTTTCGACTGCCGTTTCGATGGCTGTTTTGACCGTAGGGTGATGTTCGGGTGGCTTCTTTTTTGGCGGTGGTAACGGCGGGGAGCCTGCCATTTTTGGCTTGCGATCGCAAAAAAGAGCGGGCCTCATTGAGGGTCTTGAGCTTGGCTTCCGCTTTTTCTCGCAGGCGTTCGCGATCGCTCGGAATGCGATCCGGGTGCCAAATAAACACGAGATCCTTGTAGGCCTGATTTACCTCCCTCATAGAAGTCGGTGTGTCTAGGGCCAGCTCTAGAACTCTGTAGGCCTGTTCAATCTGATCCATACGCGCCGGTCAGC
>JBCBFY010000238.1:0-4212 GCA_038527325.1 Cyanobacteria bacterium J06614_10
ATTACCGTGATTGGTAGAGACTTTAGAAAAGAGTATGCTTTTTTCCCAGGATTATCAGGTATCTTAGCTCTTGCTAGTTATGGAACTAGACTTCGATTGCCTGACAATGATGCGTTCTTGTGCTTCTAGTGAGCAAAAAAATAAATTTCGTATAGAGGTAGCGTAATGCCTTACAGCCTAGTGCTCAATTTAGTGCCCCTTTCACCCATTCCAAAAACTCACCTAAGTGGGCGGCACTTACACGCATTGTTTTTGGATCTGGTGCGATCGCAAGACCCCGATCTTGCAACCGTCCTGCACAGCCAAACGAGCAAAAAGGCCTTCACCCTCAGCCCACTGCAAACCAGCCTGAGCAAACTACAATACCCAGACACCCTGCAATGGAGCCACAACCGCGCCATCCCGGCAGGTACGCCCTGCTGGTGGCGCATCACCCTGCTCGACGACCTTTTATTTACGCAGCTAGCTCACCTGTGGTTAGGGCTGAGCGCTCAGCAGCAGTGGCAGCTGGGAGGAAGCCCTTTGCAGATTTCGCGGGTGACGGGCACGCAGCAGGCGGGTCAGCCTTGGGCAAGCTATTTGTCTTACGAGCAGCTGTATGCGGAAGCGAGCGACCAAAACCGCAAACTGCACTTTATGCTGTGTACGCCGACGACCTTCCGCATTAGCGAGTACGACGCTTCATTGCCAACGCGCGATCGCGTGTTCAAAAGCCTCCTCAAACGCTGGAACCATTACAGCCAAATCCCCTTCCCGGAAGACATCATCAACTGCATTTATCCCGGCGCTTACAATATTCACTCTGATATCGCCATTGATAGCCGCAGCAAGCTCATCGGCTGCATTGGTAACATTACCTTCCAAATCTTGGGCAAAAATATCTCACCTGCTGCTATTAAACAAATTAATGCGCTAGCACAATTCTCTCTTTTTGCTGGGCTAGGTCGTAAAACGCCGATGGGTATGGGTCAAACTTTCTACATAAATGAACAAACTAAGAAAATGCATGTGGATAGAAATGTCAGTCCAGAAGACAGGAGGCAAGCCGCTTCTCGGCCAAAGCCAAAACTGAAAGCTAAAACAACATGACTCCGTCCTATCTTCCCCTGTCTTATCTTAACGCCTGGGAATACTGCCAGCGGCGATTCTACATTGAGTATGAACTAGGAGAAATGAAGCTCAATGAACATATTGTGATGGGTACTCATCTGCATCGCAATGTGGACGAAGAAAAAATACGACAAGAGGGTGAAACAACGATTTATCAGCAGCAGTGGGTGTGGAGCGATCGCCTCCAAATATCCGGCATCATCGACGCGGTAGAAGAGACCCACGGTCAGCTGGTGCCCTTGGAATATAAAAAAGGGCGCATGGGCAAGCACCTAAGCGATCACTTTCAGCTGTGTGGCGCGGCGCTGTGCTTAGAAGAGTGCACCGGCAAAGAGATTGAGTATGGCGAAATCTTTTACCATGCGAATCGTCGCCGAGAAAGGGTGTTCTTTACGGAAGAACTCAGGGCGAAAACAGAAGGTGCGATCGCTGCTGCCCATGCAGCTACCCAGAAGGCCATACCTGCTCCTATTCAGCACAAAACCAAATGCAATGCCTGTAGTCTTACAGAAATTTGCTTGCCCAAAGAAGTATTGGCTTTGCAACGATGAAGTAGGAATGATGAACGATGAATGTAATAGAGCCTCTCATAACTTTATGCATTATCTCCAATCTTTTCACTTCATCATTCATCATTCATCACTCATCATTTCCCATGACTTCTCTTTACATTACCCAGCCCGATGCTCAGCTCAGTAAACAATACGAGGCTTTCAAAGTCTCGCTAAAGCAGGAAGATGGTTCTTGGAAAAAACAATCTATTCCGGCACAAACCGTCGATGAAGTTGTCCTGATGGGCAATCCTTCGGTGACAGGAGATGCGCTGATGTATGCGCTGGAGCTGGGGATGCCGGTGCATTATCTTTCTCCCTTTGGTAAGTATTTGGGAGCGGCGCTACCGGGAAATTCTCGTAATGGTCAGCTGCGGTTGGCTCAGTATGGTGCGTATAAAGATGAGGATGCCAAGCTTACCATCGTGAAAGCAATGGTGACGGCCAAAATTCACAATCAGTATGCGGTGCTGTATCGGCACGGGCAAAAAGAGAATCCGCTGAAGCTGCGGAAGGCGCTGGTGGCGCAGCAGCACAGTGTGGAGCAGGTGCGGGGAATTGAGGGATTGGCGGCGAGGGAGTATTTTGCGGGGTTGGCGGCGATGCTGCCGGAGGTGTGGAAGTTTGAGGGGCGCAATCGCAGGCCACCGACCGACCCGGTGAATGCGCTGTTGAGTTTTGGCTATGCGCTCTTGCGTTCTCAGGTGACGGCGGCGGTGCATATTGCCGGGCTCGATCCTTACATTGGCTATTTGCATGAGGTACACCACGGGCAGCCTGCGATGGTGTTGGATTTGATGGAGGAGTTTCGGCCACTCGTGACAGATAATGTGGTGCTAGCGGCGATCAACAATCAGTCGATTAGGCCGGATGATTTTACAGAAATGTTGGGTGCCTATCGGCTTTCGGATGGGGGGCGGCGGACGTTTTTGCAGGCGTTCGACCGCAAGATGAAGGACACGTTTAAGCATCCGGTGTTTGGGTACAAGTGTAGCTACCGGAGAGCGATCGCACTGCAGGCCCGTTTACTCGCCAAGCACTTGCAAGAAGGCCTTCCTTACAAGGGGCTGGCACTGCGATGAGCACATTGTTCTATCTCATTATTTACGATTTGCCGGATAACAAGTCAGCAAATAAACGGCGAAATCGTTTGCATAAGCTGCTTTCGGGCTATGGAAAGTGGACGCAGTACAGCGTGTTTGAGTGTTTTTTGACGGGAATGCAGTTTGCCAAGTTGCAGACACAAATAGAGACTTTAATTAAGCCTGCTGAAGATTCGGTGCGGATATATGTGATGGATGCAGGTGCTGTGAAAAAGTCGTTGACCTATGGCTCTGAGCAGCCGCGTCAACTGTCGGCGATTATCTTATGAGGTTAGCGCTGAGTTGAAGCTTGTGGGGATGGCATTGCCGCTATACTGATACACAGCGCATCCATAAGCTGTTTAGAAGCAGTTACAAATCATGGTTTCTCAAGTCTCTAAACCGAATGAAGCGGCGGATATTTTTTACCCAGATTCCGACGGGCAACCTATGGCGAGTAATACTGAGCAGTACCGTTGGATTTTGATTATTCAGCAAAATTTGGATGTGTTGTTGCAGGAGGCATTTGTTGCTGGAGATTTGTTTTGGTATCCGATTGAGGGGCGGCCCGATATTTCGGTGGCACCGGATGTGATGGTGGCGTTGGGCCGGCCAAAAGGTAAGCGACTCTCTTATAAGCAGTGGGAAGAAGATGGAGTTGCGCCTCAGGTTGTTTTTGAAATTTTGTCGCCGAGCAATACACGAAAAGAGATGGAGCAGAAGCTACTTTTCTTTGATCGCCATGGGGTAGACGAGTACTACCTTTACGATACGGAAAGCAAAGAAACCAGCGGCTTTTTACGGAGCGAGTTTGGGCTGGACCATATTGCTGATATGGCTGGCTGGGTGAGTCCGCTACTGAATATTCAATTTGATATGTCGGGCGATGAGCTGGTTCTGCTGCGTCCTGACGGAAGGCCTTTTGCCAGTTTTGAGGAGGTGACTCAGAAGGCGGAAGCGGCAGAGCAGAAGGCGGAAGCGGCAGAGCAGAAGGCAGCGAAGCTAGCAGCCAAGCTGAAGGAGCTGGGAATTGATCCTGAGCAGGTGTAATTTTTTGGGGTGAGTGCTCAAAGTTGGCCGTTTTGGGTTAGGATTTGGCAAAGCGAAGCGGGGCCCATTTTCCTAAGGGGTTTGCCAAATCGCTAGAACCTTGACAGTTCAATAGTTACAGGGCTTTTTATGGAGTGCGATCGCGCAAATCTATCGTCATTTTTCACACGTTTGGCGAGCTTTGCCAAAACCCACTCTGAAACAGCCACATAGCAAGCCTTCTAGCGCCCGGACGCGCCAACCTCTAATCCCGATCATCGGGACTGAAACATCTTTCCACGTCCGGGATTCTGTCGTTTTTCAGCGCGCCAACCTCTAATCCCGATCATCGGGACTGAAACTTTACACCGTCTTCGTTGTCTCCCGTGTTGTAGGCGCGCCAACCTCTAATCCCGATCATCGGGACTGAAACAGGCTCA
>JBCBFY010000239.1:0-4208 GCA_038527325.1 Cyanobacteria bacterium J06614_10
CCCTCTTCTGCGCTAAAGATTTGCACAGCTGCGGTTTCATCAGCGCTCGGCGTCAGCACAATCTGCACATCGGCGGGCCGGGCAGTCTCTAACGCTAGCGGCTGCTCAATCGTGAGATCTGAGAGGGTAAGTGTGGTTGGTTTTGATGACTGTTTTTGCCACTGGTGGGCAGCTGCGATCGCCATTTCCACATAGGCCGCCCCCGGCAAAATTACCTCACCTAGAATGCAGTGATCGCTCAGATACTTCGGCGATTGAGCACTGATTTGAGCTTGAAATCGCTGCTCTTGGGTGCCCGCTAACGGCAGCCGGTTACCGAGGAGAGGATGGTCTGCGGCATTTCCCGACATGGGTTGGGAGACCGGCGCTGGCACCAGGCTAGGCATGGTCGCCTCGTCCCACCAGTAGCGCTGTCGCTGGAAGGGATAGGTGGGCAGGGTGACTCGCTGGCCGCGCAGGGTCACCTCTGGCGCGACGGCAGACCAGTCAATAGTTGCGCCCTGGGTGTAAAGTGCGGCGAGGCTAGTCAGCAGGCTCACTTGGTCAGATTGGCTAGGTCGCAAACTGGGTAGCCAAGCGACCTCTTCGACAGCGGGCAAACAGCTACGTCCCATTCCCAGCAAGACCGGCTTCGGGCCAATCTCCAAAAAAGCACGCGCCTCTGTGGCGTACAGGCACTGCATCGCTTCTAGGAAGCGCACCGGTTCTCGCACGTGGCGCACCCAGTAGTCTGCAGTGGCCACTTCGTCGCCGACTAGCTTGCCCGTGAGCATAGAAATCATGGGCCGTCGCGGCGCCGAGAAAGTGATCGAACCGGCAACTGCTCGAAACTCGGCCATCATCGGTGCCATCCGCGCCGAGTGAAACGCATGGGAAACGGTGAGGGGTTTGTGCTTGATTTGCTTTTGCGTCAGCACGCTAGCAATGCGAGAAATTGCCGTCGATTCGCCCGAAATCACCGTACTCTGTGGGCCATTGACAGCGGCAATGCTCACAGCCGCTTCACTGTCATCCTCAAGATCTGAAATATCAACTTGAGCGATCAAAGCTTCGCACTGCGCCCGGTCTGCCAAAACCGACAGCATCGCGCCGCCTGCCGGTAGCGCCTGCATCAGTCGCCCCCGCGCCGCCACCAGCTTCAATCCATCCGCCAGGCTAAACACCCCTGCCAGGCAGGCTGCAACGTACTCACCCAGGCTATGGCCCATCACGACTGAGGGTGCAATTCCCCAAGACTGCCACAGCCTAGCCAGAGCGTACTCAAATGCAAACAAGACGGGCTGCGTATTCGCGGTCTGATGAATTAGAGAGTCTGCAGTCTGCCAGCCTTTCTGCTGAGGGCCGTACAGCACTGCCAGCAAATCTACGCCTTCGTCTTGCAATATTTCTGCGCAGCGCTGCAGCTCAGCTTGGAAAATCGGCTGATGGTCGTACAGTTCACGACCCATGCCTACACATTGGGAGCCTTGGCCAGTGAATAGGAAGGCGACGTTTTGTGGCGTTTGCGTTGCGCGATTTGTCTGTAGCCCAACGATATCTTCTGAACCTGACAACCAGTCTTGTAGCTGGGTGCGTAGCTGGTTAGTGTCGAAGGAAACGCAGGTAAGCCGGTGGGAGAAGTGCGATCGCTGCTGACTCGCTGCGGCACACAGCATCGCCAAATCCTGTGTCGCCGGTTTTGCCAATAGCGCAACGTAGCGGCTGGCCAAATCTCGCAGCGCCGATTCATCCTTGGCCGACAGCACAAACAGCTGCTCTGTCGGCGGGGTCTCTGGTTGCTTGGTCGGTGCAGCCTGCTCACCAGCCCGGTCGGACAGCACAACGTGGGCATTGGTGCCACCGAAGCCGAAGGAATTTACCCCTATATAAAGTGGTCCTTCTTTTTGGGGAAAGGGAGCCAGCTTGGTTTGCACCTTTAGCCCCAATCGGTCGAAGTCTATCGCTGGGTTTGGCTGGTGAAAATGGAGGCTGGGTGGCATCGCCCGGTGCTTTAGCATCAGGGCCGCTTTGATGACGCCTGCGACGCCTGCTGCGGTCTCCGTGTGGCCAAAGTTGGTTTTCACTGAGCCCAGGAGGCAGGGTTGGGAGGGCGATCGCCCTTCAGAAAGCACCTCACCCAGTGCCTGCGCCTCTATCGGGTCGCCCAGCTTGGTGCCGGTGCCATGGGCTTCTACGTAGTGCACATCCGCCGGGTTTACCCGCGCCACCCGATAGGCATCTCTCAGCACCGCTGCCTGCGCCGCCGGATTTGGCGCGGCCATCCCTTGGCTGCAGCCATCCTGATTCACCGCGCTACCGCGAATGACGGCATACACCGGGTCCTCATCTGCCAAGGCTTCTGCCAGCGGCTTTAGCACCACAATGCCTGCGCCCTCACTGCGCACATAGCCATCCGCGCTCGCATCAAAGCTTTTGCAGCGCCCCTCTCCAGACATAAACCCCCCTTTCGAGAAGCCCGCCGTCACCGTTGGCAGCAGCAGCACATTGACCCCGCCTGCCACCGCCAGCTCAGACTCTCCTGTCCACAGGCTCTGGCAAGCCAAATGAATGCCTACCAGAGAAGACGAGCAGGCCGTATCTACCGCCAAACTCGGCCCCTTAAAGTCGAACAGGTAGGAAATGCGGTTGGCCGCAATGCAGTTACCCGTGCCTGTGGTGGCGTAGGGGTCATTGACCGGTCCCTGCCACAGCATGATCGAATAGTCGTGGGTGCCGATGCCGATAAATACGCCCGTTTTGGAGCCGCGCAGCTGTTCGGGGATTTGGCCTGCATCTTCTAGCGCTTCCCAGGTGACCTCTAGCAGCAGGCGCTGCTGCGGGTCCATGGTGGCCACCTCTCGGGGGGCAATGCCAAAAAACTGCGGGTCAAACTGGTCTACTTGGCTGAGGAATCCGCCCCAGCGCGTGTTTGTTTTATTTGGCGTGCGCGGGTCTGGGTCGTAGATGGGGTCTACGTCCCAGCGTGTAGGCGGCACCTCGGTCACCGCGTCTATGCCCTTGCTCAAATGCTGCCAAAAGGCGTCTGGGGTATCTGCTCCTCCTGGATAGCGGCAGCCTATGCCAATGATTGCAATCGGATCGAGGGAAGGAGCAGGACGATGGGCACTCATGCGGAACTTGGGCAAGGGTCAACGAAATAGCAGGCGAAAATTGATTGCTATCGATTGTATAGCGATCGCACGATGGGTTCGCAATTCTCATTCGTTTCAGAACTACAGAGCAGGCTGAGCAATTCCAGACGGTGTACGACTGTGATGTACAGGCGATGTTGATCTGGGCGGTAAGGCGATCGCGAACGATTTCGGTATGATGAGCTGTGACATTCATTGAATGATGGGCATGGCTCAAGACCTGTACGCGCAGTTTACTCAGGCATATCGCAACCTGGAGCTATTTCCGCTCTACAAGTCGGAGGAAATCGCAAAGTTTCGCGAGCCGTACGGGCAGCGGACGCTGGTGCGCCTGAAGAGTGAGCTGCTGGCCCTAGGCGATGCAGGCAAGCTAATTTTCACCGGGCATCGAGGCTGCGGCAAATCTACGCTACTGGCTCAGCTCGCCCAGCAAATGCGCGAGGCCAACTTGTTTGTAGCCGGATACTCTATCGCCGACACGATAGAGCCTTCAGATGTCAACCATATTCAAATTCTGTATTCGATTGCGCTGAAGCTGCTAGAAAAAGCGTCCGCAGAGCAGGTCGCTATCCCAAAAGAAACAGAAGACAAGCTGCTCAATTGGTTTAGCCAAACCAAATCGAGCGTGTATACCGACCAAATCAAGCAGGAGCTGTCGGCGGGGGTCAATGTGTTTGACTTTTTTGCTGGCAAACTGCAAAAAGAAAGCTCCTTTCGAGAAATCATTAACCAAACCTACGAGCGCCGCGTGTCGGATTTGTCTCAGCAGATTGACATTATCGCTAGCACGATTCAAGCGGCGACAGGGAAACCGGTCCTAGTCATTATCGACGATTTGGACAAGCTAGATTTGGCGGTGGTGAAATCGATTTTTCAAGACAACATTGTGGCGTTGTTTTCGCCGCGCATTCGGGTGGTGTTTACCATCCCGATTTGGTAGTGCAATAAGGTAAATGATAGAGGAAAATAGGATATAGCTCTTATTCAACGGTGATGCGATGCCCGCTAGACCAGAAATGACCTGCCCAACTTGTGGCTCTCATGACATCTCGAAGAACGGCACCACCCGCCGTGGCA
>JBCBFY010000240.1:0-4130 GCA_038527325.1 Cyanobacteria bacterium J06614_10
GTTGGTACCACGCCTGTCGGAAAGCATTTCTACTAGCAAAAAGAGGAGGATTTCTTTTTTCACTAGACACCGATCCTTCCTATATGCTTCAAAACGTGAAAAAATACGAAAAGTAAATTTTTCATCAAATTAAGATTTTGTGGGAAAATTAAAACTATTTAATTCACGGACTTTTTTCTTTCTTTAAAAATCATCATAAAATCCCTGCACACGTATTGCCGAGCGAAATTCTATTTTGTAAGGACTCCGAACTTTAAAAAAAATGCTTAGTGTATGCTTAATAATGTGAACAAAACGAAAAGTAACTTTTTCGTCAAAAATGCAAGCCATATACGTCATAATCTTGAAAAGATGAAAAGTAAAATTAGCTTTGAAAATTGGAAGTATTCCTAATTTTAATTAAAATCCTTTCTAGATGCTTCATAATGTGGAAAAGTTTGCTTTATAATGTGGAAAAGACGAAAAGTAGGGTTTTCGTCACAAATCGACTTTTAAAGGCCCAAAATTGACTCCATCGGACAATAGAGGCCCAAAATTGACTTTATGACTAAAAAATCTACTACCAGAGCCCAGAGGTCTAAGATCGATTCCTTGAGACCTAATGACGACTTCCAGAGTTCAAAATTCAACTTCTCGATAGTTAAAATCAAAAGCATGGGATCTAAAATTCGACTATCAACAAATTTCCATATGCCCGAAATAGACACTCAGCGGCCAAAAATCGACTCCCGGGGGTCCAAAAACAAACTCCACGATGCCCACAATGATTGACTCTCAAAGGTCCAAAATCAATATTTTGAAGCGCGAAATCGAAACCTAGAGGCCCAAAACTTACTTTCATATCCAAAAATGGACTCGTTGAGGTCCAAAATCGGGTTCTTGTGGCCAAAAAATCGACAACTACATGCCCAAAATCGACTCGCACAGAAAAGTTTGCGTAATAATGTCTAAAAGACGAAAAGTAAAGTTTTCATCACACATCGGCTGTTATAGGCCTAAAAATGACTCTCAGAAGTTAAAAATACCCATAAGTACAAAAATCGATTTTCAGCATACTTATAATTGACTCTCAAAGGCCCAAAAGTGACTCCAAGAGCCCGATATTCACTCCCAAAAAACCCAAATCGACTTTGGGTAAAAAAAACCTGATCTAAACTTCACTCTCAGATGCCAAAACTCAACCAATAGTAATCACGAATCAAACTCTTACTTCCAAAAAATGACTCCCAGAGTATTACGGGTCCCTAGAGGTAGATGAAAACCATAAAACCATAAAAATATGAGGTAAATAATAGCACGTAAACTAATGTAACCCTCTTCAGCGGGTACTTAAAAACCTATCCTTCGGGAGATAAATACATCAGAGTATAAACTCACACGAATTGTGATTATACTTGTAAATCAAGCATAAAACCACACTTTTTTGAACTCGTTTGTCCACTACTAAATCAACCTTTCGAATCCAGTTGTTTTGTACCTCAAATATGGGTGATACAGCATCCACACAACGTATTGGCAGTTACGTGTATATATTTCGGGAGCCAACGTTTTTCTCATCTGAAGGTGATGGTTCGTGTTTCAGGGACCAATGTTTCTCGATCGTGTTTAATTCTTAGCTGATAGTGTCATAACTCCTCACAGTACATTTTTTGTATGTAACAATTATTGAGCGGATCAAACGTTATAAACCTGGAAATCGTTATATATGTTATATTTCTTAGGAAAATTTAAACTGAAAAGTGCCAAGTATAGTGGGCGCATGGCTAGCGAAAATTTTAAAAGGATGAAAAAAAAGTGGTTTTTAGAAATGAAACGTGCATACTTATGGATTCTGTGTGACTCACGAAAATTCCTGGGTGTTTATACTCCGATGATAAATACGCCATGCACCAAAATACATCAATTTTGGATTACAATACACTCTCAAGAGCCTAAAATCGGAAAACAGAGGCCTAAAATAACTTTATGAGTAAAAAATCTATACCGAGAGGTCTAAAATCGATTGCCTGATATTTAATAACGACTTCCAAAGTCCCTAATCGACTCCTCAATAATTGCCACTCGCTAGAGTGGCCTATATTTAAACACTACTCCATGATACTTAAAAACGGAATATCAACAACCTTCCGGATGCCCTGAAAAGACTCTCAGCTCGACTCCCAGAGGTCCGAAAATCGACTCCACGATGCCCAGAATGATTGAATCTCAAAGGCCAAAAATCGAATCCTTAAAGCGCCAAATCGAACCGAAGAGGCCCAAAACTTACTTTTACAGTCAAAAAATGGACCCGCAGACGCCCAAAATCGAGTTCTATTGGCCAAAAATTGACTCCTACTTGACCAAAATTGACTCGCACAATTCAAAATTTGTAATTGACTGATACAATTGGATACGTCTTCACTTTCGGAAGGTCACGAAGCGTGTGTGATCTAGTCGCAATGTTAATGCTAGGGTATTAAACTCTCGAACTTTTTAGCCAAAATCTCGAATAGTTTGGTCAAAATCTAAAGATTTGGGTTCAAATATTACACATTTTGTAATATATCTTCAATATTTTGGTCAAGATCTCGAATTATGGTCAAATATCGAAAATTGTGGTCAAACTTTCGATACATTTGGTTAAACTGTTAAACATTTCGTTCAAAATTAAAAATTTGGTTGCACTAGGGTCAAAATCTTGAACATTATGAGATCAAAATTTTGACAGGACCTTGCACATTATAAGATCGAAATTTGTTCAAAATGTCAAAAATGTGGATCAAAATTCCGAACATTATTAGATAATCGTTCAAATATTCTTTGAAATTTTATCAAAATCTTAGATATTTTGACAAAAACAAGATATTCCATACTAAAACGGGAGGTGGGGGTTTATTTCGCATTTATTTTGCAATCATGCCAAACTTAAAAAAAATCTTTAGACGAAAAGTAAGATTAGTATTGAAAATTGCAAGTATTCCTAATTGAAATAAAATCCTTTCTAGATGTTTCATAATGTGGAAAAGTATGCTTTATAATGTCAAGACGAAAAGTAAAGTTTTTATCACAAATCGACTTTTAAAGGCCCAAAATTGACTTTCAGAGGTTTAAAATTCCCATAGGTACAATAATCGACTTCCAGCATGCTTACAATTGACTCTGAGATACTCAAAAGCGACTCCCAGAGCCCGATATCAACTCCCAAAAAGCCAAAATCGACTTTCAGCAGTGAAAAAGCGACTCACATGGGTCCAAAATCGACCCTGGTCTAAACTTTCCTCTGAGATCCCAAAACTCAACCACTAGAAATCAAGAATCAAGCTCCCAATTCCAAAAAGTAACTCCCAGAGTTCGACGGATCCCTTAGAGGTAGAGTAAAACTATAAAAGCCGTAAGAACATGAGGTAAAAGATATCGCTTAAAGTAATATAACCATCCCCAACAGTTACTAATAACCCTATACTTTGGGAGATAAATACGCCTTGCACCAAATTACGCAAAATTTGAATAACATTACACTCCCAAGAGTCAAAAATCGGATAACATAGGCCCAGAAGTTACTTTATGAGTAAAAAATCAACTCTCAGGGCCCAGAGGTCTAAAATCGAATCCCTGAGACCTAATGACGACTTGCAAAGTCCCCAATTCTCCAGGGTAGTAAAAATCAGTTCAATGAGACCTAAAAATCGACTATCAACAAACTTTAGGACCGAAATAGACTCTCAGCGGCCAAATATCGACTCCCAGTGGTTCGAAAGTCGGCACCACGATACCCCCAATGGTTGACTTTCAAAGGCCCAAAATCAACACCTTAAAGCATAATATCGACCCCTAGAGGCACAAAATTTATTTTGATAGCCAAAAAATGGACACGCAGTGGCCCAACATCGAATTAAATTGGCCAAAACTCGACTCTTAAATTCTCAAAATCTACTTGCACAGTTCAAAATTTGAAACAACTGTCAGAATGGGATACTTCTTCACTTTCTGAATGTCACATAGCGTGTGTAATTCTGTCTAGTCGCAATGTTAATGTTAGAATATAAAAGTCTCAAACTTTTTAGCCAAAATCTCCAACATTTTGATCAAAATCTAAAGATTTAGGTTCAAATATTAAACTCGGCGCTTCGCACCTCAACGTAAGGGTTATC
>JBCBFY010000241.1:0-4109 GCA_038527325.1 Cyanobacteria bacterium J06614_10
TCGCCCAAAACAATGGACCAGTCCATGCGCTGCTCACAACCCTTGTCCGATTGGGCGACGGCGTCACCGAAGACATTAATGGATTTGTGGAAGGGGTAGATGACCAGGGCAATGCCAGCGACGATAGTGACGATGGGTTTGTAACGCTCTCAGCACCGCCCCTCAGCGGCCCTTACCGCCTAGAAGACATCCCTGTAAACAACGAAACCAATGACAATGCTACCCTCCATGGCTGGATAGACTTTAACCGAAATGGTCGCTTTGAGCCGGAGGAGCACACGAGCGCTGTTGTTATCCCGGGTGAAACG
Source organism: Cyanobacteria bacterium J06614_10 (assembly GCA_038527325.1). GTDB lineage: Bacteria > Cyanobacteriota > Cyanobacteriia > Phormidesmidales > Phormidesmidaceae > Phormidesmis. Next base: position 309 of record JBCBFY010000241.1, read on the forward strand.
CTTACCGATCTTAGCTGGACGGTACCTAGTACAGTTTCGGCAGGAGAGTCTTATGCGCGCTTTCGCATCACGACGAGCCAACTCACTGACAAGCCCGCTACGCCACAGCTTGATGAAAGGTCTGTTGGGGTAGCCACTGACGGGGAAGTAGAAGATTACCCAATTAGGTTGTTTTCTGTGGAGAGCAGCCCTCACGTTTTATTGGTGAAGCGCATTACCGCTATCGGAGCGCACCGCAACACAAATCCCAACGATGGCACAGCGCTAAACCAGTTTGTAGACAATACTGCCGGACCACGGGCTGAAGATGACAATCACAGCTATTGGCCTGAAAATTTCTTAATTGGTGCACTCAATGGGGGTAAGGCCAGGCCGGCCAGTCGTGGTACGGCTGCAGAAGCTGCGGATGAAATCGAGTACACCCTGTATTTTTTATCTGTGGGCGGGGCGACAGCTCGCGGCGTTTTGCTGTGCGATCGCATTCCAGCAAACACCACGCTTCTCCCCGATGCCTATCGCAACGGCCCACCAGCCGATCCGCTAGGCACCCAGCCAAACGCCCTCACCCTAGCGCTCAATTTTCAAGGAAACGAGGTTGCCCTCACCGGCGCTGATGATGGCGATGCAGGCTATTACTTTCCCGCCGGGGTAGACCCTAAAACGCTATTTTCGAACATCAACTGCGGTGGGGCCAATGAGACGGGCGCCGTCGTCGTCGACTTAGGAGATTTGCCACCGGCCACCGGCCCGGCCACCCCCAACAACGCCTATGGTGCGCTGCGCTTTCGCGTGCAGGTTCAGTAGAAAGATTAGACCAGGGCCTATAGGTGGGGTTGCTAACCTTACGGCACTGACCTTACAAACGGATCTTACATTTGCGTTGGGCGATCGCCATTGTAAGCAGACGATACAAACAAGTTTCCTCAGGAAAGCAAACATCCTGTCAATCATGCTTCTCTAGAATCGCTCAAGTCTTCATATAAACCTAGTAAAAGGGGGAAGCACAGAAGACGAACAGACAATTCTTACATCTAAAAATAGCCTGACTTCCATAGGTTTACTGATGTAATAAAAGTAATATATGTGGGAAAAATAATGGAGCAATTGAATTTGTGTTGTTCACTTTAAGCTCACAGACAGCCTGGGTGAAGTTACGGATTTGATCGCTCTTCGCACCTACCTCACAACAAGCCGGACGCGGACGATTTTAGAGCTATTCTCACTGCTTTTTCCATCGTTTTTCTCACTGCTATTCCTCACTGCTTTTGCTAAATACCGCAGTCCGCTTGTGTGTTGTCTGTTCAAAGGGGTTGCTATCTCACAACTGTTTGCGGCTGCTTGTTTAGTAAGGGCTGTTGTCATACCTGGCTAAAGCTCACGTCGCAAAATCGTAGAACCTTCGTGTGCACTTGTGTGTAGCGCACAAATTGTTCTGATGTCTTCTTACAGGAAATTTCACTCATTTAGGTAATTAAAATGTCTATGCCAGATTGGGAGTCTCTGCAGGTAAAGGTGGTGCGTGCACTATTTTTGGCAGTCTCCAGCGTATTTGTTGTTTTCTATGGTTTCTCTGCCTTTGCTAGCGAGTACGACACCAAAAAGATTGCAGAAGAAGCTAGCGTATCGGCCAAAGTAATCACAGCGAAGTCCCTCGCAAAGACAGTCTTGCCACAGCAAACAGCCCCGATACCAGCCTCAGAATCGGGGGTGGCCCTAGCCAGCACGATATCCCTGTCTAACGCGGTGTCTTCACCAGTAGTATCTGCGCCAGAGGCAACCGCTGCACCTGTTCAGCTTAGCCGGATTGATCGTCAGCATACGCCTGCTGTAGACATCAATGTTGCCCCTGCTGAGCCCAACGTCTCGGCGGATGCCGACTCATCCACATCGATCCCAGTTGAACATGCCTGCGATGATGACAGACTGGATATTCCCACTCGATTTGGCGCGAGCTACAACACATCCAGCGCTGGCTTTGATGACATTATTGGCGTCAACACTTTTATTCCGCTCTCTCAAGATGAATGCGAAGACGTCACTTTCTTCGAAGGGCGAGCAATGCTAAGTGATGGCGAGCCCAGCTTTAGCCTAAACGTGGGACATCGCGACTACGATGCTGAAGACAACATCATCAATGGCGGCTATTTGGGCGTCGATAGCCGGGCCACAGACAGCAACACCTTTTATCAACTCGCCGCTGGCTATGAGCGCATTCAAGATAATTGGGAACTGCGACTCAATGGCTACTTACCCTTAGGAGACCAAACAAACACCCTCCAATCTGTTGTAGATGATAGCGCAGTACAGACGGCTAGTGGATTTGAAGCCAATCAGCTGGTTTTGTCAGCGGTGGGTGAGCGTCAGCGAATTTTGCAACAGGAAAATGCCTTGGGCGGATTCGATGTGGAAGTTGGCGGGCAGCTAGACGAATGGTATGGCGGTGAGCTGAGGGGCTATGCCGGTGCCTACTTATTAAGCGGCGAAGACAGTGGATTAGGCGTTCAGGCTCGGATATTAGCGGATTTTGAATCTAGCTTTAACGCAGGGCTCTCTGTTCAGCATGACGGTATTTTTGGCACCAGTGTTGGATTTTCTATAGGGGCTAGTTTGCCGGGGATACGCTTCCACGATGAGGGAGAGCGCACCTTCCAAGAAGAGAATGAGGTCGTCATCCGGCTGCGCGATCCGCTCGTGCGCCGACCAACGGTAGCAGTAAACGTTATCGACGAATCGGAGATTGTCGCTGTCGATGAGCGCGAGGCACTGCGTAACCCTGAAGAAGAACAAGACTATCGCTTTGTGCATGTGGACTTGGCGCAAGGCGCAGGCGCAGGTGATGGCACCTTCGAGAATCCATTTGGGGCGGTGGAAGATGCGATCGCACTAATAAACACCGATACAGACACCTACAGCGACGGCAATACCATTGTGTATGTCGATGGTGAAAACGCACCGACAACAACCATTCCGGGCTTTGCCATCCCAGACAGGGTGAGAGTGCTCTCCCAGGGACCCGCGCAAACCATCGCGGGAATGGATTTCCCAGGCTTCCCCAGCACAGCAACCCGCCTACCCTTTTCTGCTGAGCAGAACTTTAACGTTGAGAGCGACGCCCCCAACGCCAACGGCATCACCGTTGAGCTACCAGACTCTAACGACGGCGTTTTCCCTACGATTACCGGCGGTGGGAATGCGGATCTTGTCACCTTGGGTGAGAATACGGTGCTGGCTGGCTTTGAAATTCGAGATGCGGCCAATCACGGCGTGACTGCAGCAAATATCAACAACGTAGAGCTGCGCAACAACTTGATTGAAAATTCAGGTGGTAGCGGTGTTTCTCTAGATAACGTAGGTGGCAGCGTGGTGCTGTTTGATAATGAGATCAATGGTTCGGGCGATCGCGGTATTCAGATTCAAAATAGTGTGACTGAGCAGTCGGTAGAAGTTGCGATCGCTGGATTTGACCTTGACAACAACCAAGTCGGGATGGAGTTTCTAGCCATGGCTAGCGACACCGAATTTCCTAGTCAGCGAATCACCATCGGACCTAGCAGTGAGGCCAATACCAGCGTAGGGACACCCAATGGAACCCCGCTTACCAACAGCATTTTGAACAGCGCTGAAGAGGGTATTATTGCAGAAGCAACCGGCTCTACAACCTCACTGGCAAGCGCAGCAACCCAAGAGTTAGAAGTTTCTGACACAACCATTGACAACAGCGGTGCAGACGGCATTCGGCTGCTGACGCGCGATGGGTCTAGCAGTCAGGAATTTACATTCACCCGCGGCACAGTGTCTGAC
>JBCBFY010000242.1:0-4107 GCA_038527325.1 Cyanobacteria bacterium J06614_10
GACCGCCTCGGCATTTCTCTACCGCCCACCCTTAGGTTGCTGCTCTTTGGCGGGGAGAAAGCCTCCCTCAGACTGTGCCGCCAGTGGGTGCAAAAAATAGGCGACTACCCAAGACTCTTCAACGCCTACGGACCCACAGAAGCCACCGTGATTACCACCCTGTACGACGCGGTGGCAGAGGGCTACGACGGCTCTGTTGATCTGCCGATTGGGCGGGCGATTCGCAATGCGAAGACCTACGTACTCGATGAGCATTTGCAGCCAGTTGCCCCCGGCGAGTCTGGCGAGCTGTGCATTGGCGGTCCGGGCGTGACCCACGGCTACATGAATCTGCCTGAAAAAACGGCAAAGGCCTTTTGTGACGATCCTTTTGTGCCGGGCGGGCGGCTGTATCGAACCGGTGACCTGGTGAAAATGGATGAGACGGGGCTGATTCAGTTCGTTGGCCGGGTAGATTTTCAGGTGAAGATTCGTGGCTACCGCATTGAGCTAGGCGAAATTGAAAGCTGCTTAGACCAGTATCCTGCGCTGGAGTCTCGAATTGTGGTGGCGAGGGAAGACACCCCTGGTGATAAGCGGCTGGTGGCCTATGTGGTGATGAAGCCCGGAGAAACGCTAGACCGGGAAAATTTGCAGGCTTTTATGCGAGAGCAGCTGCCCACCTTTATGGTGCCTTCAGCAGTTGTTGTCATGGAGGCGCTGCCGAAAAATGCCAATGGAAAGATCGACCGCAAGGCCTTACCCCTACCGGTGCGTCAGGATGCACAGTCATTGGTTTTACCCCGTACGCCGCTAGAATCTCAGCTCGTAGAGATTTGGCAATCGGTGCTGTCGGCGCCTGCTGTGAGCATTACCGACAATTTTTTTGAACTGGGGGGCAATTCGCTTTTGGTGATGCGGCTGTTTAGCGAGCTAGAGGCCACGACTCACTGCAAGCTGCCGCTGACTGAGATTTTTGAGGCGCCAACAATTGAGCAGCTCGCAACTCGGCTAGAGGCAATCATGAAAAAAGCAGCCCATTCAAGAGCGACAGGTAATCTTCTTTCTCCACTGCGGGTCGGCGAGACGAAGCCACCGCTCTTTTTGATTCATGATGCCGATGGTGATACGGGGCTGTATTTACATTTGGCCCGGCGGCTGCCGAGCGATCGCACCGTCATTGCCATTCAGCCTAAACTGCTAGAGAACAGTGGCAACAGTGCAGCTCTGGCTTACAGCAAAATGGAGCAGATTGCAGCAGCTTACGTAGAACAGATCAGACAGTCGCAGCCTGCAGGCCCCTACTGCGTCGGCGGGCTGTGCGCCGGGGGGCTGGTCGCCTTTGAAGTGGCTTTACAGCTAGAGGCACTGGGCGAAAAAGTCTTTTTGACCATGATGGATGCGCCTGCGCCAAAGGCACAGAAGCGAGTGGGTCGACTCAATACAGAACGCATGGAGCGCTTCAGCCAATCGCTAGATCAGCAAAGAACGCCTGTGGAGCTAATGACCAAAATCTGGCAAAAGGGCACCGGCTTACTGCGCTACGAAGTCACCTCTAAAGCCAAAAAGGTGGCGACGAACGCCACAGCTCATTCAGTAGTGTGGTGGCAGACTCGCGGCTGGTCTCTGCCCAAGCTGCTGCAAACCCTGTCAATTCGAGACAGCCTGGTCTTTGCCTACGAGCAGTATCAGCCCAAACGGCTCTTTGCAGGACATTTACTGCTGGTGCGGGCAACCACAGGCGATGGCTCGACGGCTGACTTGCCCTACATCGAAGAATACGCCGATCCGCTGCTGGGCTGGGCACCGTTTTGCAAGCAGTCCATTACCACCTTCGACGCGCCGGGTGGACATTCGAGCATGCTGACAGATGAAAATGTGTCGGCATTGGCTGAAGCAGTGGACGGGGCGATCGCATCCTTTATTGCAACCGATAGGAGAACAAAAGTCGCTGTGAATAGCAAACAGCAGCGGGCGATCGCGCCATAAACAGCTCATTCAAACAAAACCCAACCCAACACGTTTCGCCTCCGCCCATCTCATAAAGTCTCTTTTCAACACTTCCAGGTTTTACTTTCATGATTGCCACGCCAACATCGCCCCAACCAGTCGACTACACCCAGCCCCTGATCGACTGGAAAGCAGAAGACTACGCTGCCTTTGGGCGAAAAAATCAGCTCTTTCACCACGGCTATCACACCCTCCCCCTCTTCAAAAAAGAGACCCTCATCGACGTTCTCGACAACTACCCGCGCCAGTGGCTACAGGCCTTTACCATGGGGCCTGACCCCACCATTCGCTCAGACTGGCAGAGCGTCGACATCCACCCAGAGAGCAGCGGCCAAGACATCTGGCAGGCCGTCGAAAAAGGCCGACTGTGGCTAAACCTGATTTTTCTACAAAAGTTCAGCCAGGACTACGCTGACCTCGTAGAAGGGATGTATGCGCACCTAGGCAAGCATTGCCCCCACCTCTGCGGTCCTCAGGCTAGCTTTACCACACTGCTCATCTCCTCACCCGGTGCCCAGGTGTACTACCACATGGATCAGTCACCAAACATGCTCTGGCACATGAGCGGCCAGAAAAAGCTATGGGTGTACCCAGCGATGGACCTGCGCCTGGTTCCTCAAACCTTTTTAGAAGAGATTTATTCTGGGGAAGTCTCAGAATTTTTACCCTACAAAAGAGAGTTCGACGACTACGCCGAACAGTTTCTGCTAACGCCCGGCACCGTCGTTTCTTGGCCGCACAACTCTCCTCACCGCATCGAAAACCTCTCGATGAACGTGTCGCTTACCACCAGCTACGATGCGCCCCTAGGCAGACGGCGAGAACTGGTACAAAAGGCAAACCGCTACCTCCTGCGCAACCTCGGCATCCAAAATAGATCCATAGAAGAAGTCGGCATTCGCCCCACCGTTAAGCGGTTTAGCTACCGCGTAATCAATAAGATCAAGCCCTTCAAACCAACAAAGCATCCCCACGACGACTACATCACCGATTTACAGATAGATCCTGCCGCACCAACCGGTGTACGCCGCCTAGAGAAAGCTGTAACGGCGTCTTTTTCGAAGCACCGATAGAAGGACAGCAACAGGTGAGCGCAAAAAGCTGCGAAGTCTCTAACCTCAGAGATTTCGCAGCTTTTCTATTGCTATTGAGCGTTTTCAGCCATTCTCTCTTAAGGAATATTTGTATTTCAAATCACTACTCGAATCTCTATCTTGTGTCGAAGAAGGGTTTATTTCAGTCGATAGAAGAGAATAGAGCAACAGAGTCGTTACATTTGAGCACGTAAGACGAATCACGGAATTTTAATTAATGACTACTCTTCTAAAAAGCGTATCTAAATATCGAAAGACATTTGCAGGGGTGCTTCTGGCAGCTTCTATGAGCGTAATTGCTGCCTGCTCTGAAACGCCGGTAGAAACAACAACTCAGCAAGAAGCTGTTGAAAACACTACTACTGAAGAGCTCGCTGACGGCGCAGAAGGCGCTATCGGTGAAACGGTTTCTATCCGCGCTGAAGTAGAAGAAACTGTCGGTGAGTCTGCGTTCTTGCTGGAAGATGACATGCTGTTTGGCGGCGAAGATATTCTCGTCATCAACGCGTCTAGCGAACCCTTCGTATTGTTGGATGGTGATGATACTGAAGTTCAGGTTACCGGCGAAGTGCAGCAGCTCATCCTCGCTGAATTTGAAACCGAGTACGGTCTAACCTTAGAGCCTGAGCTATATGCAGATTACGAAGATCGTCCCGTCATCGTTGCCCAGTCTATTGCGCTTTCGCCTGACCCAGGTGATGTAACCGCTAATCCTGAAAAGTACTACAACAAGCGCATTGCTATCCAAGGAGAGGTAGAAGACAAGCTATCTCCAACAACTTTCACCCTCGACGAAGAGAGGCTGTTTGGTGGAGAAGATCTCCTTGTCATCTCCGATATGATGACGCCTGAAACCCAGGATGGCGAAGAAGTCACAGCGACAGGTGTTCTTCGTCCCTACATCGCAGCTGAGTTTGAAACAGACTACGACCTAGAGTGGGATCTCGATGTGCAAGAGCAGGTCGAAGCAGAGTACACAGAGAAGCCCGTCTTTGTAGCCGATGAAGTGTACCCGTCTGCGATG
>JBCBFY010000243.1:0-4106 GCA_038527325.1 Cyanobacteria bacterium J06614_10
CATGCGCAGCTGGCTATCAACTTGGCCCTGCTCGGCTCGCTGAGCATTATTGTGGCGCAGCACATGTATTCCATGCCGCCCTATCCCTATTTGGCAACAGACTATGGCACGGTGACGTCGCTATTTACCCATCACGTGTGGATTGGTGGCTTCTTGATTGTGGGGGCAGGTGCCCATGCGGCCATTTTTATGGTGCGAGATTACGACCCTGCGCAGAATGTTAACAATGTGCTAGACAGGGTCCTGCGACACCGCGATGCGATTATCTCTCACTTGGTTTGGGTCTGTCAGTTCTTGGGGTTTCACAGCTTTGCAATGTACTGTCACAACGACACCATGCGGGCTTTTGGGCGTCCTCAAGATATGTTCTCGGATACGGGAATTCAGCTGCAGCCCATTTTTGCGCAATGGATACAACAGGTTCAAACGGCGGCTATCGGTAGCGTGCAACAGGTTGCAGAGCCTCTGGGAAATGCCTTTGGTGGCGCACAGAATATTGTTCTTTCGGGGATTGGGACGACGGCACCTGGCCTGTCGAGCCCGGTGAGCCATGTCTTTGGCGGTGGCGTTGTTGCCGTAGGTGGCAAGGTCGCCATGATGCCCATCTCTCTAGGGACTGCGGATTTTCTGATCCACCACATTCACGCGTTCACTATCCATGTCACGGTGCTCGTGCTGCTAAAAGGGGTGCTGTTTGCCCGTAGTTCGCGGCTGATTCCCGATAAGTCTGAGCTGGGGTTCCGCTTTCCCTGTGATGGCCCTGGTAGAGGCGGCACCTGTCAAGTTTCTGCCTGGGACCATGTGTTCCTTGGCTCTTTCTGGATGTACAACTCGCTGGTGATGGTGATTTTCCACTTCTTTTGGAAAATGCAGTCCGATGTGTGGGGCACGGTGGGCGCCAATGGAGAAATTGCCCATCTCACGGGCGGTAACTTTGCACTGTCGTCTATCACCATCAATGGTTGGCTGAGAGATTTCCTCTGGGCTCAGTCTAGCCAGGTGATTAGTTCCTACGGTTCGGCGCTATCGGCCTATGGCCTGATGTTCTTAGCCGGTCACTTTGTCTTTGGCTTTAGCCTTATGTTCTTGTTTAGCGGACGTGGCTACTGGCAAGAGTTGATTGAGTCTATTGTGTGGGCACACAACAAGCTCAGAATCACACCGAGCATTCAACCCCGAGCCTTGAGCATTACCCAGGGCCGTGCGGTGGGTCTCTCTCACTATTTGCTCGGCAGCATCGTGACCACGTGGGCGTTCTTTTTGGCCCGGATGGCGGCCATTGGCTCGTAGCCCATCCCGAACGCACTCATCGAACGGACTACTCGAACACACTCCTCACACCGAACACACTGCGTGTAATCGCGTGTCATCAACAAACTTCAGTAACTATTTCAAAACCATGGCTACAAAATTTCCGAAATTTAGCCAGGCTTTGCAAAAAGACCCCACTACTCGGCGGGTTTTCTACGCGATGGCCACGGCTCACGATTTTGAAAGCCACGATGGGATGACTGAAGAGAATCTTTATCAAAAGATTTTTGCTTCCCATTTTGGCCACCTTGCCATTATCTTTTTGTGGATTTCTGGCATTCTCTTTCATGTCGCTTGGCAGGGCAATTTTGAACAGTGGGTGAAAGACCCGCTGGGCACTTCGCCCGTTGCCCACGCGATTTGGGACCCTCAGTTTGGACCCGGCGCACTCGAAGCCTTTACCCAAGCTGGCGCAAAAAATCCGGTCGATCTCTGCTATTCCGGGGTGTATCACTGGTGGTACACCATCGGCATGCGCACAAACAATGACCTGTTTTCGGGGTCGATGTTTTTACTGTTGATAGCAGCTGTCATGCTGTTTGCCGGGTGGCTACATCTGCAGCCAAGGTTTCGCCCAGGACTCGCCTGGTTCAAAAATGCAGAATCTCGGTTGAATCACCATTTGGCAGGGCTCTTTGGTCTTAGCTCGCTGGCTTGGACAGGGCACTTGGTGCATGTGGCGATTCCTGAGTCTCGCGGTCAGCATGTCGGCTGGGATAATTTTCTCTCTGTGGCACCGCATCCTGCGGGGCTGGCTCCTTTCTTTTCTGGCCGGTGGGGTGCCTACGCGCTCAACCCCGATACGCCCGAGCATGTGTTTAATTCGGCAGAGGGTGCGGGAACGGCGATTCTCACCTTTTTAGGCGGGTTTCATCCGCAGACCCAGTCGCTGTGGCTCACCGATATGGCCCATCACCATTTGGCGATCGCAGTGATCTTCATCGTTGCTGGCCACATGTACCGCACCAACTGGGGCATTGGTCACAACATTAAGGAGATGACTGAAGCGCTGCAGGGACCGGGCTGGAGTGGGTTCTTTATCGCGCCCAACACCGGTCGCGGGCACAAGGGCATCTACGACGCCTACAACAACTCTCTGCATTTCCAGCTGGGCTGGCACCTAGCTGCCCTTGGCGTCGTAACATCTCTCGTAGCGCAGCACATGTACTCCATGCCGCCCTATGCCTTTATGGCACAGGACTATACGACGATGGGCGCGCTCTATACCCATCATCAGTACATTGCTGGATTCCTGATGCTGGGCGCCTTTGCCCATGGTGGCATTTTCCTGGTAAGAGACTACGACCCCATTGCCAATGAAAACAACGTGCTTGCTAGGGTGCTCGACCACAAAGAAGCCATTATCTCTCACTTGAGCTGGGTGTCTTTGTTTTTGGGATTTCATACGCTGGCGCTGTATGTGCACAACGATTGTGAGGTGGCGTTTGGCAGCCCAGATAAGCAGATTCTGATTGAGCCGGTGTTTGCCCAGTGGAATCAGGCGATTCATGGTAAGGCGCTCTATGGCATTAGCACGCTGCTCTCTAATCCGGATAGCATTGCTTCTACGGCCTGGCCAAACTATGGCAACGTTTGGCTGCCCAACTGGCTGGAAGCGATCAATAGCGGTACGAACTCGCTGTTTTTGACCATTGGCCCAGGTGACTTCTTGGTGCATCATGCGATCGCGCTAGGCCTCCATGTCACCACGCTGATCTTGGTAAAAGGTGCGCTCGATGCCCGTGGCTCCAAGCTCATGCCCGACAAAAAAGACTTCGGCTATGCCTTCCCCTGTGATGGCCCGGGCCGGGGTGGCACTTGCGATATTTCTGCTTGGGACTCTGTTTATCTGGCCACGTTTTGGATGCTAAATACCCTCGGCTGGGTGACCTTTTACTGGCATTGGAAGCATCTGGCTGTGTGGAGCGGCAACGTCGCCCAGTTCAACGAAGGCTCTACCTACCTTATGGGCTGGTTTAGAGACTATCTCTGGCTCAACTCTTCACAGCTGATTAATGGCTATAACCCCTATGGCACCAATAACCTAGCGATTTGGGCTTGGATCTTTCTCTTTGGCCATCTGGTGTGGGCGATTAGCTTTATGTTTCTCATCACCTGGCGCGGGTACTGGCAAGAGCTCATCGAGACATTGATGTGGGCGCACGAAAATACGCCGCTCTCCTTTGGCTATCCCAAAGATAAGCCGGTGGCCCTGTCTATTGTGCAGGCGAGGCTGGTGGGCCTTACTCACTTTACCGTTGGCTACATTGCCACCTACGGGGCCTTTCTGATTGCCTCGACCAGTAGCCAATTTCCGTGATAGCTGCTTTTGAGTAGGGATGCTACGTAGGCCTCTATCCGGCGGGCATTCCTACTCTGCAAGATGTCTGGGGGACTCTCACTCTCCTTCTTCCCAGATGGGTCCTGACTGCTAGACCGGTCAGGACTTTCTTCCATTAATGCCATCTGTCTTGTTTATTCACCTTCACAAATTTTCTTTACCAATTCATCTCTCTCAATTCATCTCTCAATTCATCTCTACCTTCAAAACTCATGACTTCACCGCAATATTCTACATGGGCCATCGACGCTCCTGGCAAGGACCCCATTCGCCCATACCAGGGAAATCCCCAGCTCGGCAATTTAGAAACGCCCATCAATAGCTCAAGTTTAGTAAAGGCCTATATCAACAACTTACCGGCCTATCGCCCTGGTCTGACGCCCTTTTTGCGAGGGTTAGAAATAGGCATGGCGCACGGATATTTTTTAGTTGGCCCAGAAGTTGTGGTCGGTCC
>JBCBFY010000244.1:0-4063 GCA_038527325.1 Cyanobacteria bacterium J06614_10
GATTCCGGTTTCGGTGCTGGCGCGAATGCGAGCGGGGTGCGATCGCCAGCTCAAAATGATTAATTCGCTGATTGAGACCCAGGAGATTGAAATTTGGGGGGTTGCTTTGGAGCGTCAGCCGCTTTCGCTGGGCGCGCTGATTGAGGATGTGGTTGAAGCGTGGCAGCTGAGGATGGCCAAAAAGCGACTGACGGTGAATCTACACCTGTCTGATACTGTGCCTTTGGTTGATGGTGATCGCACGCAGCTGTGGCGAGTGGTTGAAAATTTTATCGACAATGCCTTGAAGTACAACCCGCCGGGACGCACCCTACAGATTAGCGTTTTGCGGCGGTCGGACTGGGTTCGCTGTGAACTTGCAGATGATGGCGTGGGGATAGGCCCTGAACAAACTGAGCATATTTTTGAGCGCTACCACCGGGGGAGAGCGGCGAGGCCTACGCAAGGTCTGGGTCTGGGTCTGTATATTTGTCGGCAAATTGTTGAGGCTCATGGGGGGCAGATTGGCGTTCACAGCGTGCTAGGAGAGGGGACGCTTTTTTGGTTTGAGCTGCCTGCAAGGTTCGTGGCTGCGGATGATTGATATGCCCTTTCTTCAATGGTTTCGTCGATTGCGCCTGCAGCGGGTGTCACTGGGTCAGGTGATGGTGGTTAGCTTTGTGCTGCCGCTAGTAGTGAGCGTGGCCCTAATTGAGTACTTGGCCTGGAAGAATGAGCAGCAGGTGATAGAGCAGCTGGTTGCGCAGCTACATCAGGAAGCGGGCGATCGCATCGAAGATCGCATCGAACGACTGACGAGAGCCCCACAAAATGCTACCCAAAGAGCGATGAATGCCATTCGGCGAGGCGATCTCGATGTCAACGATTTGCGAGGTTGGCAAGACTATCTGGTCGATCAGGGGGGCTATTTTGATTCGCTGACTTTCTTTTATTTTGGCAATCGAGCTGGCGACTATACGGAGCTGTATCAACAACCCGATCGGCCCGATCGAATTGTCTTTAGAGACGGTGAGCAGCCAGAGCGAGCCATTCGAACAACTTTTGAAAATGCGGGGCCGCTGGCGACGGGCCCATTGACGCCGGGGCCCTCGACGGTGGAGCAGCTGACTCTGCCGTTTGACCCGAGGGAGCGGCCTTGGTACGAGGCGGCTGTGCGCACGGGCAGCGCAACGTGGACAGAGCTATACGACTTTTTTCTGTCGGGTGGCCGTGTGCAGCGGTTTGGGCTTCGTTCTAAGGTGTTTGGAATCAGCTTTGTGCGGCCCTACTACGATGAGACAGGCGATCTTTTAGGTGTGCTAGGCGCTGATTTTACCCTGGCAGATATCAATACTTTTTTACAAACCCTAGAGATTAGCCCGTCGGGTGAGGCGTTTATTCTCAATCGGCAGGGTGAGCTGATCGCGAGTTCTTTTATAGAGTCTCCTTTCAATAGTCAGGCGAAGCCGCTGCGCGTCGAGGAGACTCGCAACAAACTCATTGAAGAAACCGGTAATTTTCTACTGGAGAGGTTTGGCGACTTTGACAACGTCACCCGGGCCTATTCTCTCGATTACGAAGATGGCCGCGGACGGCAAATGCTGCAGGTTCGGCCTTTTTCTGATAATTTCGGTCTAGATTGGCTGGTGGTCGTGGTCGTGCCTGAATCAGATTTTACGGGGACTATTCGTGAAAACTCTCGCATGACGCTGTTGCTGTCTTTAGCGATTGTGGGGGTTACGGTTCTCTTGGTGAGTTTGATTGCCAGGCGGCTCAGCCGGGCAATTCTGACGCTAAGTCAAGCCAGTCAGCGGATTGCGGCGGGCAATCTCTCACAACAGATTCCTGCGTCGAATATTCAAGAGCTCCATACTGTTGCTAGGTCTTTTAACCGTATGAGCCAGGACTTACAACACTCTTATGCCCGGCTAGAGGACTATTCTCTGACTTTGGAGAACAAGGTTCAGCAGCGTACTCAGGCGTTAGAAAAAGAAATGCATGATCGCGCGCTCAGTGAGCAGCGGTACTACAGCCTGTTTGAAGATTCGCCTATTGCGCTGTGGGAAGAAGATTTCTCCCTGGTAAAGGCTTACCTGTTGGAGATGAACGTTTTACCGAATGGGAAAGACTTCAAGGCTTACTTCGATGAGCATTCAGATGTGTTGCGTAAGTGCATTCAGCAGGTGCGGGTGCTAGAGGTGAACCAGTCTGCGCTCGATCTTTTTGATGCTAAGCAAAAGGAAGATTTGCTCGCCCGGCTAGACAATGACCACGATACTGCAGCGCTAGAGGGCTTTAAGCAGGAGCTGGCTGCGCTCTGTGAAGGCAAAACCCGGCTGGAGCTAGAGCTAGTTAACTACACGCTAACGGGAAAAAAGAAGCATATCTTGTTCAAGGAGTTTGTGGCGCCAGGGTATGAGCAAACCTGGGGTAGAGTTTTGATTAGCATGCTGGATATTAGCGATCGCAAGCGGGCGGAGGCAGCGCTGCAGCAACAGTCAGATATCGATAATTTGCTCAGTCAGGTTTCCTGCGCTTTTTTAGAAAAAGAGATTGATACGGCGATTGAATTTGCGCTGCAGAAGCTGGGCGAGTTTACGGGGAGTGATCGCGCCAGAATCTTTCAGTTTCAAAAGCGCGGCCCTGGCCAAGACCAGTTCCGACTCACCCATAGGTGGCGTCAGAGCGAGGTTGTTCCTTACTTGGCTGAGCGCAAATGCATTGATGCCAGTACCTATACCTGGTTCTATCACAAACTATTGGCTGGCAATCCGTTTCAGATTATAGATGTTGCTGAGCTGCCGCCGGAAGCTGCCGCCTCGCAGGCTGTGTTTGCAGAACACAACATTCGTTCTTTGCTCGATGTGCCTATGGTTTATTGCGGGCAGTCGGTTGGGTTTATCGCGCTCGATACGACTGAGCGGGCCAGGACCTGGACCCCTTCAGAAGTGAATGTGGTGAAGCTGATCGGAGAGATGGTGGCGATGGCTCAGGCCAAGCACTCGGTAGAACAGGCCCTACTGCAGGCTAAGGAAGATGCAGAGATTGCTAACCGGGCTAAAAGTGACTTTTTGGCGAATATGAGCCATGAGCTGCGATCGCCGCTGAACGCGATTTTGGGGTTTGCTGCTGTAATGCATCGCAGCAGACTGTTGCCAGAAGAACATCGTGACGATGTTCAAATTATCAGCCGCAGCGGCGAATACTTGCTTAGCCAGATCAACGATGTACTCGATATGTCGAAGATTGAGGCTGGGCGTGTTGAGCTGGTGCCAACAGCGTTTAATCTGTTTAGTCTTTTGGACGATCTTGTCGGCCTGTTTAAGCTCCGGGCTGAAGAGAAACAGCTGCAGCTGACAATTGATCGGGGGCCAGATCTGCCAGATTACATTCGCGCCGACCAAGCCAAGCTGCGACAGGTGCTGATAAATCTTCTAAACAACGCGGTTAAATTCACCAATACTGGCGGTATTACCGTGGGGGTAACCGTGGGGGTGACCGTGGGGGTGGCGCTTGGACGAGAACTGTCGCCCACGGCATCGAAAAATGAGGCGAGGTCCATCTCTCTTGCTTTCTCGGTGATTGATACGGGAGTGGGTATCGCACCAGAAGAGTTTGAGAACGTATTTGAGCCGTTTGGGCAAGCCCAGGCTGGCCGGGAGGCTAAAGAGGGTACAGGACTAGGGATGTCCATTTGCCGAAAGTTTGTAGACCTGATGGGTGGCAACATCTCTATCAGCAGTCAGACTGCGCCTGTTCCTGAGGGGCAGACGGCGGGCGACGTGACGGCATCTGGCTTAGAAGATACGCGTGATGATGTTCAGCCAGGGCTGGTCCCCTTCACGATTCGTACTTTGCCAACTAGTGGGACGACGGTGAGCTTTAGTATTCCGGCTGAGCTGGCATCGGCAGATGATGTGGTCGGTGTGAAGCCCGGGCGCAGGGTGCTGGGCTTAGCGACCGGTCAGCCTGAGTACAAAATTCTCGTTGTAGACGATAAATTGGCCAATCGCAAGTTGCTTCGGCGGCTGCTTGAGCCTGTGGGCTTTTGCCTGAAGGAGGCGAGTGATGGACAAGCTGCGAT
>JBCBFY010000245.1:0-4037 GCA_038527325.1 Cyanobacteria bacterium J06614_10
CACGCCGATCTGGCGCACCGCCTCGGCAATCGTCGCACCTTGTCCTTGCAGAACTTCAACCTGCCGAAGCTTCGATACTATCTCTTCGGGCTTCTCTCGTTTTCCAGCCATCGCTGATCCTCCAATTTGCAGGACAATCTATCCCAGTTGGTGGACCACTTTCAGGGGGCTACTCCAGTTAGCGTTGATCCCCAGATCGGCTTGATCTGTCAAATACCACCTATTTGGAGAGCCGCGTGTCATATTGAGCCGAGCAGCTACCTGTTAAGAGGTTGTACTCAATCCAGAAAATCCATATCAGAGGCTTCGCAAACTACGTAACCCTTCAGTGCTGGCAGCCGCGATTTGATTGCCCAACAGCGTTTTGCCTCTTCTTGTGATAGCTCCGAATTCGCGTCGCGGATGTCGCGAAGATATTGAAGGTAGTTATTACAACGATCAATTTCTCGCCGAAACCCAGGTTTTGAAGCCCGGTGGTTCAATTCATACCAATACTCAACGGCGTCGCCCAATGTACGTCCCGTGTTGGATTTCACCCACGACATAAATTCACCGGAGCACACGAACTTCGGACCTATTTCGCGTTTAAAGAAGCCACGTACGTTCCATCCAAACGAGATGTTTTCGTCTATCTCGGTCTCGGACGAGAGCTCTTTCGTTGCCCAAGAGGAGGGCTTTTTCATCTGTGGTTCCCGTGGCAAGGGGTCGCCCCGAAAATGACACCCAATCCGATTTCGCAGGTCAGCCTTTAGGCCGGAGTAAGCAAGGCCGTTTTCGCGACAAAAGCCCTGCATCTCTGCCACAGGCCAATACCAGGTGTCGAATTCCTCGAATGTATCAATCTCCGACAAACGCGGTCTGAACCTTTGTTCTTCATCAGTCATTGTTCGTCATCTGTAGATGTAAAAGGCATGGCCTGTTCCAGAGCGCAGGCAATGGACAGCAACTTGGTTTCTTCATTCGGTTTTCCGACAAGTTGGAAACCCATAGGAACCCCATTGTGATCCACCGCAAAGGGCACAGTAACAATGGGCCAGCCGAGCACTCCAGTTGGCACGGTGAAGTAAGTCAGCGCGTCAAGGTAAGGCAGTGGCCCCGCAAGCGTTTGAAATTCTTTGTCATAAGTACGCACTCCTCCGCGTTCTTTGATTGGCGGGGTATGAGGGAAAGCGGCGACACCTGAAACTGGCAAGATCAGAGCATCGCAAGTCTCCAACTGGCGCAGCATGTTTTGCCGAAGCTCCTCAAGACGTTTGAGATTTTTGGCATATTGCCGATGCTCACGCCGATATCCCTGATATACGTGTTTCAGGAACTGCGGGGATCGTGCGATAGCATCGGTATCTCGTCGTAACAGCCATCTAATGAAAAACGGTAGCATTGCGCCGGTCTCATAGCCCATAATTTCGCCAAAGAGCTTGCGAATATCTGCGTGAAACAGCGCACTCATGCTATCCCGCTCCACTGAGATTCCGTTTTCAATCAGAGTGTTGCCCAACCGAGACCACAGGTCAGACACGTGCCGTTCCATCGGCGTATGGTCAATTGGTGACCAGATCAACAAACGGGCATTTTGGTTAGGTGTCGGAGAATGGGTTTCTCCTGTCAGGGTTTTCCAGAAAAAAGCGAGATCGTTGCAAGATCGCGCTATAGGTCCCATGCGCCCAAAGTGATCAAGCAGATGGTCTTCGGGCAACATTCCTTTGGAGTCAAAACGGCCCTCTGTTGGAACCAAAGATGACACACCACACCAAGATGCAGGCAACCGCAACGATCCAGCAAGGTCTGCTCCTATGTCTAGTAAGCTCATTCCACTTGCGACCGCCGCAGCACCACCGCCTGAACTTCCACCCACCGTGAACCCCATTCGATGTGGGTTTTCCGTTGGTCCCCGCCGAGCATTGAAGGTTTGCAAGTCGAGCGCATGGGGCGGCAAAGCTGTCTTCCCTTGCACGACACACCCCATGTTTTGAAGTGTTTTGACGAAAGGTGCAGACTTGCGATCCTTTGTCTTGGTGGTCTTTTCAAGACCGAACCAGCGAGGCCAACCAGCGACCGCGATCTGGTCCTTCACCGTAATTAGCAGGCCATTGAAGGGGCCGGACACGCCCTTTGGCAAATCACTGGCGATTTGCTCAAAGGCATTGATTTGTGGCTCTTTGAGATGGCGTGTCTCGGCGAGTTGCTCCCAGAGTTCGGCTCGGGCCGCCTCGTTGCAAAGGCCGCTAACAACCTCTTCTAAGGGTGATAGGATCAAGGGCTTTGGTCGTGTGAGGTGCATTGAAATCTCCCAACATGCTTTCGGGGATATCAAACATCTGACATGGCCTATTGCTGTTCCGTTTCTGCTTTGATGACCGGAAGGTAGATCAAGGCCGAGAGTCTTGACGGTTCTTCATTCGGATTAGCCGTCAGATAGGTTTCAAACATTATGCCCTCATCCAACGCCATACCACTTTGCTTTAAGGCCACCCGTGCTGCCTTGTTCCAAGTCAAGGGCAGCGTTAGCAACGGGCCGAAATGAGGAAAGACAGCGTAGGTTCGAGCAGGAATTTGCGTCCACCCTTCCGGCCACTCCAAAGGCAATTTCTGATCAAAAAGCGCACCGACATAGGCGTTGGCGGTTTCATCTTCATAGGACTTGGGTCCTTGGGAAAAAGCGGACGCGATTTGCAACGAATCTTCTGTTGGCACACCGATGTCCGTTTGTTGGCATTCCAGCCGAAGCTCCCGCAATGCTTGACCTAGCTTTGCGAGATCGGCGAAATATCGGCCTCCCTGCATGCCTGTGAACTTACGCCACCCCAACCACAGGTCAGGCCCCGCAACGAGATCGAAACCATCCAAAACAGTTTGAGCGGGTTGTGGCACAAGAAATGGTCGCGGTTGTTCGCCTGAAACGGCCACCTTGCCTCCGGTCCTACGAAATTCAGCAGGAGGAACACCGAAGTGCCCTTTGAAGGCTCGGGAGAAAGCAGAATGCGTTTCAAAACCAAACTGAAGGGCAACGTCTAATACCCCATCGGATGACGCCAATAGGGACAATGCGGCTTGTTCAAGACGACGTGTTTTCAGATACCCTGCGACAGTCTCCCCCGTCGCCGCCGCAAAACGCCTTTGGAAATGGTGCTCAGCCAATCCCGCATGTTTTGCGAGCACGTCAACGGGTTGTTTGGTTGTCAAATCGCCTTCGATCAATTCGCAGGCCCGTTGCACACACAGGTCAGAAAACACATAGTTTTTATGCTGCTGTTGTGCTGACAAGTTACACTCAATGCCTGAAATAGAGCCCCGACTTAAACAGAATATTAATGTGAAAAGAGGGTTTTCAAGCAACAAACAACGCCCGCAGGAAGCTCACGTTCGCCTTGAACGTCAACGGGGCCTGCCTCAGAACAACGCTTGGATTGATTTAGGTCTTCGAAACTGGTCGACCTTTCTGAGGAAAAACAATAAAGTCTGCCACCTATGTAAGTACACGGACTTTCCGGCGGATATTGAGCGGGTTGTCTGAGAACAGCCCGCTCACAGTGTCCTACAACCCTATCAGAGTTGAGCTCGTCTTCTGTGGGCGTACGTTCATCAAAGGTGATCCAAGACGTTGTTGGGTCTGTCATCGTTTTAACCTTTTTTGGAAGTCATTGAACGACAATGTAGCTTCCTGCGAAAGCAGCCAACGCCGGATATTTTGAAAATATACCTTCTTCACCTTCGACGATTTTCGCCTAAGCCGACGTTCGTCCACAACGCGGCGGACTCAAAGTCAGAGCCCAGAGTTCCAGATGCTGCGACTTGGACGAATGTCCGTTCAGGTTAGACCTGTTCATGCGGCTACTTTATGTTTGGCCCGTTCTCTCGGCGCTTTCCAAGTTCGCGGTAGAGAGCGGGCGGCGTCACGCCGATCCAATCCGCGACGCGCACCCAGCCGCCTGCTTCAGGCGGTCCGTAGAGTTCAAGATACGCATCCAGCCTGTCTGATACCTTTCGCATGCGCATGATCTCGATGCGGGTGCGCAACGTCTGTAATTCTTTCGCCG
>JBCBFY010000246.1:0-4034 GCA_038527325.1 Cyanobacteria bacterium J06614_10
CTTTTGTGAGTGCAATGCACTCCAATCCCAAAGATAGAGAAATCTCTAGGGCAGATTGGATATACTTTGAGTCAGAACTTGCCCTGCGGCTGCTTTCCCCTACAGATGCTTTCAGAATGCTGTACTGGAAAGTTTCTAGGCTAAGTCCGGAAACTTTACCGATATTAAACCGTTGACGCTTTGCCGTCAGCCTATTTACAGAGCTGCGTGACAGAGCTGCATGACAGAGCTGTATGACAGAGCTGTATGGCTCTGTGAGTTTGTTCTTTTGTTTGAATTTTTGTTTTAGATCATCGTCCTTAATTCTCCGTCTTTAATTATTGTTTAGAATCCCCTGTCTTGAATCAATGCTGGAAAAACGTTCATGAGAATCGCTGTTGTTGGGTTGCTTCATCACCCTATTGCGGAGCCGTTTGCGGGTGGCATGGAGTCTCACACCTGGTGGCTGACCAAAAAGCTAACGGAAAGGGGGCATCAGGTCACGCTATTTGCTAGCGGTGATTCTGACCCTTCTTTGCGACTCGCTCCCTGTATCGACCGCGCATTTGCGACAAATCCCAGAGCGCAGACTGTGGACGGGCGACAAGCTTGCAATATGGTGGCCTATGCCAAGGTCGTGCAGACGATTTGCCAGGGAAGTTTTGACGTCATTCACAACAATGCGCTACATCCTTTTCTGTTGTTAAACGCGGCGGATATGCCTACCCCAATGCTCACGGTGCTGCACACGCCAGTGTATCCAGAGCTGGCCGTCGCAGTGCGCTATGCCGCTGCAAGAAATACATCTGGAAAGCTGTCAGTCGTTGCCGTTTCTAAAAGTCTCTCGCTAGCGTGGACATCACTGATCGATTCTCAGGTTGTTTACAACGGTATTGATGTAGACAGCTGGCCGGTTGTCGACAATCGGCCAAAACGTAGTGCCTTTTGGTACGGGCGCTTTGTGCCCGAGAAGGCTCCTCATTTGGCGATTCAGGCAGCTCTGATGGCCGGGTATCACATTCGAGTCGCCGGGCCGATTAGCGACCAAGCCTATTTCGATCAACAGATTTTGCCTTTGCTGAAAGACAGTCGCGTTGAGTATTTGGGTCATTTGTCTCAGGCTGCTATCAAGCGTGCGCTGAGTCAGGCGAGTGTGTTTGTAAATACGCCGCTGTGGGAGGAGCCCTACGGATTTGTGTATGCGGAGGCGTTGGCATCTGGGACGCCAGTGGCCACGTTTAGCAGTGGGGCAGCGGCGGAGATTTTGACCGCATCGTGCGGTGTGCTCGCAGAGGAGAGAACGGTTCCGGCGCTGGCTAAGGCGGTGGTAGAGGCTGCTGAACTGTCCCATGAAAATTGTCGTGAGCGGGCCCGTGCGTTTTGCGATATCGAATCGATGGTCGATGGCTATGAACGGCTCTATAGAGACTTGATGAGAAATCAACAGGGCCAGTCTAAGCCTAAAAAGAGAGAAGGGTTTACGCTGGCGAACGCGATGATAGGCATTACGGGCTAGTGGTTTTTGGGTCGCTGGTGGGGGCAGCTGAAGAAACTGTGAGGTGTTGCAGGCCGGTAGTTATGCGGTTTTGATGGTTGCGATCGCAGTAGTTCAATTTTTCGATCAATTCAATTTTTCGATCAAAGGGTCTGTTGTTATGAGAATTGCGTTTTATTTAAACTTGCAAGGGGCGGGTCACTGCAAGCGGTTTGATGCGATTGAAAGGTGTTTGCCGCCTGACTGTGAGCTGGCGGTGGTTGGCATGGATAAGCTGCCTCCTATTTCGCTGGCTGGCCGGGCGGTTGAGCGGGTAAGCGTGCCGGGGTTCGCACCGCGATCACGCAGCTTATTCATGCGGCAGCAAACGGTGCATAGCTATCACGACCTACTGGTTAACCATGGCGACAACGCCGCGTTTACCCTAGAGATGGTGACCTTTCTCAGTCGCTGGCGGCCAGATTTGCTGGTTGCAGATGTGGGCTTGGAGGCGTCTATTCTTGGCCGAATGTGCGGCATTCCTGTGCTTTACGTGCGGCAGCATGGCCGCAGATGGGATAAGGGACACACGCTGGCCTACGAGTGGGCATGCTCCCTGTGGGCTCCTTTTGCCGAAGAACTCGAACAGGCAGACTGCCCGACATGGATTCGAAATAAGACCTTTTACAGCGGTGGATTTAGCCGATTTTCTGGTCAAGAGAAGGCCAGCGTTCCGCCACTGAGCTACGGAAAAAACTATGGTGAAACACTCAGCGAACTGCACGGTCAGGCAGATGCCGAGCCACTTTCTCCTCAGCCAAAAAATGTTTTGGTGATGACGGGCTTTGGTGGAACCAACATCACCTTTGACAGGGTCGCTGAGGCGGCAGCTGCCATGCCCCAGTGGCGATGGCACCTCATCGGTATCACACCACCTGCCCGTCAACCCGACATTCCCAGAAATATGTTCTGTCATGGAGTAGTAAAAGACGTTTGGTCTTATCTATGCTTTGCCGATTTGGTGGTTGCCAACGCAGGTCACAATTCCATTATGGAAATCTCGGCGGCAGATGTGCCCCTAGTTTGCATTCCAGCACCGCGCCCCTTCGAAGAACAAGTTTGCAAGGCTGAAGTGCTCAGCGCGCTGCAGCTGTGTGCGGTGTCTTCAGAATGGCCCAGTGAGGTAGATTGGCCCAGTCTTTTTGCCCGAGCCACAGAGCTGCATCAGTGCTCGAATGCCGATAGCGCTAAGCTGGCATGGTCGCAAATTCAGGATGCTGAAGCGCCTATGCGGGCTGCGCGTTTTATCTATCAGATTGGTCGCTTGTGTGAGCGACCAAGTGGCGTTATGGGTGAGACCTATCTCTCGGTGAGGTCGGGATGATGGTTGTGCGGTGTGATGTAATTTGGTCTCTTTTTTATCTCTGTTCAGTTTGTAAGAGTACAGACTCGACACTATTAAATACCCTTCCAGAGGAGATTTTACTTCTGGCTTGGTTCGTCTGGTCATCGTAGTAACACCTAGTCAATTAGCTGGTGTTTTCAGCACCGTAAGACTATCGCCTGCGATATCCCATTCGATGTGGTCTGTTTCTTTGAAAACGGTTAGCCAGCTTTCCATGGGCCATTCTCCCCAACGCTGGTAGAAGACTTTGGCGTTGTAAATGATGCTGTCGAAGTTGTGCCAGGGGGGGACGCTGCTGGTGTGAAATTGGTGGTAGGCGATCGCACTTGGCACCCATCGCAAGGAAACGCCTTGTGCTCTGGCTTTCCAGGCAAAGTCGGTATCTTCTGCGCCGTAGCTAGGATAGCAGCGGCTAAATTCGCCTAGTTTGTAAAAGAGCGATCGCTGCAGCGCAAAGGAGAGCGACCAAAATAAGCCATAGTTTTGCTCAACTGTGAGGGAAGGATAGCTAGAGGCGTCTCGTTTTGGGTGGGACTTGCTGAGTTTGTTTAGCTGTATTTCAGTATTGTTATTTTTCCAGTCGATATTAGTGTGCTCGGGCAGATATTGAACCTGACCCATCAAAATTGCATCTGGCACGGCCAAACAGGCCTGTTCGTAGGCGGAGAGCATTTCTTGACTGGGAATACAGTCTACATCTAGAAAGAGAAGCATATCTCCAGAAGACTTGGCAGCTGCCATATTGCGAGCTTGGGGAAGGGGCAGCGGAACTTCTGGGTCAGTGTATGTAAAATGCTGGCAAGGAAAGGGTAATGATGATACTGAGAGATCGGTTATTGGCTTCGCCGGTTCATTCATATGAACGATAATGCATTCATCGGGTTGGCGGCGGGAGCGGGCAAGTCCCTCCAGCAAGTTTTTCAAGTAGGAGGTGCGGTTTCGCGTCAGTGTTAAGACAGATAGTTTAGCCATTGTTAGTTCTCTGGCTGAGGTTGTTGTTTACAGTCATTTATGGGAGCTATTGTGATGAGTTGAGTGATTGGCTCAGGCATTAACAGCCTACTGCTGCGCTTTTAGTTCATCTCTATATGCCATCACTGCATCAAACTGTTCTTCGGGTTTGACGTAAGTTGCCAGCAAGTTAACATCGCAGCCGGGGAGAAGTTCGCTATTTTC
>JBCBFY010000247.1:0-4030 GCA_038527325.1 Cyanobacteria bacterium J06614_10
TTAGCAGTGCTGTCAATATCACCAATATCAACGCCAAAACTATCGACAATGGGGATACCATTGCCTGCATCAATTGCCTGCGCAACTTGAACTAGTGAGAGTCCAGAGAACGCAGGATCGTCAGCCCGGAAAAAGCGAAAATCAACATCGGCAAATTCGGCTTCAGAGTTGCCAGGGCCCACACCTTCTATGTTGAGGCGAGGACTGTTGCCTTCGACTTCAATATCGTATTTTGTCCCTGTTGAAGAAGGATCAATCTTAAGCGATAAGTAAATGGGATCTCCATTCTCATCTGTCATTTCATAGACAATCGTCTCACCTTCAAAGACTTCTAGCTCATTTCGAGAATCGGTATCGTTCTGGTCTCTTCCGGTAGAAGTTGCAAAGTTACCTGTTGCAGCATATTCAGTAGAATCGATGGTGCTAAGGCCAGATTCTACGCGAGTTGTAAGCTCGTCTGTGTCGAGGATGCCGTCGTTGTCATCGTCAAGGTCATCCGTATCAAGAACACCATCGCCATCGCGATCGCTCGCAATACCAGCAGCGAATGATCTAGAGGAGAGAGAAGATTCTGCCGTAGGCGCGGCACCACCAGAATCATCAGGCGTCGTAGACGGCGGGTTGGAGGGAGTGCCAACCGTTTGGTCCCATACTCTAAACTCAAGCTGAGTATCGCCAGAGAAATCAGGGTTAGGAACAAACCGCAGCAATGTGTTGTTGTTAAATAACAGAGCCTCTCCAACGGGGATTGGTGCATCGTCAAGATTGTTAGGATCGTTAGCCTGAAAATCTGTCCAGGGATGTCCAGAGATATCATCTCTGCGGTACTGCCATACGCCAGCAGACTCATCTGCACTGATGACACCAATGCCAATATCATCACCCTCAACATCGCTAGTGTTGAGCTGAGCCAACAGATCAGAGACTGCAATGGTGTCTGGGTTGGCAAAGTCTGAAAGGCTAACGACCACACTGGGTACAGGACTATTCCCTGAACCCACTTCGGCAACAGTACCATCACCACCCACAATGACCGTCCCCACAGGAGAGTCGTTGGCTGGTGTACCGTTGATTGTCATGGTTGCAGGCGCACCAGAAAAGACAGTGCCGTCGTTAACGCTGTAGGTAAAGCTGGCGTAGTTAGCGCCGCTTGCGTTCTGTGCAGGCAGAAAAGAGAGATTGGGAATGTCAGCAACTGCAACAGAATCACCAGCATTTACCACGTTGTTGCCTAGCATGAGGCTACTGCCCGCCGGGAAATTAAGACTGTCTATGCGAACTTCGACCAGTGAGTCGTTATCACTATCGGCAAAGTTAAAATCAGCAACGGTAAAAGTAACTGCTGCATCTTCACCAAAGTCAACTGTTCCACCGGTTGAGGTTGGAGCAGTGTTTGGCACATCTAAAGAGCGATAGTCTGCTTCGTTGGCATTAGTGTCTGTATTTTGAAGCGTGTTGAGCGGATCGTTTACAGAGCCGTTGGGGTCTGCGTAGGTGGGTGGGGTTGCGATCGCACCCGACTCTGCACTATCTAACGTGCCGTCACCATCACTATCCGTATCGAGATAGTCAGGCGTCGTATCACCATTGTTGTTGATAGCCGCATCGGTATTGACAGGGGTATTAAAGGAACCCCCAAACTCGCCAGTGGTCCCATCGTTACTGTCATAGATATCGATAACCCCATCACCGTCGGCATCGTTGTTGGTCACGTCGCCATCGGTGCCAAAGTTGGTGGCGTAGTTGGCAGTGGGCTGCGCCTCTACCGCATCAGGAATGCCATCGTCATCTGAATCGAGGTCAAGATAGTCGGCAACACCATCGATATCAGTGCTAACAGGTGTCACACCCGCTCCACCGTTCGCATCGGTCGAAACACCATCGGTGTAGCCCTCACCAACATCGTTGTGAACGCCATCGCCATCCGCATCTACAACGCTCGCGTCCTGCCCGCTCTCAATCATCGCTTCACGCGAACAATTGAGAGCCTGCCTGTGATAGATACGGACGGCGATGGTGTGCTTGACCATCTAGATCTCGATAGTGACAACGATGGCATTAGCGACTTGATTGAGAGCGGGCAGGACGCGAGCGTTGTAGATGCGGATGGCGATGGCGTTCACAACGATGTTGGTGAGGGCTACACCGATGGTGTTTCGACCGATGCGAACGGTGGAGCGGGTGTGACACCTGTTAGCACTGATATCGATGGTGTTGCCGACTATCTTGACCTCGATTCAGATGACGATGGCATTCCTGATGCGGTAGAGGCGCAGCCCACTGCCAACTACGCCACCAACTTTGGCACCGATGGCGACGTGACCAACAACGATGCCGACGGTGATGGGGTTATCGATATCTATGACAGTAACGATGGGACCACTGGCGAGTTTGGGGGTTCCTTTAATACCCCTGTCAATACCGATGCGGCTATCAACAACAATGGTGATACGACGCCTGACTATCTCGATACGGATAGTGATGGTGACGGCACGTTAGATAGTGCAGAGTCGGGTGCGATCGCAACCCCACCCACCTACGCAGACCCCAACGGCTCTGTAAACGATCCGCTCAACACGCTTCAAAATACAGACACTAATGCCAACGAAGCAGACTATCGCTCTTTAGATGTGCCAAACACTGCTCCAACCTCAACCGGTGGAACAGTTGACTTTGGTGAAGATGCAGCAGTTACTTTTACCGTTGCTGATTTTAACTTTGCCGATAGTGATAACGACTCACTGGTCGAAGTTCGCATAGACAGTCTTAATTTCCCGGCGGGCAGTAGCCTCATGCTAGGCAACAACGTGGTAAATGCTGGTGATTCTGTTGCAGTTGCTGACATTCCCAATCTCTCTTTTCTGCCTGCACAGAACGCAAGCGGCGCTAACTACGCCAGCTTTACCTACAGCGTTAACGACGGCACTGTCTTTTCTGGTGCGCCTGCAACCATGACAATCAACGGTACACCAGCCAACGACTCTCCTGTGGGGACGGTCATTGTGGGTGGTGATGGTACTGTTGCCGAAGTGGGTTCAGGGAATAGTCCTGTACCCAGTGTGGTCGTTAGCCTTTCAGACTTTGCCAACCCAGACACCATTGCAGTCTCTGATCTGTTGGCTCAGCTCAACACTAGCGATGTTGAGGGTGATGATATTGGCATTGGTGTCATCAGTGCAGATGAGTCTGCTGGCGTATGGCAGTACCGCAGAGATGATATCTCTGGACATCCCTGGACAGATTTTCAGGCTAACGATCCTAACAATCTTGACGATGCACCAATCCCCGTTGGAGAGGCTCTGTTATTTAACAACAACACATTGCTGCGGTTTGTTCCTAACCCTGATTTCTCTGGCGATACTCAGCTTGAGTTTAGAGTATGGGACCAAACGGTTGGCACTCCCTCCAACCCGCCGTCTACGACGCCTGATGATTCTGGTGGTGCCGCGCCTACGGCAGAATCTTCTCTCTCCTCTAGATCATTCGCTGCTGGTATTGCGAGCGATCGCGATGGCGATGGTGTTCTTGATACGGATGACCTTGACGATGACAACGACGGCATCCTCGACACAGACGAGCTTACAACTCGCGTAGAATCTGGCCTTAGCACCATCGATTCTACTGAATATGCTGCAACAGGTAACTTTGCAACTTCTACCGGAAGAGACCAGAACGATACCGATTCTCGAAATGAGCTAGAAGTCTTTGAAGGTGAGACGATTGTCTATGAAATGACAGATGAGAATGGAGATCCCATTTACTTATCGCTTAAGATTGATCCTTCTTCAACAGGGACAAAATACGATATTGAAGTCGAAGGCAACAGTCCTCGCCTCAACATAGAAGGTGTGGGCCCTGGCAACTCTGAAGCCGAATTTGCCGATGTTGATTTTCGCTTTTTCCGGGCTGACGATCCTGCGTTCTCTGGACTCTCACTAGTTCAAGTTGCGCAGGCAATTGATGCAGGCAATGGTATCCCCATTGTCGATAGTTTTGGCGTTGATATTGGTGATATTGACAGCACTGCTAA
>JBCBFY010000248.1:0-4022 GCA_038527325.1 Cyanobacteria bacterium J06614_10
TAGCGGAATAATATACGAATCTATCTAACGTCTATGAGCTGTTTGACAGCTACACAAAAACACTGGCGACAAGGTATCGAAGCGCTAGAATCAATTGCTGCGCTACAGTCCAATGATGTTCCCTCTATTTGCCGTCTGGATCAGGCTTCATAATCGCAAGCTTTTCATTGTCGAAAACGGGATTCCCATGCTGTGCAGCGCGCGCCTGCTCACGCTCTCAAATCACAAACTTCTCACTATAAACAATCTCTCCTAGCACCACAGCTATCTCAAACGATTCGGAGAGAACGCCGCGAAAATACGGTAGCTGAATAAACGTATCTTCCTGCTCTGCTATCACCGTTGCCAATACAGCCCGCTGCGCGTCCAACAGTCGAAGCCCTAGCTTATCTGGCAACCGGCTTTCACCCCTTCCAGGCTGCGCCTGCACACACACCTTATAAAGAGTCTCCGACTCTTGGCGAACAGCTACCAACAAAATGGCCTTTGTAGCAGCAGCCCTTGCACCGTTGTCTTTTACAACTGCAGCAAAAACCGCCTCAGAAGAATCAGACTCAGAACGCTTACCAAGTGACGACCCGCTCAAGTCAATCGTTCGACACCGCTTCAAAAAAGTCTTGTCTCTCAAGTGATAGGCATTTCGCAATCGCATTGCAGGGCGCGCCGCCGATTCAAACAGCCAGTCTAGGGCGTGCCACTCCGCATCGACTTGCCCAGCAAACCACTCGCTCAACTGAACTGGTTTTATCGCCTGCGGGCTCAGATTTATCACCGGCACAGAGGGCGCATAGGTACTGCCCAACGGCCCACCCGCAGAAAACGCATCCACCGGCGGACTGTCTTCGACGCGACCCTGGCTGAACTGTCCTATAAACTGATGAAAAGCATAGGCCTTGATCAGCGAAGGCAAGTGAAATATGGGTAAATCTCCCTGCAGCTGCTTCGTTAGCAGCGATCGCTGCCCAAGCGAATCAATTGCAGAAATCAGCTCCGACGCGCCCAAAGACAGCGGCAGCGTCTGTCGTAAGTCCGCCAAAGACAGCGGCGTTTCTGCACTTGCCAGCCAATACAGCACATTCACCTCAGACGCCGACAGCCGATCAAAAGATGGCGCCAGCAGCCTAAAAATATCGTTGAACAGCACAGACGACTGACTTAAGAAAGCATCTACCCGGCCATTAAAAATTTCTCGAATCACCCGCGCTGCCGCCTTAAGTGCCAGCGGATGCCCCTGGTATCGCGCAATCAGCGTCGGCCAGCACTCCCGCGCTGCCAACGCCTCCGCCTGCAGTAGCTCAACCGCCGCCGCTTCAGAAAGCCCTTTTAGCGTCAGCGATCGCACTCCCCGGCCACCCCCGTCTTCTCCCTGACGAATCAGCGCCGCAGGCCCCTCAATACCCGTCAGCACCACACAGCTACGCGATCCCAACATCGACTGAAAAAATTCACCATAGTCCTCATAGCCCGCCAGATAATCGCCCGCTAGCTGCCCCGGCTGCAGTATCGCCTCCGCCGACTCCAGCACCACCACAAACGAATGACCCGCCAGCAGCGACAGGAGCCGGGCATCGGCTCGCCCCGCCTGGTGAGACACCATCCCCAAACTGCTCAATATGCTGACGCTCAGCGCTTCCAAAGTTGGCCGATCTTGCAGAGCGCACCAGATAACACCTTCAACCGGCACCTCCAGCTGAGAGAGCGCCGTTTCTATTAGCAGCGTCTTGCCAATGCCCCTCAGGCCCCATACGCCAATCACTCGGCTGTGGGCACTCGGATCTGCGATCGCTGCCGTCAGCCACTGCTTCAGCTGCGAGAGCGGTTCCCCATAGCCGTACAGCGTAGCTGGAAATATCGACGCTGGTGACAGCAGCGAAGCCCGGGCCGAACGCAAAAGACGCCCACCGGTCACTGGCACCTGCCTCGCCCAGCCCTCATCTGCCGCATTAAATAGGCCAACAGTCGCCCCCCCTACGCCCCCAGACGAAACCGCCCCTTCCACCGAGTCATCCGCCAGTGGCCCTGTCGGCACCTGGCCACTAGTCGCTGCAAACGATTCCAGCGCCACTCGAAAATTTGTCTTCCCCACCGAGCGGCCAAACACATTCGAGAGCTGCTTCCAAAGCTTGGGCGCCACGTCCCGCATCAGGTAGTTCGTGCTGTAGTCAGAATCTCTGGACATCTGCTCATAGGTCAGCCCCCGCCAGGTCCCCTTCAAAATCACCATCTCGGGCTCCCGGAGGGAACATCCAGTATGGGTGGTTACAGCAGCATCAACCCATCTCAGCGCAGCAGTCAAATCCACAGTCTTATCCTCATCTGCCTCAAAAGCAGCCACCCGCATCAATTACTTCTATATAAATCAGACTATAGCCCTTTTAGATATAACAACCCCAAGCCATAACCATCTAAAACGAACCAATTCCCTATCGATCTTCACCATTTAATAGAGGCATCTTTATCCTCACCGCCGTAGCGATTGCCATAGGTCATCATACATATCCACAGGTCACCCTCCATCCAACGTCGAACCCTATTCCGGTCCTCCTAATTCAAGCCGGAATTAAGAAATAATCATTTCATTCATCCCCGCTCTCAAAAAGCCTTGATATCTTTAGACAGAAACTGCGGAAAGCTATCTGCATCAGCCATGACTATGCTCATCAAATCATGACTTTACCCCAGCCTTCGCTACCGCTTCCAACAGACTTAAATACCGACGATTTTTGGACCCTGCCCGATCCCCATCCCGACGCTAATAAGCGTCTTCATCAGTTAACTGAAAACATTTACGCCGACCTAGAAACCCTCAACTACCCCAGCAAAAATTGGGACTATAGCCGCGATCGCACCACTTTAGAAGTCGCTATCCTCGGCGCAGGCCACTGCGGCAAATCCACCGCCTTCGGCCTCCGCCGACACGGTATCGAACGCGTTCGCATCTTCGACCGCAGCCGCCCCGGTCAAGAAGGTCCCTGGCGCACCTTCGCCCGAAACGCCACCCTCCGTACGCCCAAACACGTCACCGGCGGACTCGAATGGGGCATTGCCAACCTCCACTTTAGCCGCTGGTGCCGCGCCCGCTACGGTAGCGACTACTGGCAGCGCATTCGCTACATCCCCCGCCCGCTTTGGGCAGACTACCTAGACTGGTACGGCAAAATTCTCGACCTGCCCGTCCAAAACGACACCCACATCCAAAATATTTCCTGGCACGCGAGCGAACAGTGCTTCTGGCTAGAGGCCCTTCACCAAGGCAAGCCCGAACGCTACAAGGCTCGCTTTCTCGTGTTTGCCACCGGCATGGAGTGCGCAGGCGGCAAATACCTCCCCCCCATCGTCACAGACAATCTGCCCCCCCATCGCTACCACCACACGATGGACCCCATCGACTTTCCCGCCTTCGCAGGGAAGCGAATTATCGTCATCGGCGGCGGAGCCAGCGCCTTCGACAATGCCCTACTCATGCTCAAAGCCGGTGCGCAATCGGTCGATATCGCCGTGCGTCGCCCCGCCCTTACCAACATCAACCGCATCCGCTGGAGCGAATGGAACGGCTATCACCGCCACTATATCGACCTTCCCGACAATCTCAAATGGGCCTACACCCTAGCCGAATTTCGCCTCGGGCAGCTTCCCCCCGCCCACACCTACTACCAGGCCATCAGCCACCCCCAGCTCACCCTCTATACAGACGCCCCCATTCGCCAGCTCCGCCACCAAAACGGCCAAATCGTTGGCACCTACGGCAGCAGCACCCTCACCCACGATGCCATGGTCTGCGGCACCGGCTTCACCACCGACCTCCGCCTCCAGCTAGAGCTACAGACCCTATCTCCCCACATCGCCCGCTGGCAAGACCGCTACACCCCACCCGCAGACAGCCAGCATGCCGAAATGGCCCAGTACCCCTACCTCGGAAAAAGCCTAGAATTTACACCCAAAACACCTAAGCACAGCTACCTCAAACGGTGCTACTACCTGTGCTCAGGCGGTGCCCTACTGAGTGGATTTAGAGCCCATCT